>JAAZKX010000011.1 GCA_012799605.1 Bacillota bacterium | reverse complement strand
GTGGAAAAAGGCGAATATATCGGTGTTGCCACCAATAATGTCGCCGAATACAAAGCCATGCTAAGGGGGTTGGAAGAGGCAAGCAACTTACAAGCCAGCACAGTTTCTGTTTATGGGGATTCAGAACTTTTGATCAAGCAGATGAATGGGGTTTACCGGGTAAAACATCCTAATCTGTTGCCATTATATCAGCGCGCGCAAAGCATGATCCGGGCGTTTAAGAACATCTCTTTTATTTATATACCGCGAGATCAAAACACCTGCGCTGACAAGGCTGCCAATGAAGCTTTAGACCAGTTAGATTGGAGAGCATAATATGAGCCAGTTGGCGATTCTCAGTTTGATTGCAGTATTACATTTTACTTCATGGCACTTAGTCTCACCGTATATAGCCCTGGTTGCCAAAGGTCAAGGTGCTGGGATGGATACGATTGGGCTGATAATGGCTGCTTATTCGGCTTTACCGACTGTTTTTGCCCTTCCTACCGGTGTTATGTGCGATCGTATTGGGACCCGGAATATACTTATTGGCAGCACTATCGGCATTGCTGCGAGTGCCTGTGTCCTGTTAGGGTCAAGGTCGATTAATTTGTTAGCGCTAAGCCTGGCTGCACTGGGGTTTTTTCATGTGTTACAACTTGTGGCTTCGCAGGTGATGATTGGGGATACGGCAGATGGCAACACCTTATACAGGAACTTTTCCATTTACAGCTTTGCCTGCTGTGCCGGGCACCTGATCGGGCCGCCGGTAGGAGGTTTTATGGTCAAACAATTTGATTACAACCTGCTTTTTATTCTAGCGGCGGCTTTGGCCTTGCTGATGGTGCCGCTTTCTTTCCTGGCGGATGAACGTAGCAAACCTTTGAGAACAAGGTCGGGGAACAGTTGGCAGATAACAAAAACAGGTTTACAGAATCTGCTCCACAAGCCAACCTATGTCATCAGCCTCCTGGGGATATTTGGAATACTGGTCTTATACAGTTTGCGGAGTTCGTTCTATTCAGTTTACTTTGATGCGGTGGGTTTGGATGCTCCTCTTATCGGCCTTTTGCTCACTTTTCAGGTAACAGTCGAAGCAGCGATCCGGCCTTTTTTGACAGTTTGGCGCAGCCGTTACGGTATAGCACCCCTTTTGCTGCTAGCCCTGGGGGTCTGTGCCCTCAGCGGCCTTTTGACAGCTTTTTGCACAGCTGTTGTTCCCTTGGCTATCATATTGGGTTTAGGCGGGATGGGTTATGGTACTGTTCAGCCGATTTCCATGGCTTTAGCCAGCCAAGCCGGGCAAGAAGGCGAACGCGGCTTGGCCATGGGGCTGAGAATGTCCATCAACCGCTTAGCAGGGATGGTGGCACCATTGTTCCTAGGAAAAATAGGGGATATGTTCGGCTTAAAATATATTTTTATCATAACGTCAGTCAGCCTGGTGATTTGTTTGGCCGCTATTTACATCCTGGCCGCCCAAGAAGAGGATTTGTGGCTGGCACCCGGACAAGAAAAGCAGGTCAGCATTTAAGGGCATAATTGGAAGAGCTTTAGCGATACAAAAAGACGGCCGAAGCCGTCTTTTTTCTTATGCGCAGGCCTGTAAGCCGGGTTCTGTCGAGGGTGACCATCTATCTAGGACGGCGGTTGCCCGACGTCTCCAGCGACCTACCCAAGGAAGATGCGGGCCGCATCATATTCCTTCTATTAGGTCTTGCTCCAGGTGGGGTTTACCTAGCCGGTCAGTCACCTAACCGCTGGTGGGCTCTTACTCCACCGTTGCACCCTTGCCATTTTATGGCGGTCTTCATTTCTGTGGCACTTTCCTTAGGGTTGCCCCCACTGGCCGTTAGCCAGCACCTTGCCCTGCGGAGCCCGGACTTTCCTCGAACACGGCCTTGCGGCATTGTGCTCGCGGTCACCCAGCCTGCGCATATTTTAAATTGTAGTTCTGTTCCGGACATCAATACTACCATGCCCACAAGACTCTGTCAAGAAACCGAGCCGGCCGAATTTCAGCGGGCGGCGCGCAGCAAATGCTCTTTATCCCAGGCTCTGGGGATAAGGTCGTTTCGCAGGAGATCTTCAATGGTTTCTCTTTTTACCACGGTATATGCTTCGCCGTTGTTAACAAAAACTACGGCTGGGCGGCAAAAACGATTGTAATTGCTGGCCATGGTATATTGATAGGCTCCAGTACTGGGCATTGCTATAATATCGCCCGGCTCAAGGCGGGGTAGGGCAATGTCTTTTATCAAAATGTCACCTGACTCGCAGCATTTGCCGGCAATGGTAACTGTTTCCTCAGCAGGGTCGTTAGCTTTGTTGGCTACAAAAGCAAAGTATTGGGATCCGTATAGGGCTGGCCTGGGATTGTCGAACAGTCCGCCATCTACGGCAATATAGGTACGGACGCCGGGGATTTCCTTGCGGGCCCCGACCCGATAAACGGCCCACCCGGCTGGCCCAACAATGGAGCGGCCGGGCTCGAACACGAGGGTAGGGAAGGCAAGGCCGGAAGTGGCACAATGTGTTCGTATGGTGTGCACTACAGTCTGAACCAAATCACTGACTCCGGCTGGATTATCGTCAGGTAAGTAGCTGATACCAAGGCCGCCGCCAACATCGAGTTCTGCCAAGGTGAGACCAAACTTTTTGTAAATAGTAGCCATAAAGGAAACTGTGATTTTAGCAGCAGCAGCATGACTATCCAGGGCAAAAATCTGGGAACCAATGTGGTATTGCAAACCACGAAGGCGCAAATGACGTTTGGATAAAGCTGCCTCGACAGCTGCCATTGCTTGTCCGTTGGCCAGGGTAAACCCAAATTTTGAATCTAGTTGGCCAGTCTGAATATATTCATGGGTGTCAGCTTCAATGCCCGGGCAAATGCGAAGCAGAATATCAACTTGCTGTTTAAGCCGGGCGGCAATTTGCTCTATCATTTCTAGTTCCAAAAAATTATCGACGACAAGGCGTCCAACTTGGGCTTGAATGGCGAGCCTAAGTTCGGCGGCACTTTTGTTATTGCCGTTAAAGTAAATAAGCTGGGCTGGAAAGTCGGCGGCAAGAGCGGTTGCAAGTTCACCACCGGATACAACATCAAGTGCCAGCCCTTCCTGGTGAATTAAGCGGCACATGGCTTTGGTGCAAAACGCCTTAGCGGCATAAGCTACGGTACCATAATTAGCGGTCGCTTGTTTCCACAGGCGGCAGTTTTGCCGAATAAGCATCTCGTCCATTACATATAGGGGGGTACCAAAACGAGCCGCCAACTCTGGCACACTCAGACCTCCGATTTCAAGCTGGTTATCGCTGTTGATGGTTGCTGTTCCATTAAAAAAATTCATCAGTTAAAATGCCTCCTAATTGTTAATGTGTCCCCGGTTGGGGATAGCATATCGAACTAGGAAGCGAATTTTACCCAGCGAGATGTATTCATCTCTAAAAAAAATCCCCCTTTCCGTGAGATAGCGCTCCACTGGCTGTCCACAGCACAACCAGTGACAGTCCTGAACCTGTTCGGTCCAGGCCCAGCAAAAGGTATTGGGGCCATAACCTTTGCTTCGGCGGTGTCCCCTTTCGGTAGGCTTCATAGCTGCCCTGCTCAGCCGATCTACTTATGTTCACCGCAGCCTCTACCCCACCCCGAGGATGAGGTTGCACTAATAATTTGCGCTTATCATAGCACAGCCCCCGGCTCCTGTCAATTGCTCGAAAGGCATGCCGGGGGACTTTGAGCTTGTTGCTGGCGGCGGGATCTGGCCGCTTAAAATGGCCAGCCTGCTGACAGGCGGGCTTTGTCCGGTTGGTCGAAAAATCAGCGCGCTGGTATGTTATCGTTTTAAGTAATGAGCCATCAAATTAGCAACGGCTAACGAATTAAGCTTGGTTGTGGCACAATCGCTTCTAGATGTAGCGATAAGGGGGGCCCGGGTACCGATGACTACAGCAGCGCCTTTCAGACGGGCAAAATGGACTAATGTTTTATGGATGACATTGCCGGTCTTCATATCCGGTGCCAATAAAATATCTACCTTACCGGCTACAGGGCTGAAAATACCTTTGTGTCGTGCTGCGTCTTCTGATACCGCATTATCCAAAGCTAAAGGCCCATCAACTACCGCGTTTTGTATTTCGCCCCGGTCAGCCATTTTAGCCAAGGCAGCTGCGTCGACTGTTTCGGGCATATCAGGGTTAACTAGCTCCAAGGCACATACTGCCGCAACGTGAGGCTTAGGTACACCGAGGGCTTGGGCTAAGGAAATGGCATTTTGAAGGATGCCTTTTTTTTGTTTAAGGTCGGGAGTGATATTGATAGCGCAGTCAGTTACAGTCAATAGCTTTTCTTTCTCGGGCCACTCAAAAACGCTAGCTTGGCTGATCAGTTGGCCGGTCCGTAAGCCCGTTTCTTTATCTAGTACCGGGCGGAGGAAGGTGGCTGTCTGTAGCAGGCCTTTCATCAGAACCTCAGCCTGGCCGGATCTTACTTGGGCTACTGCTTTCTTGGCACATTCGCTGGGGTTGGCAGCTGCTATTATAGTGTACGCTGCTGGATCTTGGCCCAATTTAGCCAGCAGATCGGAAATAGTATCCGGATCTCCTACCAATACTCCTGTAGCAATGCCTATAGCCTGGGCGTTGCTAATGGCTGCCAAAACTTCAGGATCTGCCGCTTGGGCTACTGCCACCCGCACAGGACCTAGTGCTTTGGCCTGAGCAATTACCTGATCAAAGTTTTTCATTTAAGCATACCCCTCCAATTTAAAATAATATGCAGGATTATCGGTATTTTCATATTTCTAGCCCCGGATCCCTTTTTCCTGCTAAAAAAATAACAATGAGTTGTGATTATTGACCTGCCGATATAGCCACTATAAAATGGATAACGAGGATATCCATTCAGATCAAAAAACGTTAAGGAGAGTAATTTATGAATGTTGTCCAAGCGGTTGTATTAGGTATTGTGCAAGGCCTAGCCGAGTTTCTTCCCATCTCCAGTTCAGCGCATTTAATATTAGTACCGTGGTTTTTTAAATGGCCCGATCACAGCTTAACCTTTGATGTGGCCTTACATTTGGGGACGATGGTGGCCGTGGTAGGCTATTTTTGGCGCGATTTGCTAGAAATAACTGCCTTGGGGCTTACCCAACCCCGAAGCAAAGATGGACGTCTATTTTGGTACTTAGTGGTGGCTACTATTCCGGGGGCTGTACTAGGGTTGTTGTTTGAAGAGCAAGCTGAAACCGTCTTCAGGAGCCCTGGGCTGATAGCGTTGATGTTGGCTGTTATGGGAATTGTTCTTTGGTTGGCTGATAGAAGGGGAAAAAAACAAAAAGCGATCGAGGATATCGGGTGGATGGACAGCATTCTTATTGGCTTGTCGCAAGGAATAGCTATTGTACCTGGCATTTCCCGGTCAGGGATTACGATGACAATGAGTTTGGCCCGGGGCTTAAAACGCGAATCGGCAGCACGGTTTTCGTTTCTTCTTTCGGTGCCCATTGTGGCCGGTGCTGGTATCTATAAACTCAAAGACTTTACCGGGGCTGGGTTAGACTTACCTTTCGTTTTGGGGGTAGTGGTGGCGGCTGTGGTAGGTTATGTGTCCATTTATTTCTTGCTAAAATTTTTACGCCGGGGCAGCTATTTTGTGTTCGCCGTCTACCGGCTAGCACTTGCTCTGCTGGTGTTGGTGTTCTTTCTCCAGCGTTAAGGCAGGATTATAGATAACAAGGTATAAGTATATTCAGGATAGAAAAATAATTAGGAGAGCGATAACCGTGCGAACACTTATAGAGGATTTCATAACAGACTATGTGAAATCTTACCCTGCGTTGACAGGGACGGTCACATCGTGGCTGGATCCTCTGGTAGCGTATGCTGACCCTGCCGATCCTTTATTTAATGAATTAAAAACCATTATTAGCCCTTCTCATCTGCTGCCGGCTGATTTACTACCTGCTGCCCGAACAGTTGTAGCCTACTTTTTACCATTTGAACCTCTGGTACCCGAGAGCAATATTTCTGGCCGCCTAAGCTCGAAAACTTGGGCCACTGCTTATGTAGAAACGAACACTCTTATCGCCGATCTCAACCGATCGTTGACGACTGAGCTGGCTAAACATGGTTATAAGGCAGCTACGCTCCCGGCCACACATGATTTTGACCGGGTCAAACTGATCAGCACTTGGTCCCACCGACATGTAGCTTATATTGCCGGGCTGGGAAAATTCGGACTCAACAACATGCTGATTACCGCCAAAGGTTGTTGCGGCCGGATCGGCACATTAGTCATAGATGTGCCGATAGCAAAAACTGCTCGCCCGAACCGGGAATACTGTCTTTATAAACTAAACGGCAGTTGCACAGCTTGCCAGGACCGGTGCGTAAACAATGCTTTAGTTAACGGTGTTTTCGACCGGCAAAAATGCTGGGCTATGTGCAGGGAAAATGCGGCCCAGTTCCAGCATTTAGGGCCGGCCAGCGTATGCGGCAAATGTTTGGTGGGAGTGCCGTGTTCATTTACGAACCCTGCCGCCCCGGCTTAATCTTGATCGGGACTTTAAACAAACCCGACAAAAAACAAGGATGGTGAACTATTATGTTATATATACCAAACGATAACCGTGACTGCTATTACAATATGGCTGTAGAGGAATATGTATTTAACGAATTAGACCCAGCTAAAACCTACATCCTTTTATGGCAAAATGACCCGACCATCGTAGTTGGACGTTTTCAAAACACTATTGAAGAAGTGAACAAGGATTTTATACTGGAACGTGGGATCAAGGTAGTGCGCCGCTTATCCGGTGGCGGGGCGGTATACCATGATCGCGGCAACCTCAACTTTACCTTTATAGAACCGCGAACTTTAGGGACAGACACGGCGTTCGAATTTTTTACTCAGCCGGTAATTGCTGCCTTGAAAGGATTAGGTCTCGACGCTGCCTTCAGCAGCCGCAATGATATTACCGTTGATAATAAAAAAGTATCAGGCAATGCCCAATACATGACATCTACCAGAGTGCTGCATCATGGAACCTTGCTGGTGGATACAGACTTTAGCATTTTAGCCCAAGCCTTAAGGGTCAAACCGGATAAGATCGCGTCTAAAGGGATCAAATCAGTGCGCAGTCGGGTAGCAAACATTTGCGATTTTCTTGACCAGCCGATAACGATGGAGCAACTTAAGCAGCATCTTCTCAAGCATATATTCGGCAACCGGCCGGTTCAAACTTATAATTTATCACCTGCTGATAAAAAAAGAATCCGCTGGCTAGCTCAGCACAAATATTCTACTTGGGATTGGGTTTGGGGGCGCTCACCCAAATATAATTTCCAAAATGGCAAGCGGTTTGATGCCGGCCGCGTGGAGGTGCGATTGGATATCCATCGTGGTCGAATTGCCCAGGCCAAGATTTATGGCGATTTTTTCGGCCATAAAAACATCGCCGAGGTGGAGCAGAGGCTGGGCGGTATTAGATTTGAACCTGAGGACATCAGATCGACGCTGTCTAGCCTTAAGCTGGCAGAGTTTTTCGGCCCCATTTCTTTAGATGAACTTATGACTTTGTTTCAAGTAGCCGGCTAGGACCTAGGGTCGGGTCCGCTCTCTTTCTGTTGTAGCCGGTATTTTAGGAGCATCGGCCGGTTCGTTCTAATATGATATTAACGATGCTTCTAACACCCGCGATAAGGAGGAGATGGAAGTTGGCTGCTTATGGTAGGATAAAAAAGGTATTCCCCGGTTCTAATACAGCGGAAGGCTTTTATTCCTTTTATAATTACATTATTCCCCCCGATGCTGACCGTATATTTATTATTAAGGGCGGACCCGGCGTGGGCAAATCGACATTCATGCGCTCGATCGCTGACCGGCTGGTAGAAAGGGGCTTTGATGTAGAGTTTCACTGCTGTTCCTCGGATAATGGGTCTTTGGACGGTATTGTTATTCCTAAACTAGGGGCTGCGATCATCGATGGGACCGCCCCCCATACCTTGGATCCCCAACTGCCTGGGGCCGTAGGTGAAATTGTATATTTTGGTGATTACTGGGATCGGAACAAAATCCGGGTCCACAAAACAGAGCTTGAAACTCTCAATAAAGAGGTAGGCCGTACTTTTACCCGGGCTTACCGGTTTCTAAAAGCAGCCCAGATTATTTACCGTGACTGGGAGGAAGCTAATATTGAGGGTATGAATTTCGGCTGGGCTAACCAGCAAGCGGCAGTGATAATTGATCGCGTGTTTGGGGCTGAACCGGTATCAGAGCGGCTGGGTTATGACCGCCATTTGTTTGCCCGGGCAATTACGCCCGATGGAATGGTGGATCATTTGGATACCATTATTGGGCCCTGTAGACATAAATATATAATTGCCGGCCAGCCAGGTACAGGTAAATCTGCTTTGATCGCCAAGGTAGGCCAAGCGGCTTTAGAGCGGGGCTATAATGTGGAACTATATCATTGCCCATTGAATCCTAGCAAGGTAGAACAAATGGTCATTCCCGAACTCGATGTCGCCTTGACTAAATCCATTGAGCCGCACCTATACAGCGCTGGGGTCGGCGATATAGTTGTAAACATGGATGAAGCGTTGGATCCGGCCGTAGCCGAAAAACATGCCGACATCATAGCTGAAAACAAGGAAACCTTTTTTCACTTGTTTAACCGGGCGATAAGTTTTATTGGGGCGGCCAAAGATATCCATCATCAGATGGAGCAGTATTATGCCCCCTATATGGATTTTGATGCCTTGGCCGGGCTTAGGCAGCAGATCCTGGCCCAAATCCTGGCTTTAGCACAATCGGGTGTGGGTGATCAAGGGATGGAAACCGTTCCTAACCGGCGGAAATTATAAACAGGTACCCATATTAAGAAAAGGGAGGCGATCAGTTGGGGCAGGCGAAAGCTCCGGAACAGGTTACCCCGGTGGCTAGCGTGTTTACTGCTGATAATGCTATGTTCGCTGTTGTCGAATCAACATTGACCGATCGCTTAGGACCGTGTATCTACCAAAGCGAGCGGCTACCGTTTGCCCACACCAGCTACTATGAAGACGAGATGGGGCCTGACCTGACCCGGATCATCTTTGCGTTCACTAAATTGTTAGATCCGGCTGACCTACCGTCTTTGAAAACCTGGAGCAACCAGTTGGAGAACGCTTGGAGCAAAAATGGTTCCCGCCGAGTCAATATCGATGTAGGCTATGTAAGTTTAGCCAAATTGGTGTTAGCGTCCACCAAGGATCACGCCCACCGGCTGTATCTGGGCCAGGGTATTTATGGGGAGGTCACTTTATATTATGCCGGGGGCGAATTCCAACCCTGGCCCTGGACCTACCCCGATTATGCCAGTTTAACCTATCGGAAGATTTTTGGTACCATTCGTGAACAGCACCGGTTAAAGCTGCGCGGCCAGCGCAAATAGGCCAGCCGGCTGGAGACGCCGGAAATATGTTAAGCTGAGCCAAAAAGATGCTTTATCCAGCGGGCAAACAAATATTGGTGCGAGGTTGCAGATTGTTTGGATCGAGGCCGGGATTTACCGCCAGCAGCTCATCTACGGTAAAGCCGGTAGCCTGAGCGATTTTAAATAGGGTATCCCCGGGCTCCACCACCCAAAAAACCCCGCTGGCGCATGGCGGTATTTCTGGCGGTACAATTGCTCTGGGGGGGAGGCAAAGGCTCTGCCCCGGGCGTAAATCTAAAGGATCCACCCCGGGATTTGCAGCTACCAGGTCAGCCAGATCTACTCCGGCTGCCTGGGCGATGCTGTATAGAGTATCCCCGGGGGTAACTACCCAAAAGATACCGCTTGGGCACGGGGGATCGGTTTCCGTTTGGCTCGGGGGGATAACAATTTTTTGCCCGCTAACCAAATTATCAGGATCTAGAGCTGGATTGGCCGATAGCAGTTGGGAAATCGGCACCCGATGTAGTTTGGCGATTTGATCCAGGGTGTCCCCCGCCTGTACTAGCCATGTTTTCATGTTGCACCACTCCTTCTTGCTATCAGCATATGCTGATCAGTTTATGAAGGATTAAGATTGCAACCACTTTCTTAGGTATAATACTAATGGCACCCCAACTCCCAAAACTACTACGGCTTCGCTGGCGGCAATGCCTATGGCTGTAACCCAATAAGGAAGGCCGGCTAACAGGCGCAAGTAAGCGCTGACGACGAGAGCATTAAGTACAATCGGGGATAAAAAACCAATGGCATGCCAGCGGTAACGATAAGTTATAAAAGCGGCTAGTAGGCTGGTAAGGCTACCTAGCACTACATCGATTAATCCGGCCGGGCTAAAGAGATTGGCGATGAAACAGCCGACCCCAATTCCCCAAATGGCTTCCGGAAACAACATGGGCAGCAAGGTCAAAGCTTCGGCCAGGCGGAACTGGGCTGGCAAAAAACTTGTGGCCTGTAAAGCATATGTTATGGCTACATACAAAGCGGCAATTAATGCAGCCCGGATCCAATATTTAACAGATTCTTGCACAGTTAGGCCCCCTTCGTGATATTTCAATTCCAATTTATTATAAAGCATACGGGCGGACAATTAAAGAATAGTTGAGCGGTTAGTGTAAAGTTACTGTAGTATAAGAATATGTCCCCTGGAAATAGAAGAAGATCTCACCGATCTGCCAGAGCGAGTATAAATACTCAAGAGGTGGGATCTTCCATGGCAAAAGCATTCAAAGGCTTACTAGATAGCTTCCTGAAGGTAATAAAAGAATCCTTAACTAACATTCCATCTCCCCGAACTGGCACTGGATCATTCGCCCCGCTTTTGAAATGGATTGCAAGTTATGTGGGTGGTATTTAGTTTTATTAAATAAGTTTAGGTTCCCAAATGGCGGGAGGTAAGATTACTTTTATCCTACAGTAGGCTGACACTATCTGGGTATTATAAAATTTATTGACACGTTTTTTACCCTATGGTAATCTATAGATGAAAAGTTAATATTTTCTATCAAAGTGTTCCGGCGGCCAACATTATCCATTGGGAAATAACTTAAGAGGGGTTGCCGACCGGATTAACTGGGAACGCGGAGAGCGCTTTGCGTTTAACCGCACGGTACCGCCACTGTAGGCGTGTGTCCATTGTTCGTTGGCGCAAGTCAGCCACTGTGATTTATACGGTAAGGCAGAGCAATGGACTGTGGTTTATACCACCAACACGAGAGTCAGGAGACCGGCTTTGATTGCCATATCTAACCTGCGAGTACAGGAGATAGGGGGTCTGCGAGAAATCGGTTGCGGAGATGCATTGCATCTTCGCTTTTTTGCTGTTCCCAATGGGCCAACAAAATAACAGACGCTGACAAAAACGCCTTAACTGTAAGGCAAACTGAGTAGGGAGGATTGAATGTGAGAAAAGGTAGGATTTTAGCGCTCGTACTGGTTATTACCTTATCACTGGCGCTAATTGCCGGGTGCTCAGCCACTGTAAATAATGGGGACTATTCTAATGGTTATGAAGTGGGTATTTCTGAAACAGATGATATTGTCAACACATCAGCCACTGACAAGGTGATTTTAGTGGTTAGCTTTGGTACCAGCTATAACCAAAGCCGAAACCTTAACATTGGTGGCATTGAAACCGCAATCCAAAACGCTTTTCCTAATTACCAGGTGCGGAGGGCATTTACCAGCCAAATTATCATCGATAAGCTGGCCAAACGCGAAGGCCTGGTCATTGATAACGTAACTGAGGCGATGAACCGTCTGGTGCTCGATAAGGTCAAGGAAGTTATAGTCCAACCGACCACAGTGATGAATGGCTTTGAGTACGAAGATATGATTAAGGAAGTGATGCCTTTTGCGGACAAGTTTGACAGCCTCAAAATTGGCAAGTGGCTCCTCGCTGATGAGGCTGACTATGATGAAGTTAGCGAGCTAATTGTAAAAGAAACTGCAAAGTTCAGGGCGGATGATACAGCACTTGTATTCATGGGGCACGGCACAGAACATGAGGCCAGGGCCACTTATGTAAAACTTCAGGCTGTCCTGGCGGCCAAGGGCTACCATGATTATATTATTGGAACAGTGGAGCGGGGGATTGAGATCGATCAAGTGCGAGAACAGCTGTCCCAAATGGGTATTAGCAAGGTGGTTCTGCGGCCGCTGATGGTGGTTGCCGGGGATCATGCTAATAATGATATGGCCGGGGCCGGCGAAGATTCATGGCGGACAATCCTTGAGGAAGATGGCTACATGGTAGAAACTGTGCTTAAAGGTCTCGGGCAAATCAAGGGTATACAAGATATTTATATTCGCCATCTTCAAGAGGCAATTGCTGGAGACCCTGTTGAGGCAGTACCAGCGGCAGCTGCCGCTGGTGTTACCGCGGCCCGAATTCAAAATGGCACCTATTCAATTGAGGTTGATTCTGATACCGCGATGTTCAAAATTGTAGATTGCCAGTTGACGGTAGAAGACAAGAAGATGATGGCCACTATTACACTAAGTGGTCGCGGATATTCCGCCCTTTACATGGGTAAAGGGGCGGAGGCAGCGGCTGACGAAGCAAATCAGATCAGCCCCCTCCTTCTTGACGGCAAACATACCTTTACCGTGCCTGTGGCCGCCCTAGATATTGATCTCGATTGTGCGGGACAAGGAACCAAGAGCGGGAACTGGTATGATCATCTTATTATCTTTCAATCAGAAAATATACCGGAGGAGGCTTTTATTCCGGCCCAGGTAAAGGTTGAAATGACAGGCGGAGCAGGAAAAGCTAGCATAGAGTCTCCGGCAACCCTATTTTATCGCAAGGGAACAAATATGGCGCGTATTGTCTGGAGTAGCCCCAACTATACTTACCTGTTGGTGGATGGGGTGAAATTTATGCCCATTAACGTGGAGGGTAACTCTACCTTTGAAATCCCCATTGAATTTGATGTGGACTTACCGATCAAGGCTTGTACCGTTGCCATGAGTACTCCGAAGGAGATTGAATATGATTTGCGATTCGACCCGGCTTCAGTCCAGTAAAATTTTAAGGCCCATTTTGTTTGCGTTACTTCTGGCCCTGGCACTGCCCGGTTGTGGCCAGGGGCCAGATGCAGTAAACTTTGATGGTTTAAAGATCGTGGACAGAATGGATCTTGAATACGCGCAGCAATTTATTGTTGACCATCTGGCTAATGGCTGCTCTTTAATATCAATAAGCGAAAGCGGGTGTTTCCTTCTGGTCCCCGAAGGGAAGGAGCCTCCGGCCAATATCAGTAGCGATGTCACTATCCTCCGCCAGCCGCTGAAAAACATTTACTTAGCAGCAACCTCGGCTATGTGCCTTTTTGATGCCTTAAACTCATTGGACCATATTTCCATGAGTGGCACGAAGGCAGATGGCTGGTACATTGAAAAGGCACGGGTGGCGATGGAAGAAGGCGATATTGTTTATGCAGGTAAGTACAGTGCACCGGATTATGAACTGTTGATTTCAAAAGGCTGCGATCTAGCCATTGAGTCCACAATGATTTTGCATACGCCAGAGGTTAAAGAAAAGTTGGAGGACCTGGGTATCCCGGTCCTGGTGGAACGCTCCAGCTATGAGCCCCATCCTTTGGGAAGAACCGAATGGATTAAGCTATACGGATTGCTATGTGGGGAAGAAGAACGAGCCCAAACCTTGTTTGATGAACAGGTCACATATCTTCACCGGATACCGTCTGAGAGTACCGGTAAAAGCGTTGCCTTCTTCTATATCAGTTCAGCTGGCAATGCGGTGGTGCGCAAGGGTGGCGACTACACCAGTAAGATGATAGAGCTTGCGGGCGGACGTTATGTATTTGCCGATAGCGGCGACTCTGATAATGGAGCGGGACCGATGAATCTTGACTTGGAGCATTTCTATACTAGGGCCAAGAAGGCAGACATCATTATATACAATAGTGCTATCGATGGTGAAGTGCATAGCCTGGCTGAACTGTTGGCAAAAAGCCATTTGCTGGCTGATTTCGAGGCGGTAAAAAGCGGAAATGTCTGGTGTACTAACAAGAATCTCTTTCAGGAGACGACCGAGTTTGGCTCGATGATAGCAGACCTGAATCGGATATTTACGGGTAAAACAAATAACAAGACAAAGCTGAATTATTATTATAAATTACAGTGATACAGTGAAGGAAGGAGTAGTAGTAATGAGAACCTGGCGCATGCGCCAGCTATTGATAGCGCTCGTGCTCTTCCTACTTTTTTTCGCTTTAGTGGGGCTGAACATCAAAATGGGCAGTGTCAAGATGCCGCTGGGCCAGGCTCTGATCCCAAACACAATCGAACACGATATTTTGTGGAAAGTGCGACTTCCGCGTTTGACTGCCGCTACTGTTTTAGGCGGCGCCTTGGCGCTGTCAGGTTTTTTACTCCAGACTTTCTTTGGCAATCCCATCGCGGGGCCATTTGTGTTGGGCATTTCTGCGGGGGCAAAGTTGATTGTGGCTTTGGTTATGGTATTTGTCCTGGGCCGGGGTTTTACTGTCAATTCAAAGATGATAGTTTCTGCAGCTTTTGTCGGGGCCATGCTTTCAATGGCTTTTGTGCTAGCGGTGGCGCGGCGGGTCAATCGCACCTCGTCACTCATTATCAGTGGGGTGATGATTGGTTATATCTGCTCGGCCATTACTGATTTCGTGGTTGTATTTGCAAGTGATGAAAATATTGTCAACCTGCACCATTGGTCACAGGGCAGTTTTTCTGGGACATCGTGGGCCGATGTCCGGGTGATGGCGGCGGTGATCTTTGTGGCAGCGGTTACTACTTTTTTTCTTTCTAAGCCCATCAGTGCCTATCGGCTGGGTGAAAGTTATGCGCAAAGTGTGGGGGTAAACATCAGGGTGTTTCGGATCTTACTCATTTTACTATCTAGTATTTTATGCGCCTGTGTAACAGCTTTTGCCGGCCCGGTTTCATTTGTGGGAGTTGCCGTGCCACATCTTATTAAGGCTATTACCAGGACCTCCAAGCCACACATTGTGATTCCCTTTTGTTTCCTTGGCGGCGCAGTATTTTGTCTCGGTTGCGATCTGGTTGCCCGAACAATTTATGCTCCAATGGAGATGAGTATCAGTTCGGTCAGCTCCTTGTTGGGCGCGCCGGTAGTCATTTGGATTATGGCCGGGAGGGTGGGAGGAGAGTAGTGGAATATTATTTCCGCGCCGAAAAACTCACCGTGGGTTACAATGGTAGGCCTGTTGTCAAAGACATTGAAGCGTCTGTCAAAAAGGGACAGATAGCCACCTTAATTGGCCCCAATGCCTCTGGTAAATCAACCATACTTAAAAGCATGGCCAGTCAGCTGAAAACCATTAGCGGTGTGGCTTTGATCAATGACACCCCACTTGAAGCTATCAATCCCCAAAGGCTAGCCCGCCAGATGGCCATTGTGTCGACTGAACGGCCTCAGCCGGAGCTGATGACCTGCGGAGAACTAGTGGCGGTGGGGCGCTATCCCTACACGGGCAAGCTGGGGATTTTATCCGACGAAGACAAAGAAAAGATTGCTGAAGCCCTGTCCTTGGTTAAGGCTCTGGAGTTAATGGACAGAAATTTAACTGAAGTGAGCGATGGTCAGTTGCAGCGTATCATGTTGGCCCGGGCGCTTTGCCAGGAGCCGGAAATCATCATTTTGGACGAGCCGACTTCTTTTTTAGATATACGGTATGCGGTGGAAATCCTCGATGTTTTGCACCGGCTAGCTACTGAGCGCAAGGTGACGGTGATTATGTCCCTACATGAATTAAATTATGCCAGACGGGTGTCTGATCTTGTGATTTGTATAAAAAATGGCTATGTTATGGAGCTCGGTGAACCGGAGGCTATTTTTACGGAAGAAACCATTAGCCGACTTTATGATCTGCCAGCTGGAACCTATACCGAGCTGTTCGGGGAATTGTAGTATGAAATTTCGTTTTATTGGTGGAAAAATGCTACGCCGAGGCTATAGCACAGGATCTTGCGCGGCAGCGGCGGCAAAAGCGGCGACCACAATGCTCTTGAGGCAAACTCCTTGTCAGGCGGTGACATTAGTAACACCGAGCGGAATTACCTTAAGGTTGAAGGTGCTGGATATCAAGCTGTTGCCGGGGTGTGTTTCCTGCGCCATCCAAAAAGATAGTGGTGATGACCCGGATGTAACAAACGGCTGCTACGTTTATGCTTCTGTATCCCTTGCGCCCGCTGGGATTAAAATCAGCGGTGGCCAAGGGATCGGGCGCGTAACTAAGCCCGGACTCGATCAGCCTGTGGGTGCCCATGCCATCAATACGATACCGCGCCAAATGATTTATAAAGAGTGTAAAACTGTTTGTAGGAACTATAATTATAGCGGCGGCTTGTCGATTATTATCTCCATCCCAGACGGTAAGGAATTAGCCCGGCGTACGTTTAACCCGCGTTTAGGCATTGCGGACGGGCTTTCCATTCTCGGTACAACTGGTATCGTTGAACCCAGGAGTGAAAGCGCAATAATAGGGACCCTTAGGGCCCAGCTCAGCCTTTTATATGTGGCTGGTTACCGGGAAGTGGTTTTGACTATTGGAAATTATGGTGAACAATTTGCCCGAAACAAACTCTGTCTGTCTCTGGAATCCCATGTCAAATGCTCGAACTTCATCGGTGAAACCCTCTCGGCCGCGGCGGAAAGGGGATTTAGACGTGCTTTGTTAATTGGGCATATTGGAAAGATCATCAAGCTAGCTATTGGCATCACAAACACTCATTCTAGTTATGGCGATGGGCGGATAGAGGCCCTGATCGCCGTGGCGCTGCAAGCAGGGGCACCTTTGGAATTGCTCCACCAAATAAAGGATCAGGTCACTACTGATGCTGCCCTTGATTGCCTGCGGGAAACAGAATGGATGGATATTACAATACGATTGTTACGCGACCGGATCCAAGATATGCTGGAACGACATTTTGCCCGCTGTCTTGATATTAGCCTGGTTTGCTTTAGCGGAAGGGGCGAAAAAATGGAGGAGTTGTTTTCGATATGAGTATGGTGCATTTTGTCGGAGCCGGACCCGGGGCGCCGGATTTGATCACCTTGCGCGGAAAGTTACTGCTTGAAGGGGCGGATGTAGTTATATACACCGGTTCCTTGGTGAATCCTAAGCTGCTTTTGGATCTTAGGCGCGAAAGTGAGGTTCACAATAGCGCTAAGATGACGTTGGATGAAGTGGTGGAAATTATGAAGACCGCCGTCGGTCAGGGCAAGACTGTTGTGCGTTTGCACACAGGCGATCCGAGCTTGTATGGGGCTATACGGGAGCAGATGGCTAAATTAAGTGCCCTCGGTATCAAATATGAGATCTGCCCTGGGGTGTCAAGTTTTTCTGCTGCTGCGGCTGCTTTAAAAAGCGAGTACACTGTGCCTGGAATTTCCCAAACCGTTATCATTACAAGGGCTGCCGGCAAGACTCCAGTGCCGAAAAAAGAAAGCATTCGTATGCTAGCCGCACATGGGGCAACAATGATATTATTTCTTAGCGCTGGCTTATTGGAATCTGTAGCCAAAGATTTAATTGCCGGCGGATATGGGCCTAATACTCCGGCCGCTATTGTCTATAAGGCAAGCTGGCCGCAAGAGACAATCATTCGCTGTACTGTCAGCAGCCTGGCCAAAAGTGCCGCTGAGAATCAGATCAGCAAAACTGCGCTCGTTTGTATTGGTGATTTTCTCGGAGATCTTTACCACTTGTCCCGCCTGTATTCCCCAGATTTCTCTACTGAATATCGGGGGAAAAAGGAATGAGGATCGCTGCCATTGCTTTCTCGACCAGCGGTGCCGCCCTAATGGAGCGGTTGGGGGCCTTGCAGGACCGAGGACACGAAATAAGCTATTATCTAGCTGCACGCCAGGCCAAAGGGGGGGTGTTTGAACCCTTCGATTCTGTTTATGAACTTGCGTTCCGACTATTTGACCAGAAGGATGCATTGGTTTTCGTCGGTGCTTGTGGCATTGCAGTGCGGGCGATCGCACCGCTGGTGAAGGACAAAAGAACTGATCCGGCTGTGGTGGTTTGTGATGAAAGGGGGCGTTTTGCTATTAGCCTCCTGTCGGGACACGCAGGGGGGGCAAATCAATTAACGGAGCAAATAGCCGCCTTGGTCAACGCTACTCCGGTAATTACCACTGCCAGCGCTTGTTACGCTGTCAGCTTAAGCGAGCAGCAGCCGCAGAACCTGGTTTTGGGGATCGGTTGTCGGCGGGGGACTTCAGCCAAAACCATCGAACGGGCGGTGACCATTTTACTGGGAGATCAAAAAATCTCCCTCAGCCGAATTTGCCAGCTAGCCACGCTCGATCTTAAGCGGCAGGAGGAAGGTTTGCTCGGCTTTGCAGCGGCGCACAATCTTCCGCTTCACTTTTATTCGGCGGCAGAACTGGCACAAGTCCAAGGTGAATTTACCTCTTCCGATCTGGTCTTGCGGACGGTAGGGGTTGATAATGTCTGTGAACGCGCGGCTGCCTTGTGCGGTCGCGCTGGTAAACTAATTTTACAAAAAACAGCCAAAGATGGCGTAGCCGTGGCGGTGTTTGAAAAGGGGATTGCAAGTGGGTAAATTGTATGTTGTTGGTTTTGGACCCGGCGACGCTGGGAATATGACAAAATTATCTTGCAAGTGCCTGCGCGAATCAGATGTTATCGTAGGTTACACGGCCTATATCGAACGGTTGCGTCCGCTATTTCCGGATAAGGATTATTACGAAACAGGGATGGGGAAAGAAGTAGAACGCTGCCGCAAAGCCATCGAATTGGTGGAAAGCGGAAAAACTGCAAGCCTTGTCTCCAGCGGCGACAGTGGGGTTTATGGGATGGCAAGCCTAGTATATGAACTTGCTGAAAAGGGGCCGGAAATTGAGATCGAGGTTATTCCAGGCGTGACAGCGGCAGTAAGCGGGGCAGCCTTGCTAGGCGCGCCCATCGGTCATGACTTTGTCGTGATCAGCCTCAGCAATTTATTGACCCCGTGGGAAATTATCGAAAAGCGCTTGCGGGCTGCCGCTGAGGGCGATTTTGTTCTATGCTTATACAATCCCGGCAGCAAGCAAAGAGCAGGGCATTTGCGCGCTGCCTGTAATATCTTGCTAGAAAAAATACCGGAAGATCGCCTCTGTGGAATTGCCCGTAATATTGCTCGGGAAGGGCAATCGATTTCGATTACGACTTTAGGTAAACTACGAACGGAAGTAGTTGGGATGACGGAAATCGTTTTTATCGGTAACACAGGAACCCGTAATATCGGCGGACGCATGGTTACACCCAGGGGATATGGTCATGATTAAGGCTCTTGTTTTCGGGGGCACCAGCGAAGGGCGGAAACTATGTGAGATTGGCGCCCACTGTGGGGTTCCGATTATATATTCTGTTGCAACTGAGGCCGGTGCTCGCGCGGTTGAAGCCTTGCCGCTGGTGGAGGTGCGGATTGGGCGGCTGGGGGTAGACCAGATGGCTGAACTGTTGTTTGAAAACGTTCCTGCCCAAGTTTATGATGCCACCCATCCCTATGCTGAGGAAGCCAGCCGAAATATCGCTCTCGCTTGTAGGCGAGCGAATATTCCTCTTGTACGCATTGTTAGAGAAAGTGTCAAAGAGCGAGCCTGCATCTACTTCGATAATATGGATGATTTGATAGATTGGCTCAAAGGGGAGCCAGGCGGCATCTTTGTGACCACAGGTTCGTCTTCGGCTAGGGTGTTTGTAGGCTTGCCACAATATCAGCAGCGAGTCTGGCTGCGCGTTTTACCCTGTATAAATAGTCTCAGTCACTGCCTTGCTCTTGGCTACGGTCCGGACAAGCTTATTTGTATGCAGGGACCGTTTTCGGAGGAGCTCAACCGGGCCATGTTTAAGGCCACCGGAGCTAGAATTCTCGTGACCAAGGATTCAGGCCGTACAGGTGGATTTCCCGAAAAAATTCGCGCGGCCAAAAGCCTAGGAATGCTCACGGCGGTACTGGCAAAACCGAATGACCGCGGAGGTGTTTCCGTAGAAATAGCCTGTAGACACATTGCGAGGTTGGGCCTATGAAGAGGATAAATATTGTCGGTGTAGGTTTGGGGGAGGGCACTATTACGGGGGACGCGCGGCAAGCGATAGCGCAGGCTGATGTTCTCTTGGGCGCGCCCAGGCTGTTGAATTTATTCAAAGGATCTCACGCTCGTTCTTATCCCTGTTATTTACCCCAGGAGGTATCAGCTATTGTTGCTAAGGAGGAGGCGGCGGAATTTGCTGTGCTCGTATCTGGTGATGTGGGCTTTTATAGTGCAGCGATAGGACTGACGACGGCGTTGGCAGCCTATCAGGTCCGCCTCGTACCGGGCATCTCTACTGTCGCTGCTTTTTTTGCTAGGTTAAAGCTGCCCTGGCAGGATGCGGTGTTTGTGAGTACCCATGGGAGGGACTTGGCTATCATCGATACAGTACGGCGCAATCGCCTAACATTTTGTCTCACAGGGAACAAGGTCAACGAAATCGGCGCTATGTTAGGCGATGTCGGCTTCAAAAAAATAAGGGCCTTCGTGGGGGAAAACCTGGGTACGGAGGACGAACGTGTTTATGAAACACAGCTGGAGGCCCTGGCGCAGGGGGATTTCCCATCGCTGTCAGTATTACTGCTTGAAAACGAAGCGTTTGACGATACAACCCCAGTCGGGTTGCCAGACAATTGTTTTATTCGCTCGGCTACGATTCCCCTGACTAAAAGTGAAACCCGGGCGGTTGTGCTGTCGAAGCTAAACCTACGCCCAAACTTTGTCTGCTGGGACCTCGGTGCCGGAACTGGCTCGGTGACGGTAGAGATGGCGCTTAATGCCTATGACGGTCATGTATATGCTGTGGAGCGCCGTGATGAGGGCCTATCCTTGATTAAGGAAAACTGTGCTGCCTTTAAGGTGGGGAACGTTTCCCTCATCGGTGGGGAAGCCCCGGAGGTATTGGAGGCCCTTCCTCCGCCTGATGCAGTTTTCATCGGCGGCAGCGGCGGCAAAGTACAGGCGATCCTGGCCGCCGTTTTGGCCAAGAATCCGAGAGCGCGAATTGTTATTACCGCAGTGACCATTGAAACTGTGGCTCAAGCAATTAGCAAATTCTCTGCCCTTGGTTTAGAGCCGGAAATTGTGCAGCTAAATGTCGCCCGGGGCAGGAGAAGCGGGGATTTGCATCTGATGCAAGCTCAAAACCCTATTACCATCTTGAGTGTAGGCGGGGATAACTTATGAAACGGCTGCTGATTGCGGGAACGCACAGCGGCTGTGGTAAAACTACTGTGACTTGCGCCATTTTATCGGCGCTGAAAGGGCGCGGTGTGATAGCCACAGCCTTTAAATGCGGGCCTGACTATATAGATCCCATCTTTCACCGGTCAGTTTCTGCTATTGGTGCCTATAACCTGGATCCCTTTTTCCTTGATGGCGATGGATTGCGTTCCCATTTGGCCCGCCGGGCGGGGGAGGTGGCGGTGATAGAGGGGGCGATGGGTTATTATGACGGTATCGGTGCCAGCGACGATGCCTCGGCCTATACCGTAGCCAGGGAGACAAATACGCCCACCATCCTTGTGGTCAGCGCCGCGAGGGCCGGAAAGTCATTAGCTGCTTCTATCAAGGGCTTTGCCCGCTACCGTCACCCCAGTCATATTAGCGGGGTTATCTTTAACCATGCCAGTGCAGCCCGCTATCCTGATCTAAAGGCTTTCGCCGAGGAAGCGGGACTTGCCTCTTATGGCGCAATGCCGTCTAGGAATGAATGGGCCTTACCAGACTGCCATCCCGGCCTTTTGAAACCGGATGAGATGGCGGCTCTTACCGCTGCTCTGTCAGCTTTGGGCCGCCAAGCAGCTCGGGGCCTGGATCTGGACGGTCTGTTGGCGTTAGCGGAGACAGCTCCTCCTTTGCCTGCTGCCCGAGCAATACGGCACTATCAAAAAAAGAAAGTACGGCTGGCTTTTTCCCGGGACGAGGCTTTTTGTTTTTCGTATAAGGAAAATCTGGAGTTACTTGAGGCATTAGGCTGTGAATTGCTGTTTTTTAGCCCGCTTCGCGATCGTGCTATTCCAAGGCAGATCCATGGGCTCTATTTGGGCGGCGGCTACCCAGAACGTTATGTCAGGGCTCTATCAAAAAACAAAACCATGCGCGAGAGCATCCGCCAAGCAGTGGAAGGGGGCCTTCCGACTATAGCAGAGGGGGGCGGCTTTGTCTACTTACACAACAGTTTAGATGGGATGCCCATGTGCGGACTAATTCGGGGGGCTGCATTTACTAGAAAACGCCTTCAGCGTTTTGGGTACATTACCTTGACTGCGCGGCGGGATAATTTGCTCTGTGGGGCCGGTGAATCTATCCGTTCGCATGAGTTCCATTATTGGGATAGCGATAGTCCCGGTGACCATTTCGTGGCCAAGAAAGCCGGGCGTGATCTTAGCTATCCTTGTATTCATACAAGAGCTAACTTATATGCCGGATTCCCATATCTTTATTTTCCCTCTAACCCTGCTTTCGCCGCTAGCTTTGTGAGGAGGATGGTGCTTTGCCCAAAATGACATTATCATAATCAGGTAGAAATTTTCTGCCCGGGTATCGCCCTTCTGGAAGAACGTTGCGGCAAACCGCCCCCGGGGTCTGGCCTGGTTGCCCGTTAATATCAATAAAATAGAAGATTCGATTTGCGGCCCGGGTGAAATCGGCGGCTGGAGGGGAGGATCTTGGGGCCGCGCAGCGAAAGTATTTGGATCTTGGGCTTAGTTATAAATAAAATAATGGAGGCTGAGGCATGAGGAAGGGCTTGATTCATCTTTATATCGGGGACGGGAAGGGGAAAACGACGGCAGCATTGGGTCTGCTCCTTCGGGCCTACGGAAGCGGTATGCGGACTGTGTTGGTGCAGTTTCTCAAGGGGCGCAAAACTGGAGAAATACGGGCGCTGGCGCAATTAGCTGGTGTAACCGTCCTGCGAAATAGCCGCGACTTTGGCTTTTACAGCTCTGCTTCTGACCAAGACCGGGCAGAAATGCGATGTCAAAACAATGAAAACCTATTGAAAGCACGCTGTCTGGTTGCTAGTGGCTTGTGTCAATTGCTGGTTCTGGATGAAATCGGCGTAGCTTATGCCCAGGGTGCGCTCGATACTGAAATAGCCGATAAGCTAATTTTGAACAAACCAGCTGGGTTGGAGCTGGTACTAACCGGTAGGAGCGTCCCAGACCATTTTATCGAGGTAGCAGATTATATAACAAAATTTATCAAGTGCAAGCATCCCCATGATAGGGGAATTGCGGCCCGCGAAGGGATTGAATTTTGACTATGAAGTTTATAAAACCGGCTGAAATTGAACGGCGCAGTTTTGAGTTGATAGAAAATGAACTGCCTCTCCCTCTCAATCCAAACCTTGCCCCGGTGATTATGCGCGTCATTCATGCCACTGCTGATTTTGAATATTTGGAAACCCTTGTTTTTTCGGAAGGTGTCATAGAGCATGCGGTAGCGGCCCTGCAAAGGGGTGTATCCATCGTCAGCGATACCGAGATGGTGAAAGCCGGAGTGGATAAAAAGCGGCTGGCAGCATTCGGTGGGGATCTCCTATGCTTTATGCACGATGCGGATGTAGTAAGGGCGGCTAAACAAAATGGTAGCAGCCGGGCCAAAGCGGCGATGAATAAAGCGGCGGCAATTGACAAGCCGCTTATTTTTGCCATCGGTAACGCACCCACAGCCCTATTAGAAATATGTAAACTCAAACAGGCGGGAAGGCTTTTGCCGGAACTTGTGATCGGGGTGCCGGTGGGTTTTGTAAATGTGGTGGAATCTAAAGATGTTCTTATGCGCTCGGGCCTACGGTATATTACAGCACGGGGGCGTAAAGGCGGCAGTAGTGTTGCTGCTGCCATTTGTAACGCCTTGCTTCGAATTGCCACAGGGGACTACCATGTCTGAGATACTATGTATTATCGATGGCATGAATGACCCTGACTTTAATGTAAAGAAATATCCTACCTTAGCCTCTTTTCCTAGGCGTGAGCATGTGAATACGGTTCCAGACGGCTTTAAAGCGGGGACGCTACCTTGTGTGTTATCACTTCTTGGCTTTACTTCCCCGCCCAAAAATATACGAGGATGGATTGAGGCCCTGGGGGCAGGGATAGACCTTAAGCCGGATGATTTGATTTTTCGTGGCAGTTGGGTTGAAGTGGACGATGAGGGTATCGGCATCGGTTTTTGTGATGAACCGGACAAGCTACCTAAGTTGAAGCGAGCGCGATATGTTTCATTGGGCGGCTACAAGGGCTTGCTGATTATTCCGAAAGGTGCATCCTTTGTCGACTCTATCCCGGCCTTACTACCGTTTGAAATGCTGGGTCGAAATGCCCGCGACTTCTTCAGCCCTGACATCCCGGCACTGAGAGAGGCCCTGATCATGCTAAACAGTAGCAATCCTCGGCGGCTAATAATTCCGTGGGCGGCATCTGTAGCGCAACCCCTGCCGCCCTTTCCGGTAAAAGCAGCTGTTGTCAGCGCTACAAATATAATTCGGGGCCTGGCAAAGGCACTAAAAATGTACCATGTGTCGCTTACTGGAATGACTGGTGATACCGATACTGATCTTGGTACAAAAACCCGTCTAACCTTGGCACTGGCAAAAAAATACCCATTTACCATGTTGCATATTGGCGGTTGCGACGAAGCAGCGCATAGGATGGATAAAAGGGAAAAAGAAGCCTTTCTTATGCAAATCGATCAGGTGGTACTGCCAGAACTGTTGGCATCTAACCATACTATCCGGGTTGTATCTGACCATGGCGCCGATCCGGCGACCGGCGGTCATACCGGCGGGAAGCAGCCTTCATTCGTGCGTCCCGCGCGTAAAAGGACATAAACTTGCACTCCACGGACATTACCTAGTTGAGCAGAATTTCTTGACAGCTTCTAGCCGGCTGTGCTACGATCAGACAGGACAGCTTGATTACAATCCGATAGAAGACTCTTATCCAGAGCGGTGGAGGGACTGGCCCAATGAAGCCCGGCAGCATGCCAGAGGCTTTCTGGCCATGTGCCAATTCCTGCAGAATATCAATTCTGGAAGATAGGAGCAGAAAGGCCACTTCCGGATTGAAGCGGTCTTTTTTATTGAAAGGAGGATGTTTGTTGCAGGGTCGTTATTTATTCACCTCTGAATCTGTCACCGAAGGACATCCTGATAAGGTGGCCGATCAAGTCTCTGACGCAGTTTTGGATGCTATTTTAGCTTGCGATCCCTACGCCCGCGTAGCTTGCGAAACGGTTGTTACGACCGGATTAGTATTGGTAACGGGGGAAATTTCTTGCCGCTGCTATGTTGATATTCCAAGCTTGGTTCGTCAGACGGTGAAAGATATTGGCTATACCAGAGCCAAGTTTGGTTTTGACGGGGATACATGTGCAGTACTGACAGCTATTGATGAACAATCTCCTGATATTGCCCTGGGTGTAGACAAGGGCCTGGAGGCAAAAAAAGGTGCGACAGATTCTGTGGACCAACTCGGCGCTGGTGATCAAGGTATGATGTTTGGTTATGCGTGCCGGGAAACGCCGGAGCTGATGCCCTTGCCCATATCTTTAGCCCATCGTTTGGCCCGCCGGTTGGCAGAGGTGAGGAAAAACGAATTGCTGCCGTATTTACGCCCCGATGGCAAAACTCAAGTTACGGTAGAGTACGAAGGCGACCGGCCGCTGAGAGTGCACGCGGTGGTGGTTTCAGGCCAGCATCGCCCAAATGTCGCTTTGGCCCAGATCCGGGCTGATGTTATTGAAGAGGTGATTAAACCGGTCGTCCCGGCACAATTTTTAGATGCGAAAACAAAATTTTACGTTAACCCGACCGGGCGGTTTGTATTGGGGGGGCCGGCGGCTGACTGCGGACTTACTGGGCGTAAAATCATTGTGGACACATATGGTGGTAGCGCCCGCCATGGGGGCGGGGCTTTTTCTGGAAAAGATCCGACTAAGGTAGATCGTTCTGCCAGTTATGCCGCTCGTTATGTAGCCAAAAACATCGTGGCTGCGGGTCTGGCCGAAAAGTGCGAGGTTCAACTAGCTTATGCTATCGGGGTGGCCCGGCCGGTTTCTATTACAGTCGATACTTTTGGCACGGGGGTAATCCCCGATATTGCGATCAGCCAGCTTGTACGGGAACATTTCGAATTGCGTCCAGCGGGCATAATATCCGGGCTGGACTTGAGGCGGCCGATCTACAGGCCGCTGGCAGTTTACGGACATTTCGGCCGCATTGATCTGGACTTGCCGTGGGAGCAAACGGATAAAACTGAAGAATTGAAGCAGGCTGCGGCCAAATTATAGCGGTCAAGCAATTATTCCTAAACAGCCGGGGAGGAAGCCCCGGCTGTTTAATTGGATTATTTGACAAGGAATCAATTTTTAATTCAAAAGGCGACAAAAAAGAGCAGGAAGGCAATAGTTGGAAGTAGAATAATCTTATAGAGGTGAAGCGGGTGGGGGTTCAATCGGATTTTGCACGTTTAGACGAAATTCTGCAGCAGACGTTAGCAGCTATTCGGGACAGCCAACATCAAATAAATTCTATCGCCGCCGATGCTCGCACCGAGGCGGCGCGGCTTAAACGTGAACTGGAAAAAGTTAAACAGGAAACTTTGGCGGTAATAGATAAAGTTGATGTCGCCCGCAAAAAAGAACAGCAATCGCGGTTGTACCTTGTGCAGGTAAGCAAGGACTTTAAGCGCTACAACGAAAAAGAAATCCAGCTGGCATATACATATGCCCGCGATGCCCAAGTTCGCCTTATTGTGCTGACAGAACAGGAAAAGGAGCTCCGGGCCAAACGTGACGGGCTGGCTCGCACATTGAAGAATGTCTCGCGACTGATGTCCCGGGCCGAAACCTTATCGACCCAAGTTGGGGTGGCATTGGATTATCTAAGCGGCAATCTAGAGGAGTTGTCTCGTACTATCGGCACTTTACAAGAAAAGCGAGGGGTTGCAATCCGGATCATCCAAGCCCAAGAAAAAGAACGTCGGCGGGTGGCTCGGGATTTGCACGATGGGCTGGCCCAACAGTTGGCTGGGGCTATTTTAGGCCTAGAAGTGACCCAAAAGATCCTGGAAAGCGATACCAAGCGGGCTAAGCATGAACTCCAAAATGTGGAACAAATTATACGCGGTGGCCTCAAGGAGACCCGGGAAGCTATATTCAACCTCAGACCGCTGGCTTTGGGCAATACAGGACTCGAAGTGGCGGTAAAAAAGCTAATTGCTCAAATCGAGGAACGCGCAGGTAAAGAAATATTGCTGACTGTCTATGGCGAAGAGCAGCCCATTGACAGTACTGCTTTAACCAGTGTTTTTCGCATCATTCAGGAGGCGTTAAACAATGTGGTAAAGCATGCTAGTGCCACCGAGATTAAAGTACGGCTAGAATTTACTCCGCAGTTTTTAGCCGTCCAGATACTGGATAACGGTTGTGGATTTGATGTATCGGCTATAACTGGCGAAATGTCGCGCTTTGACCGTTTGGGCTTGGTGGGAATGCGTGAACGGGCAGAGCTTATCGATGCCGACCTTAAAATTAACAGCAAGCCGGGAGCAGGAACGCGCGTGACCCTTCACTTGCCGATTAAAAGTAGCCAACAGGTTGCATCTGATCAAGCCGACATTGAGGGGGGTCGCAGGTAAGCTGACAACATGCAAACAGGGGGAGATCGGGCGTGGAAAGAATCCGCGTTTTGGTGGTTGATGATCATCCGGTAGTACGTAGTGGAATAAAAAAAGTGCTGGAATTGGAAGATGATGTTGCAGTTGTAGCTGAAGTGGGAACAGCACAAGCGGCCCTAAGGAAGGTGGCTAGTACTAAACCGGATGTAGTGTTGATGGATTTGGACCTACCGGACAGGAGCGGGATTGAAGTTACTGCCGAAATCAAAAGGCTGTTTCCGCACCTTGGTGTTATTGCCCTGACCATCCATGATGATCGTGACCATATACTACAGATGGTGCGAGCCGGGGCTGCTGGCTATGTACTTAAAGATGCGGAGCCCGGTGAGCTGATCAACGCGATTCGTGCTGTCGCTGAAGGCTATTCGTATATGTCACCGCCGGCGGTTAAGAAATTGATGCGTGAATTTACCAGGCTAGCTGATGGGCATGAAGATGATAAACTAGATGGCTTGACTGCCCGCGAGGAGGAAGTTTTGCTACAGTTGGCCCGGGGCCATAGCAACAAACAGATTGGGGCCGCGTTATCGATCAGTGAAAAGACGGTCAAAAATCATGTTACCAGCATTTTCCGAAAAATTAAGGTTGGTGACCGGACTGAAGCCGCCCTTTATGCGGTAAAAAAAGGACTGGTGGAATTGAACTAGCTTTGGCACATGGAGATAGCTCCGGGCATACCTTGAGGTAAAGGAAGTGAAGGTATGCTTTGGGCTGAAGACTCAGTAGCCAGGCTGTGTCTGTTTTTATTTGCGGTCTACGGTCTTTGGTCGATCGGCCGTGATCTAGGGCGAAAATACAGCCCGGGTAAGCGACGGGATAAGCCTTTTGTTAGCATATTGGTCATTGCTTATGATGATGAAGTTCGGATTGAAGGCGTTATTCGTTGGCTATTGGGCTTAGGTTATGTAAATGCTTACAGCCGGCCCAACTTTGAATTAGTCGCTATCAGCGGAAGTTCAGCCGATGAGACGGCGGCTATCTTGAAACGCTTGGCCCGGGAGAAAGCCGGCCTGGTAGTTAAAGCGGTCGAGCGCAACCGGGTTTATGAAGAAGGACTGGCACTGTGCCGGGGCGAGGTAGTTTTTCTTATGGATCTGGCCAAGCAGCCAATTCGTGTAACTTGCCGGGCGCTAGAGAAGGTGTTAAACGGATAAAGTTGTCATATTGGGACCCTAACCGACAACAGCTAGGGTCTTTTGTTACATAAAAGGCTAAGACTATCGTCTGATAGACAAGCCCTAATTTGTATTGATAAAATAATAATTGGGAATCGGCGGTCAATATAAGCTTAACCTGGCTGTATGGGTAGAAACACTGGTTTAATTATTTTGCCTTCCCCCGTATTGCTGTTAACTGCGCTAAACAAGTATTTTTCCTGATTTATTCTTTGCTTGGGTCCACTTTAATTTAGCAAGGGGGCTGAAACATGATTGCTGATCAGCAGCTGTTTCGTACAATCGCCGCCATGAAAATGGAAGGTTGTAATATATATGCCCACAGTGTGCGGGTAGCCGGTTATTCTGCTGCTATCGCCCAGAAACTACAACTTTCCCCGCTGGAAATTTCAATCATCGAACGCGCCGCTTTACTCCATGACATCGGGAAAATATCGGTAGCCCGATCCGTATTAATTAAACCAGGCCACCTGACTGCAAAAGAGTATGACCAGGTAAAACAGCACTCAATTGTGGGGGAACGGGTAGCGAATAGAATTCGCGGCCTTGCCCCATTGGCACCTTTGATCCGTAGCCATCATGAGCGTTACGATGGCTATGGTTATCCGGATGGGCTTCGGGCCAAAAATATTCCTATCGGAGGGCGAATTATAGCTGTAGCGGATGCTTTCGATGCCATGACCACCGTGCGCCCGTACCGCTCAGCCCGCTCGATCAAGGCTTCGGTCGATGAACTGTTGGTGTGCAGCGGCACCCAGTTTGATCCCCAAGTAGTGAAAGCTTTTCTTGCTAGTTTGGAAAAAGAGCGATTTCCCAAGAACATGCTCAGCCGAGCTACGCGCAAACTTTTTGAGCAGCTGTGTTTATGGCCCGGCATGAGCGAGTTCGTTTATCAGAGCTGGCTTTGACTTTTTTGCTCCCGGCGGCAGGAAGCCCTACCTAGTATAGCCAATTATACTGTTCAGGAGGGTTTAGCATGACACGGAAGCAAAAACAACTTAGTTTTTTGCCCGAGGCTAAACGGGAAAAATTTCAACCCCCGTGGGAACAGGCCCGTTCGCTGGAAGAGCTGGAACAAATAGTCAGTGATTGCCGCTCCTGCCGCTTACGTGACAGCTGTCGCCAGGTAGTTTTCGGTGAAGGCAACTCTAAAGCGGAAATAATGCTAGTAGGTGAGGGACCCGGCCGGGCTGAAGACGAAATAGGGCGACCATTTGTGGGGGCTGCGGGAGAGCTATTGGATAAAATCTTTTCTGCTGCCGGGCTTCAGCGGGCGGAGGTATTTATATGCAATGTAGTCAAATGCCGGCCGCCAGGGAATCGCTTGCCGACACCGGATGAAGTGAGAGCATGCTTGCCTTATCTTCGGGCCCAGCTGAGGATTATAAAACCGAAGATAGTAATTTCTTTAGGTGCTTTAGCCAGCCAGACTTTGATAGACCCATCTGTACGTATTACCCGTGACCGGGGCCGTTGGATTAGCAAAGATGGTTTGCTTATCATGCCTACATTTCATCCAGCAGCCTTGCTACGGGATCCAAAAAAGAAAAAGCCAGTATGGGATGACATTCAGGCAGTGATGCGCCGTTATGAACAAATGAAAGGATGACAGCTTGCCTTCGGTAGGGGGGGGAAACATTGGCTGAGGAAAGACAGGTACGTGATGGAAGTGTCAGTGTATTTCAAGGCCGTGTTATTGTGACCGATGAAAGTGGTGGCGGGCAGCGAGCTGTGCTTGAGCCCGGACCGGGGCTGAAGCTATATGTAAATGAGATCGAGGTTACGGGACCCCGAGAAGTCAGCAGCAAAGACAAGATCCGGATCGAATTGCAAAGCAAACCCGGACAAGCCGAAGTTAAGGTAAATATTTCCGCTGATGGGCTTACTGCCGAAGCTAGGCTGGATCTCATTCCTGAAACAAGATTTTATCTAGAAGACAGTGTACCGCGGCAACATTTGATTTTATCGACCCGGGAAGAGCTGCACCTGCCGCAGGTGGAAGCCAGGACGATAGAACAAGCTTTACGGGAAAAGGGCGTTTTTGTTGGCATAGACCAAAAAGCGATCCAAGCATTAATCAGCCAGGATACGGGCAAAGCCAAAATCGTGGCCAAGGGCAAGCTGCCCGTCCCCGGACAGGATGCACGCATTGAATTGAAATTTAAGGCCCGGCAACAAATGCTGCCGGATGAAGAGGAGCACAAAGTAAATTGGCGCGAGCTGATGGTTATTCCCACGGTAGAAACTGGCGACGAATTAGCAATTAAACATCCACCTATTTTAGGTAAACCGGGTGTAACAGTTACCGGAGAACCACTAGATCCCAAAGTACCCCTAGATGTTGAGCTGGTAGCCGGGGAAGGGGCCAAGGTTGTAAATGGGGGATCCAGGGTGGTAGCCACGCGTAGCGGCCGGCCGGTTTATTCCCGGGGTAAACTTGAGGTTTATCCCTTATTGGTAGCTGAAAAAGGCGTCAATTTGGCTAGCGGCAACATTAAATTCAATGGCGATGTATTAGTGAGAGGAAATGTGGACGAAACCATGGCTGTATCTGCCGAGGGCAACATAGAAGTTGCTGGGGACTCTACCCATGCCAATCTTACAGCTGGCGGACAAGTTTACGTCCGCCGCAATGTAATCGGTGGGATTGTGCGTTCCGGCGGTGTAGATGTGGTGCATTTACGCATGAAGGAATCGTGGGGGCAGCTAGTCCAGGGCTTGGAAGATTGCGCTACCGCCCTGACCCAAATTTCTAAGCACCCGGAACTAGGCCCGGCGGCCAGCCGGCAAGGCTGGGGAAGGGTTATGTCGAGGCTGTTGGATACTAAGTTTGCCTACCTGCCACCTTTAGTCAACGAAATAGCCGGCGCTTACCGGGAAGTAGCTGGCATTATCGGCAAGGAGATGGATAATGCTTTGTCCAGTTTTCAGCAAGCGGTGAGCCGGCGGGGTGTTTTGCAGATAAACGGTGTGCATCAGATCTGGGATTTGGTTAACCAAGCGAGAAGGATCGTTAACGACCTAAAAGACACCACTGAGGAAGAGGTGTCTTTTACTGCCAATTATGTTCAGGGAGCGCGCGTGGAAGCGAGCGGTGATATTATTATCACCGGTAAAGGTTGCTATCAGTCCTACCTTTATGCCGGACGCTCGGTTCGACTGGAAGGCATTCCTGGAATCATGCGGGGGGGAGTAGTTCAAGCCGGGGAGCGGATTGTGGTAAGTGAAGCCGGATCTCCCCGCGGCAGCCCCACTTTGTTAAAAGTGGACAGAGGAGGAACGGTGGTAGCTAAGAAGGTGCATCCCAATGTGACTATCCAAGTCGGTACCCGGCAACATAAGTTTCAAGAAACTGAGCAAGGTATTCACGCTCGGTTGGATCGAGAGGGCACGCTGCTGTTATATTAGATTTATCTTATAAACCTAGCCCTCAAAGCAGAATATTTGGGTCCCGCCCTGCCCCCGGAAGGAAACTGTTTGAAACGGGTTGAATATAACTTACAAGGCTTGCTGTTAAGGAGGGGGCATGTTTGACCAAGGAAAAACTGTTTATGGGGGTAGTGCACGAAATAAAGAACACTACTGCTACCATAAATGGTTTCTTGCAGCTGTTGGTGCGGGAAGTAAGGGACAATACCCGAGCACGGCGCTATGTCAACATACTGGCCAGCGAACTTGATCACCTGGGGCGGCTAATAGAAGACGGACTTTACTTCAGTTGGGCCGGCGATATACCGCTTGGTAAATGTGATCTGGCAGCAATACTGAAACGAATAACCGACCGAGCAGCTTGTTTGGCTCAAGGAAGCGGTATTGAAATCAAGGTAAACACAAATCCATGTCCGGCTATATACGGAGTACCCGAGCTGTTGCAACATCTGTTATGGAATCTTGTCGCCAATGCGTTGGCTGCTTTACCGGATTCGGGTGAAATTTTATTAGAATTAGAACCGGTAGATGCCAACTGGTTGCGTCTTATATGCCGTGATACCGGTATTGGTATTCCGGCAGCTGATATTGACCATATTTTTCGGCCCTATTTCAGTACCAAAAAAACAGGGACTGGTTTAGGGCTGCCGCTATGTAAACGGATTGCTGAATTTCATGGCGGGCGGTTGGAGGTTGAAAGCGACCAGGGCGGAGGGACATCATTTATTCTTTGGCTCCCCGTTCAACGGGGTCGAACAAAAAACCAATAAAGCCTTCTAAAACTGGCTTCTTTTCCTCTTTTTACCTTACTCTGGCTACATCCCAACACATATGATATAATACTTGGAAGATGCATCCCACTGAGGAGGAGTACGGAATGGAGGGCAATTCCTACCATTTTTATGAACTGGAATTATTGTTGCAATCTTTAACAAGGGAAGCGGTAAGTGAGCTATATAATTTCATTCTACCATTGGATGATATTGTCTGGGGAATTCCACCCCAACCGGAATTCGGCGATTTGTCCACTCCGGTAGCGCTGCGGCTCGCCCGGAAGCTGCGCCGTAGACCGCTTGATATAGCGCAGGAAATATGCACATACTTGACCGAACAAAAACCGCCTTATGTAAAAGAATTTGCCGTAACCGCCCCAGGCTATGCTAATGCCTGGCTAGATATGCAGGCGCTTACCCGTTCGGTCTTCGATCAAATTGCCGTGGATAAGGACGAGTACGGCCAGGTTGAAATCGGCAAGGGCCTAAAAGTCGTAATTGAACACACGAATATTAATCCCAACAAGGCGGCACATATAGGGCACCTTCGAAATGCTTGTTTGGGGGACACATTGGCCCGTCTTAAAAAACGGGCCGGGTATGATGTTGAAGTTCAAAATTATATTGACGATACTGGTATGGCCGTGGCTGATGTTGTAGTTGCGATACAGGAGTTGGCGGCAGAGCTGCCGGAGGAAAAATTCGATTATTATTGCTGGGATTTGTATACCGAGATCAATCGCCGCTACGAACAAGAACCTAAGCTGCAAGAAAAACGTTATGAGGTGCTGAGGCTGATCGAAGAGGGTGACAACCCTACAGCCGAATTAGCCAAAGACGTGGCTCAAAAAATTGTGGAATGTCACTTAAACACCATGTGGCGGCTAGGCATTTATTACAACCTGTTAAATTGGGAAAGCGATATCATCCGGCTGGGCTTTTGGGATCAAGCTTTTAACCTCTTGAAAAGCAAGGGCCAGCTAGTTTACGAAGAAGAGGGTCCAAACGCTGGCTGTTGGGTGGTCAGGTTAGGAGATGTACCTGGGTTTGAAGACTTGGAAAATCCGGATAAAGTTCTAGTTCGTTCCAACGGTACGGCAACTTATACGGCTAAAGATATTGCTTATCAACTGTGGAAGTTTGGTGTTCTCGGAAAGGACTTTTTTTACGATCGCTGCTGTCTACAGCCGAATGGGACTGTTTTATGGACCACGAGTAGCGAAGGAACCAAAATGGAACGTTTCGGTCGGGCCGATCGGGTAATTAATGTCATTGATCTGCGGCAAAGATATTTACAAGACGTGCTGCGTTTTTCCTTGATCAAGCTTGGTTTTGAGCAGGAAGGTGAAAACTCTGTCCATTTTGGCTATGAGGTCGTAGCCTTATCGGCCAAAACCGCCCGTGAATTGGGAGTCCCGGTCGATGATGAGGATGATAAAACCGTCTATGCTATGTCAGGCCGTAAAGGAATTGGAGTCAAGGCTGACGATATGGTGGAACAGGTGATCAAGCATGCTACTTTTGAAGTGGCGAAGCGTCATCCGGAAATGTCTCCGGAGGAACATCGCAAACTGGGGCTTGACATCGCCATCGGGGCTATTCGTTATTATATGGTTCGCTTCAATATATCTAGCGTACTGGTGTTTGATTTCGATGAAGCTTTGAATATGCAAGGCAATACAGGTCCATATTTGCAATACGCCTATGCTCGGGCAGCCAATATTCTGGGAAGGGTTGACCGAGAAATATTAGATGATGTAGATCTGCGTACTGTGCCAGTGCCGGAAGATTTGACTGTGAATGAAAAGAACCTAATCCGTTTGATCACCGAACTGCCGGTTGCTACTCAGCGGGCAGCAGAGACACTACAAGGCTCACTTTTTGCGGAATATGTGTATAGATTGGCTACCGGTTTTATGAACTTTTATGAAACATCCCCGGTACTTACGGCAACCCCAGCTCGAATGCGCTTTCGCGTAGCATTGGTAATCAGCTTTAAGCAGGCCATGAGCAATGCGCTCGCTACCCTCGGCATTCCAGTCCTAACCCGCATGTAGAGTTTCAGGCTTGGGTCAACTTGGCTCCGAACAGGAACAAAGTGGATGCTGGCAATAAGTTTGGATGGTGAGAGCGTGGAAGTCAAAGGCTATTTTAAGGTAGGCTATCGTTACCTAATACTGCTGCTGGGGATCGGGTCCATAGTGCTAGGGATCCCTACGCGCGGATTTGAGCTATATCCGGTCATCATCTACTCGATGTTGGCTGCCGGCATGGAAGCCAGCTGTATCGAACAAGGATACGGGTCTTTAAGCCTAACTTCCGGTGTGGTGCTAGCAGCCGGGGTCACTATGGGTATGCCGGCAGCACAGGCAGTGGCGGCAGCCGGTTATATCCTCGCTGATTTTGTTCGCCGCCGGTTTGGTAAAGCTACCATCTTCGGCGCAGCCCAAGCAACGCTGGCAGCTTCGGTAGCATCGTACCTTTATCAAACTTTAGGTGGTCCGGTTGGTGCTGCATCTGGAGCCTTCGCCGGGCTACAGATGGCATTTATACTCGCTTACAATATGATCAACTTCTCCCTGGCCAGTATTTGGCTTGGGCTGGAGACTGGCGAATTTTTATGGCCGGAATATAGTGCTGCGGCCGGCTGGACGCTGCTGGCTGCCATAGTGGCCTGGCCAGTAGGCTTTTTTTTAAGTCAAATATACATACAATTGAGCCTACAAATGGTAGTTATGGCCGCAATTCCGCTTTTGGTCCTTCATTGCCTGGGGCATTTTTATGTTAAGGTACGACAAGCCCATCAAGAAATAACTAAGCTATATAGTGCGAGCCGTAAAATCGGCACGAGTATTGACTTGAACACAACTTTAAAACTAAGCCTGGAACAGGCCCAAAACTTAACCCCGTTTGATCAGGGCATAGTTTATCTTGTCGATGGCTATGTACTGATGCCGGTAGCGCACCAAGGGCCGGTACCAGACGCTGTTCGGTACAGTGAGGTTGAAAAAGGACAGGGATTAGTAGGTGTGGCGGCCCAGAGACGGAAGGCCGAAATTGCTACCAGAAGCGAAATTGATGGCTCCAGCAGAGTAACTCGGTCACATCAATTGGCACTGCCACTGACTGCTGGAGAACATCTGGTAGGAGTACTGTTGCTGGAGCGGCAGCGATCGGCTTTTGAGGATCATGAAATCCAACTGTTGTCCATTTTAGCTGGGCAGGTGGCTTCCGCTTTGGAAAATGCCCGCCTGTATTCCGATATGGCCATGTTAGCCCGTCTCGACGGCTTGACCGGGGTGCTGAACCGCCGGGCGGTATTGGAGAATTTAACCGGTGAGCTGGCCCGGTGCCGGCGCTATGATTTGAGGCTATCGGTCCTGATGGTAGATTTGGATGATTTTAAACGGGTTAATGATACTTTCGGGCATATGGCTGGCGATACCTTACTGCGCAAAATTACAGCTTCGATCCAGGCCCAAGTACGTTCAGTAGATATGGTAGGTCGCTACGGTGGTGATGAGATTATCGTTATCTTACCTGAAACAACGCCACTTAAAGCCTATACAGCTGCAAAGCGCATCTGCGCGGCTGTTCGCAGTCTTACAGCGGCTGAAGTGTTGCCGGTTACATGCAGTATTGGCCTTGCCGGTTACCCCCAAGACGGAGATACGGCTGAGCAGCTTTTGGCTGCCGCAGATCGGGCTATGTATAAAGCAAAAGAATTAGGCGGGGACAGGGCCATAGGCCGCAGACAAATTGTGCGGCCCGTGAATGCTGACGACCAAACCAGCGGTGGGCCCCTGGCGGGCTGTAGATAAAGCATGGCTGGTCAAATTGAAAGGTGGCACCGCCAGGCTAAGGATGTAATTTCGGCTGTTCTTGACCTATTGTTTCCGCCAACTGCCGGTTGTGTCTGCTGTGGAGCAATGCTTTACAAAGGCGAAAAATGTATTTGTGCAGTCTGTCGGGAACAAATAGCTCCTTTAACCGAGCCTACCTGCAGCTGCTGTGGCCGGCCGCTGGCCTACCCCGGTCTGTGTGATCTATGCTGTTTTCGAACCTACTCTTTCATACGCTCTTGGTCAGCAGCAGTTTATCAAGGGGTGCTGCGAAAGTGTTTGCATCGATTTAAGTATGAGCGGGCGACCTGTCTAGCGCCAGTTTTAGGTTCGCTTTTAGCCCAACGCTTGCAAGCCGCCAAAGGGATATTGCGATTTCCGCTTTTAGTCCCGGTGCCGCTTGATAGCCAAAGACTGCACGAAAGGGGATTTAATCAAGCGGAACTATTGGCCGCTGAAGTGGCCCGGGTTTATAGGTGGCCGATGGCTAAAAAAGTATTACGACGCTTACGCCCAACCCTACCACAATCTGAATTGCCCGAAAACAAACGTTGGCTAAATGTTTCTGGTGCTTTTGTAGCTGAAGGCGACCTCAGCGGGAAAAAGGTGCTGCTAATCGACGATATCTATACTACAGGGGCAACGGCCGAGGCAGCCAGTCAAGCTTTGCTCAAAGCTGGCGCGGCACAGGTATATGTAGCTACTGTAGCCATAGCAAGCAGACGTTGTTGCCGTTGAATATTGAAACAGCAAGTAAGGGGGGGAAAACATGGAAGTCAGAAACTGCCCGGGGTGTGGCAAACTTTACGCATATACTGGTCAGCGTTTATGCCCCAATTGTTTTAAAGAGGAAACAAAATTATTTGAACAGGTGGATGAGTATTTGCGGGAACATCCAGGGGCAAATTTAGAGGCTGTTGCTGAAGGGACGGGGATCGCTAAAGAGATTATTTTGGATTTCATCCGCCGGGGCCGGCTGGTTACTCTGACAGCAAACAACCAATTTCGTTGTGCAATCTGCGGCCAACCGATTAACCGGGGACGTATTTGCGAAGATTGTGCGGCCCAATTAAGAGGCGGATTGACCGGGAAAAAAGCTCCCCGGCAACGCCGGCCGGAGGAATCTAAAAGTAGCGACCAGCGGATGCATATTGCTGATCTGCTGGAAAAACGGGGACGCTTACGCCGCTGACACTAAGGTCAGCGTTTTTCTATCTGCGATTAATGTTTTGGCCCTAGTTTGCCGATAAGAATACAAAGATCCCCGTGAGGTTTTAAACTGCCGGCTGGGTATACCAAGGTTAGGAGGCCAGGGCTTATGGATATATCACTGTTGCCGGGACTAGGCAAGGTTTCAAATGCGTATAAATCGAGATTGAGTGCCGATCGATCTATGCTAGATGGCAAAACCCGAGCTACAGCCAAGGATCAGGTTGAGCTGTCAGACCAAGCCCGAAAGTTAAAACAGGCTTTGAAGATTGTAGCAGAAAGCTCAGCTGTAAGAGCGGATGAGGTATCTCGCCTGGCTAAAACCATAGAACGGGGCTGCTACCGGGTTGATCCTGCCAAAGTAGCTGATTCTATTCTTACTAAGGTGCAGCAATACCGACGGGGGGTGTAATCATGGCCTCTGATCCAGTTCTGCATCAAGTCCAACTATTGGAGGAACAAGTGCAACTTTATCGCACCCTAAACGAGTTGGCGGAGCGTAAGGAGCAGGCACTTTCCACAGCGGATGTCGCGGCCTTGGATCATATCATCAATACCGAACAAACCTTTATTTTAAAAATTGCGGAGCTGGAAAAGCGGCGTTATGCCGCCCAAAAAGAGCTGGCAGCTGCTCAAAATTTGCCGATAGATCAAATATCACTAGATTTTGTCCGGACTATGGCTGATGAAAAACTATCAGCCCGCTGCCAGCGGGCCGGAAAAGAACTCAGTGCTATTTTATTGGAACTAAAAGATCGAAACCGACGTTGCCAAACTATTATCCAGGGGGCTCTTGATATTGTTCAAAGCACATTAGAAAAAACCGGGCCGGGGCCTAAACTGATGGATCGTCGGGTATAAGGGGGAGACATAATGGGCACTTTTTTTGGCATTGAAATCGGACGACGGGGAATTAGCACTCAACAGCTATCGTTAGAAACCACCGGGCATAATATTGCTAATGCCAATACCGATGGCTATTCCCGCCAACGAGTAATTTTGACTACCACTTCACCCTACTCTTATCCCGGTATGGGGGCCGGCCAGCAGGGAACCGGGGTCAAAGCCCAAGAAATACGGCGCATTCGCGAACAATTTTTGGATTACCAATATCGAAACGAGGTCAAGGCTCTGGGCAGATGGCAAATACGCCAGGATATCCTTGAAAAACTAGAAGCTATTTTTAACGAACCTACAGATGAAGGACTGAGCCAATTGATGAACCGCTTTTTTGATGCCTGGCAGAATGTTGCCCGTTATCCTGACAGCGAAGGTGCCCGCTCGGCACTACGGCAAGAAGGTATGGCCTTGGCTGATGCTTTTCGCCACTTGACCGACCAAATCAATGATCTAAAAGCTGATATAGGCAGCTCCATTGAAGCCAAAATAGATGAAATCAATTCCTTGGCCCGCCAGATCAGAGATCTGAATTCGCAAATTGTAAAAGCCGAAGCCGGTAATATGGCGGCAAACGATCTGCGCGACCGTCGCGATTTATTGCTCGATCAGTTGGCCGAGATCGTACCGGTGCAAGTTGAAGAAGATCGGTTTGGAGCCGTGACTATCGTGGTCCGCGATCACACGCTTTTGACCGGACAAAAAATAAACAGCTTATCCACAAATGCTAATGGTGAAGTTACCTGGCCGGACGGAGAAAATTATCGTCCTGGCCACCAGCCTTATGGAGTTTTGGAAGGGCTGCTGGAGGCGGTCCGGGAAGATAATTCTAACCCGGGCCTGATTCAAAGCTATCAACAGCGGCTGGATATTTTAGCCAGGGCTATAGTCGACAAGGTGAACGCGCTGCACCAAGAAGGAGTTGGGTTAGATAATAGCACAGATATTTTATTTTTTGACGAACTTAACTCCGAGGACGGTGCTGGTAGCGTGAAGGTAAACGATGAATTGCTGGGTATCGACGGGCTGGGTAAAATTGCAGCAGCTACCAAAAAGGATGCACCTGGCGATGGCTCAAACGCCCTTTCTATTGCTCAATTGCGCCATGAGCTGGCAGTGAAAATCAATGACCAGCCTACTGCTACTTTTGGTGATTTTTATAATGCCCTGGTAGCCGAGCTAGGTGTTCAGGGCCAGGAGGCCGAACGTATGGTGGATAATCAAACTGTGTTAGTGGGGGAAATCGATAACCGGCGGCTGTCTGTTTCGGGTGTAAATCTGGATGAAGAAATGGTCAATATGATTCGTTTTCAACAGGCATACAATGCTTCGGCACGCTTAATCAGCGCTATAGACGAAATGCTGGAAGTGCTTATCAGCCGTACCGGGCTAGTGGGGAGGTAAAATATCATGCGGGTTACCCAGGGGATGATTATCAACACGTTTAAGCACGACCTTAACTATAATCTCCGCCGGCTGGCCCGGTATCAGCATCAATTGGCTACGGAAAAACGAATCAGCCGTCCATCGGATGACCCGGTTGCGATTGTGAATGCTTTGCGCTTGCGCTCTGATCTGGCCGACATAGAAACATTTAGCGCCAATGTTGACCATGCCTTATCTTGGCTGGGGAGTACCGAAGATGCCCTTCTTTATGCCGGCGATATTTTTCAACGAGCAAGCGAGTTAGCGGTAACCGGGGCCAGCGGTACCAACCCGGAAGATGCGCTTGATGCGATTGCGGATGAAGTTGACCAGCTGCTTGAGCATATAATTCAAATTGCTAATTCGTCTCAAGCCGGTCAGTACCTATTCGGCGGGACCAAAACCAGGGCGACTGATGCTGAAGCAGCCTACAAGCCATTTGAGCTAAAAGAGAAAGAGGAAAATGATAATGAAGAATCTTTTAGCCAACGCTATGTTCAATACAATGGCAATGACGAGAAGCGGGCCACCGAAATTGGAGTTGGGATCAACTTCACCTACAATGTAACTGGTGCCGAAGCCTTTGGCATGAAAAAGAATGAGCAGGATGACAGCTGGTCATCAATCGTTTTTGACAGCTTGATCGAACTATCGGATCATCTGCGCCAGGGCAAAACGGATGAAATATCTAATTTTACCATTGGGAAGCTTCAAGAAGCCCTAGACCACTTGGTGGCACAGAGGACGGAGATAGGGGCAAAAGTAAATAGGCTGGAAAATACCCAGGCCCGGCTAGAGTCTGCTAACATAAATTTCACCAATTTGCTGTCCAAAACTGAGGACTTGGATATTGCTGAAACGATTGTACACCTAAAAGCACAAGAAAATGTCTATCGGGCGGCGCTAGCTACCGGAGCACGAATCATTCAGCCAACCCTAATCGATTTCTTGCGTTGATCTGGATAAATATTTAGTTGAAGAAAAAGCCGCGCTGTAGAGTGCTGGGCTGCTTTGATTAAAAATCCTAAAAAACTATAAACTAGGGAAGAGGTTTAATGCAGGTAAGGCTTAATATCCGAACCCAACCGGCTCTTATAGGCCTTAAGGTGAAAAAAGCCCGGGCACCGGTACGTACCGAGCTGGCCCCATTTTCCATTGAGAAAACGGATCCTGTTTTCCAAATTAAGAACAAACTGCCCCAAATTGTGCTCGATAGCACTGCAGGTTGGGCTGGGCTGGGCTTTCCCCAGCCGACCGAATTGGTTTTGCGCCTTCGTGATCAAAGTTGGCGTGATGCTACTGCAGCAACCGCGCGTATGGCAGAGGAAGGGGATCGACTGGCTGCTTTTTGGGAGCCAGGCAATAAAATAGAGGAGCTGGCCGCCGAATTTACCCCGGCAGCGCCGGTTTTGCTTTACCCGGTTTCTCCCAACCCAGTAGCAATCGAAGTTGATCCGGGGGCTACAAATATCAATTACCAGCGGGGATCAGCAGCGGTACGTTTAGATGAGGCGCCGAACCCACGCTCTTATGAGCCGGGTGCGGTCCGGGTCTATTTGCGGCAGCAAGCTGCCATTGAAATAACTTGGACTGGCCTGGATGTAGTAGTATAAGGAATAATTATTATTAAGGTGAGGCTTAAGATGGAATATGCAACTACTCGCTTTGGCCCGGTTAGTGTGGCCCCGGAGAACATAATTAACTTTCCGCGCGGACTCCCGGGCTTCAACGGGCTGAGGAAGTTTTTCTTTTATCCTGTAGCTGAAAATAAACATTTTATTTGGTTGCAGGCTACGGAGGCGGCTGAAGTTGCATTTTTATTGACCGACCCTTTTTTATTCCGCCCGGATTATACAATACGTTTGGCGCACAATGAGCGTCAGTTGCTGAAAGTGAGCCAACCGGATGAAGTTTCGGTGTATGTTATTGTCCGTATACCTCCCACCGGTAAAGCAGAATGCATCAGTGCGAATTTCTTGGCTCCGCTAGTGGTAAACAGCCAAGAACGGTTAGGTTGCCAACTAGTATTGGAAAATACTAGTTACATGATCCGCGAACCGCTGTTTAAGCCCACTCCAAATGAGGAGCAGGCAAAGGGGGCCGATACGTGCTTATTTTAAGTCGGCGTCCTGGTCAGAGCATTATGATCGGTGACAACATAGAAGTTAGAGTGCTAGCTTGGAAAGATGGCCAAGTATCGCTGGGGATAACAGCTCCCATAGAAGTATCTGTGCACCGGCGGGAAATATACGAAGCTGTTCTATGTGAAAACATCGAGGCAGTTCAGCAACGAGACGTAAACCTGTCATCGCTACCCAAATCCACCTAAACAAGGAATGCAAGCGAGGTTAAGGGGGCACCAAGATGCGGGCTAAGCTGATTTGGGCTGTGCTGTTTATGGTCACAGCAATCTTCCTGTCGCTATATATATTTTCTACCCTTCAACCGGCCCAGATTACTGCTGGGGCTTTGGAGTATTTTTCGGAAGAACAAATAATCCTAGGGCGCCAGTACAGCCGCGAGCGGCAATTATGGTATCTAGCCGGGCTTTTGGTACGGATACTGGCCTTAACAGCCTTAGCCATTGGCCCTGGGGCTGTAGCTTGTGAACGGTACGCTCTACAAGCTACACGAGGGCACAGGGCCGGGGCTATTTTATTATTTTTTTTGATTGTTTGGGTTGTTTTGCAACTGCTGAACTTGCCATTTAGCTATTATCGTAGCTATGTGCTTGAGCAGCGGTGGGGTTTTTCAACCCAGTTCCTAAGCGACTGGCTACAGGATTATGTCAAAAGTGCTGCTTTAGACTTGGTGTTTTCTGCTCTGGGGGCAATACTATTTTTTAGTCTTCTTAAACGGTGGCCTGAAACCTGGTGGGCGCCTGCCAGTTTGCTAATGGTAGCCTGGATAGCTATCCAGACCCTGCTTTGGCCTACTTTGGTGGCTCCCATTTATAATCGCTTTGAGGTTGTTCAAGATTCTGACCTAAAAGCAGCTGTGCATCAGCTCGCTGCCCGGGCAAAGATCCCGGTTGAAGAAGTGTTAGTTATGGATGCCAGTCGCCGTACTAGTAAAGCTAATGCATATTTTGCCGGTCTGGGTAATACAAAAAGAATTGTTCTTTATGATACCTTACTGGCCAATTTCAGCCGGGAGGAAATCGAAGCTGTGATAGCCCATGAAATGGCCCACTGGCAGTTAGGCCATATTCGATCCGGGGTATTGTTGGGAGGGTTGGCAGGGGTTACTCAATTTTATTTATTAGCTATGGTGCTAAAGCCGCTAGCAGCTGACGTATATCCGGGATGCTACCCTCTCCGGGTCTGGACAGTTGCCCTTTTATTTATAGTGTTAACATCGTTTGTTACCACTCCAGTCCAAACGGCTATTTCACGCCGGATGGAGCGGGCTGCAGATCGGCAAGCAGTAAGGTTGACCGGAAACCCTGATGGAGCCATTGCTTTGCAGTTAAACCTTGCCAGCCGGAATTATTCCGATATAATGCCGCCTCAGTTTATCGAATGGTTTGCTTACACCCACCCTAGCACTTGGCGGCGAATCAAGCTGCTAGAGATGGCTAAACAAAATGATACCGGCTTTTTGCAACTTGATTCAGGGCAAAAACAGCCTTAAAACTTGCTGGTCAAAAAAGGGAAAAACTGCCTCGCTGTTGAATCTTAGAATCACAGGCTGATCTTTATGAAAACCGCGAGGGAGCGAGGAGGGCACTATAAATGTTAGAATTCGAACTAGACAATGACCGCTTTGCCGACATAAAAGTCGTAGGGATTGGGGGAGGTGGCAACAACGCCGTCAATCGCATGATCGCTTCAGGCCTCAAGGGGGTTGAATTCATCGCTGTTAACACTGATGCCCAACAGCTGCTTTTATCCCAATCGAGCCGTAAGATCCAAATTGGTGAAAAAATTACCCGTGGCTTGGGGGCTGGCGCTGACCCAACCATTGGAAAAAAAGCTGCCGACGAGAGCCGTGAACTGATCCAACAGTCGCTTAAGGGTGCGGATATGGTGTTTGTTACTGCCGGTATGGGGGGAGGTACCGGGACCGGTGCCAGTCCTACCATAGCTGAGGTGGCCAAAGAAGCAGGAGCGTTGACGGTAGGTGTGGTAACAAAACCGTTTTCCTTTGAGGGACGGCAACGTCAAAATCAAGCAGAGGCTGGGATCGCTGAATTAAGAGAAAAGGTTGATACCTTGATCATCATACCCAATGACAGGTTGCTACAGGTGGTGGAGAAACGAACTTCGATCCTGGAAGCCTTCCGGATTGCGGACGATGTTTTGCGCCAGGGAGTCCAAGGGATCTCCGACTTGATAGCTGTTCCGGGCTTAATAAACCTAGATTTTGCTGATGTAAAAACTATTATGGCCGATACAGGCTCTGCCCTGATGGGAATCGGGCAGGCTAATGGGGAGAGCCGAGCGGTGGAAGCAGCTAGGATGGCTACTGCTAGCCCACTGCTGGAAACCTCCATTGATGGAGCCAAAGGCGTATTGCTCAACATTACCGGTGGAACTGATCTCGGCCTGTTTGAAGTTAACGAAGCTGCGGCCATTATCGCTGAGGCAGCTGACCCGGAGGCCAATATCATCTTCGGGGCAGTAATAGATGAAACTATGGGTGATGAAGTTAAAGTAACAGTGATTGCTACTGGGTTTGAATCCCAGAGCGGGAAACGAGGTAAACGCAGCGACAAGCTGTTAAAAAACCTTGAGTTTCAACCCCTTACCAACGAAGTGTTGGACATCCCGCCTTTTTTACGCCGGCAATAACCAATTGCTAACCCCCGCACTTTGGCGCGGGGGTTAGCAATATTTCCCAATCTTTCCCTGTCCAGGGATTCAAACCTTAGCGGCGGTAAAGTGCCTGGCTGGATTTAAATGCGCAATAGGCTACGGGCGATGGAAAAATAAATCATCAGCGCAGCAGCATCGACGATTGTCGTAATCAGCGGGCTGGCCATGATCGCCGGATCGACGTTAAACCGTTTGGCTGCTATCGGCAAGATACCGCCGACAACTTTGGCCATCAGGACAGTAAAAAAAAGGCTAATTGATACGGTCACCGCGATGGTGAAGGAGACTTTACTGATAAAATAAAGGCGGAGTAGGTTTGTACCGGCCAGAACAATCCCAACGATGGTGCCTACAGCCATTTCTTTAGTAATAATTTGCCCGATATCATCGGAGTCTATCTGCCCCAAAGCGATACCCCTTATTACTAAAGTCGAAGACTGGGAGCCGGCGTTACCGCCGGTATCCATCAGCATCGGGATAAAGGCGGCTAAAAGTACAGAGGAATGCAATATATCTTCAAATTGTTGCACGATGCTGGCTGTGAAAGTGGCCGAAATCATTAAAAATAGCAGCCAGCCTATGCGGTGTTTGGCTAAAGTGAAGGTATTGGTTTTTAAGTATGCCTCTTCAACCGGGGAAATACCGGCCATAAGCTGGAAGTCCTCGGTAGCTTCCTCTTCGATGATATCCAAAATATCGTCGACAGTAATGATCCCGACTAGCCGGTTCTCATTATCGACCACAGGTAGGGAGAACAAGTCATACTTAATAAACATCGCGGCTACATTTTCCTGATCGTCCAAAGTGTGGGCAAAAGCGATATTGGTCTCCATAATGTTTTTTATCAAGTCGTTTTCATCGCTGAGAATAATCCTACGGATAGTAACTATCCCTTCCAGGGTACGTTCATTATCAATTACATAACAGGTATCAATAGTTTCTTTATCAAACCCGGTTTCTTTAATACGTTTTAAGGCTTCTTTTACGGTCATTTCTTTTTTAAGATCAACAAATTCGATCGTCATAAGGCTACCGGCAGAGTTTTCGGGATAAGCCAGGAACTGATTTAACAAGCGGCGAGTATTTTCATCGGCGTGCCTTAATACTTTCTTGACGAAATTGGCTGGCATTTCTTCTAGGAAATCCACGGTGTCATCAAAGCGAAGATCCGATAAAATGGAACGAATTTCGCGGTCAGTTATATTTTCGACCACGTATTTTTGTTGCTCGATGGACATGTAGGAAAATACGCTGGCCGCGCTATCTTTAGGTAAGATACGAAATAAGATTAAAGATTGTTCAAGTGGTAGCTCCTCCAATACCAGAGCAATGTCCACAGCATTCATTTGTTGCAGTAATGCCCTTGCATCAGCGTATGAATTGCGCTCAACTAAATCCATGATTTGCTGCATTAAAATCCCTCCTTTGTAGGGTGCGTAGGTTTGGCCTTTTGTAAACCGTCGGAGCAGGCAATAACCAGGTTTTGCATCTCATGTTGCTGGGCTCTCGTTGACCCTAGCCAAGAAAAAATGATATAGTGATTTTGACAGGGTCAAAAGGGGATGATGTTGATGGATTCCGGAGCGTTGGCCGAACGGCTTACAAGGTGGATAAGATACCAGGTGGTGGCCGCTGGAGGCAAGGGGGTTGTGTTTGGGTTAAGCGGCGGGCTGGACTCAGCGGTGGTGGCTGCCCTGGCTAAACGTGCGTTTCCCAAGGCTTCCCTGGGCGTAATTATGCCTTGCTATAGCGATGCGCAGGATGCTGCTCATGCGCGGCTAGTAGCCCAAAGATTGTCTTTGCCTGTGCGCGAAATTGTTCTGGATCAAATATATGATGTCCTCCTTGAGGCGCTGAAGCAAGCTGACCAAAATGAGCCTGAACTACTGGCTGCAGCCAACTTGAAACCGAGGCTGCGCATGATTACATTATACTACTTTGCAGCCCAGCGCGGCTACTTAGTTATAGGATCTACTAATAAAAGTGAGCTAACTGTGGGGTATTTTACCAAACATGGTGATGTAGGTGATATTTTACCGTTAGGCAATTTGGTCAAAAGGCAGGTTGTAGACTTAGCCCGTCACCTGAAGCTACCCGATGAGATAATTAACAAACCGCCCTCGGCCGGCCTTTGGCCTGGTCAGACGGATGAAGCCGAGATGGGACTCAGTTATGATGATCTTGATTGTTTTATTTTATCGGGGCAAGCATCGTCTAAAGCAGCGCGACGTATTTTAGATTTAAAACAAAGGAGCAAGCACAAGCGGATACCTTCGTTGCGGCCGGATTTTTAGTTAAGGCGGCTGATACTGATCTGATTCAACTCTAATGTCAACCCCGGCGGCTAAGCTGATAAAAACCAATTATACCCGTGGCTTCTGTAACGGGTAATTTATGCCTAAATTAAACAATGATAAGCGAGGTGAATGTATGGCTGGGCATTCTAAATGGTCTAACATTAAACGCAGAAAAGCTAAAATGGATGCGCAAAAGGGGCGGATATTTACCCGCTTGGGCCGGGAAATCACTATAGCTGCGCGCGAGGGGGGTTCGGATCCGGAAGCTAATTTTCAGCTAAGGTTGGCCATAGATAAGGCCCGGGCTGCTAATATGCCTAATGAAAATATTACGAGAGCAATTCAACGTGCTGACGGTACTTTAGGCGGAGCAACACTGGAGGAGCTCGTATATGAAGGCTACGGCCCGGGGGGTGTGGCTATTATGCTCGAACTGCTTACGGACAATAGGAACCGCACAGCTTCGGAAATTCGCCATATTTTTTCCCGCCATGGCGGTAATCTGGGGGAAAACGGTTGCGTGGCCTGGATGTTTGTGCAAAAAGGAACCCTTGTTTTGGAAATGGACAGCACCGGGGCAGAAATAGACGAGGTGCTGCTGGATGCTCTCGAGGCCGGGGCTGAGGATGTACAAGAAGATGAACAGAGTATTGAAATATTGACGGACCCTGGCGAGTTTGCAGCTGTTCAAAAGGCCTTAACCACCAAAGGATATAAGTTTGTCGAAGCCAAAATCGCCCGGGTGCCTTTAAACACGGTAAAATTAGACCGCAATGATGCCGGTCGTGTCCTGGAACTTTTGGAAGAGCTGGAAGAGCAAGATGATGTCCAGGAGGTTTATTCCAATTTCGATATTCCGGATGAGATTCTAGCCGAATTGGCCCAGTAAAAAAAGCGCCGCAAAGGCGCTTTTTTTGTATACATCATCTACAAAAAGGGAATACTTTACTGATAACAATGCAGCCTTAGGGAGGAATCTGGTTATGCGATCCCCATGTTTTAATTCACGGGCCAGGCGCTTTCTAATTGCAATATCAATCTTGATAATCATTGCTCTCTTTTCCCTTAATCGGCTTGGCGGTGATGTTCAGCGTCACGGTAGTCGCAAAACAGTAGTTAAGCAACAATCGCCTTCTTTGCTGGTAGAAGATTGCTACTATGAAGGTTGCGGGCACAATATAACAGAAGAGCAAGAACTAGCACCGGATCTTAGGCGACTCGCTCCTCAGGAACTGGCCCGACTGTATAATGCTGCTGTCTATCAAGTAAGCGAGTATAGGCTGACGGTGCAAAAAAGCGAACCTGGATTATGCCCTCGCTGTAAGGAACAGGTTTTTGTTGGAATTTATCAAGATAAAGCGGCGGTATTCTATGGCAGCCCGGCAGGACCTCATCAACTTAAGGAACAAACAAACATACCGGTAAGAAAACTACCCCCTCAAGCGGTAACTGATTTGCGATCAGGAATACCGGTAAACAGCCAACAAGAACTGCTTCAACTTTTGGAAGGCCTTATGAACTAAAAGAGGCCTATTTTTTTTAGAGCAGGGTTTTGCGGCTGGTTTGTAGAAATTTGAAGTAGGGAAGGAGGCGGGATATGTGCGTATTTGTGGGGTGGACCCTGGCATCGCTCGTCTAGGTTATGCCCTATTGAAACAAAACGGGCTAAAGTCGGAAGTTGAAAGCCTAGGTTGCCTCGAAACCCCTGCTGGCATGCCCACGCCGCAAAGGCTTCATTATTTGTACGGGCAGCTAAAAAAAATACTAACGGCCCAGCCACAAGCTCTGGCTATGGAAGCTCTTTTTTTTAATAAAAATGTGCGGACAGCACTCCAAGTGGCCGAGGCCCGCGGGATGGTTTTGCTTTTATGCGCCGAGCTGAATGTTCCGGTGTTTGAATATACACCGCCACAGGTTAAACAAGCGGTTGTAGGTTATGGCCGGGCTGAAAAACGGCAAGTACAGTTGATGTTACAACAGACTTTGGGTCTTGCTGCCTTACCCCATCCGGATGATGCTGCTGATGCTCTAGCCGTAGCCTTTTGTCATGCCCAAGTGGCCCGTTTTAAGCGCCGGCTACAACCGAAGGAGTGAAACCTATTGTTCGAATACATTCAAGGTATATTGGTACATAGTACGCCCGATAAGGCCGTGATTGAAGTGGGGGGAGTAGGCTTTGCCGTTAACACAACGGCGAGCACTTTCCACGAATTACCGCCGACAGGGCAGGTATGTAAAATCTACACCTACCTTCACGTGCGTGAAGATAATCTGACCCTGTTTGGTTTTTATTCTCCGTTGGAACGCAAGGTGTTTACCCTGTTGTTAAATGTAGGCAGGATTGGCCCCAAAATAGCCCAGACTGTTTTATCTACATTTACGGCGACAGCTTTTATCCAAACGGTCAATAGCGGGGACACGGCCGCTTTGCTGCAGGTGAGCGGAGTGGGCAAAAAAACAGCCCAAAGGATCATATTGGAACTGAAAGATAAACTCCGCCGGCTGGAGCCGGTGGAAGATGAATACCTGCCTGCGGAGGGTCAGGATTTAGCAGTGGCAGCTTTGTTGCAATTGGGTTATTCAAGGCGAGAGATCGAGCAGGCGCTCGCTCAGGTGGCGGCAGATGGGGAAGAAGCTGGGGAAGAAGCCCAACGGGTGCGGGCGGCTTTGAAAGTTTTAAGGGAGAGGTAGAATTTATCTATGCGAAAAAGAATTGTTGCTGGCGAAGCCCAGCCTGGGGACAAAGAATTAGAAATCACCATACGCCCGCAACGGTTACAGGATTTTGTTGGCCAAGAACGGGCTAAAAAGAATCTGGAGATTTTTATACAGGCAGCTTTGTTGCGGGAAGAGGCCCTAGACCATGTCCTGTTGTATGGTCCGCCCGGTTTAGGAAAGACTACACTGGCCCGGATAATTGGCCGCGAATTGGCAGTGAATGTCCATGTTACTTCGGGCCCAGCCATCGAGCGTCCTGGCGACTTGGCTGCTATTCTTACCGGCCTTAACCGTGGTGATGTCCTGTTCATCGATGAAATTCACCGCCTGAGTCGGACGGTTGAAGAAATACTTTATCCAGCCATGGAGGACTTTGCTCTTGATATCGTGGTTGGCAAAGGACCCAGTGCCCGTTCGTTGCGGCTTGAGCTGGCCCATTTTACCTTGGTGGGGGCTACTACTCGGATCGGGCTCCTAACTTCCCCGCTACGGGATCGGTTTGGAGTTGTGGCCCGATTGGAATACTATCAACCGCAAGCATTGCAGGAGATATTGTTCCGGACAGCGGCGGTTTTGGAAGTGGACATAACGCCAGAAACAGCGCTGGAAATAGCCAGCAGGGCCCGGGGTACACCGCGGATAGCCAATCGGTTGCTGAAAAGAGTGCGTGATTTTGCTCAAGTTAAATCTGAGTCTACAATATCTTTGGAAACAGCTAAAGCTGCCCTTGAGGCGTTGGAGATTGATCCGTTAGGGTTGGATCGTTCGGATCGGCAGCTGTTGGAAGCGCTGATTAAAAACTTCAATGGCGGACCGGTGGGATTGGATACGTTAGCAGCAGTATTGAGCGAGGATGCTGGGACTATAGAGGAAGTCTATGAACCGTTTTTGCTTCAACAAAGTCTTATTGCCCGTACGGCCCGCGGGCGTATAGCTACCCCCTTGGCTTACAGGCATTTGGGCTTAAAGGTTCCGCTACAGTTGGAGCAAATGGAGATAGGGAGGGAATGAAAATCATGCCCGACTTTAATCCAGGCAAGCTATTTATGGTTATGGGCGCTCTTTTGTTTGCTATGGGAGCCCTCTTTGCCTTTGGCGGCCGGTTTTTACGTCTTGGGCACCTACCAGGGGATATAGTGGTGCGACGGGATAATTTTACTTTTTATTTTCCTGTTTCTACATGCATTGCCCTCAGTATCTTGCTAAGCCTTGCTATAAGATTTATCCGGCGCTGATCTGCCATTGGTGTCCTGATAGTACACGCTGGCGCCGATCCGATTTTTCTTTGGATAGCTCGATGAAGTCGATTATAATATTTTTGATATTTTGGAGGTTGCTACATTGGAGATATTAGGCTGGCGAACATTCCGGGTAGCTTTGATAATGGTAGTCTTTTTGTTGTTGATATCAACGCCCATGGTACAAGCTGCTTCTTTGGTGCGCATAGGACTTTCTACTATCGAAGGGCCGGTGGTACAAATAGAAGGCCCCGGCACGCTGGTTGATATCAATGGCAACGTGATAGGCCAAACGGATGATAATACCAGGTTGGAGTTGTCAGCGGTCAATGGGCAGGTGTTTTTGGGGACGGCTTCTTTTTCTAAGCTGCGCTTTACCCCAACCACAAATAGCCCCACAGGCTATTTGCGGATAAATGGCTCGCCTTTTCGTGGGGACATTATCATCAGCGCTGTCGGAAATAAAATTCGCCTGGTCAATGAACTTGAGGTGGAAGATTACCTTCTTGGTGTAGTACCATTGGAGATGCCGCCTTCTTGGCCGCGGGAAGCTTTAAAAGCTCAAGCAGTTGCGGCGCGGACTTTTGCCCTCAAAAACTCCAGCCGCCATCAACAGGATGGCTTCGGTTTATGTGATACCTCGCATTGTCAGGCATACGGCGGTGTAAGGGCAGAATGCCTTGCTTCGACTGCTGCCGTAAACGAAACAGCCGGCTTAGTTATGAAGTATAATGGTGTCCTTATCGATGCTTTCTACCATGCTAGTTCGGGGGGGTATACTGAAACAGCTGCTGCTGTTTGGGGAAGCGATCGCCCTTACTTGACTGTAGTAGAGGATGAACTCGATCCTTCCTGCCCTTATATTTTATGGCAACAGCATTTTACACCGCATCAGTTGGGTGAACGACTGGCCGATGCAGGCTACTTCTTAGGCCCGGTAAAGGAGCTGCAGGTAACGGAACGCACCTCTTCCGGGCGCGCAGCTTCCGTTTTTGTAAGCGGAAGCCAGGGTTCGGCTACGATTGCTGCTACGGTTTTGAGAACAGCTTTGAATTTAAACAGTACTCTGTTTGATATTTGTATAGGCGGGGCCGGTACAGAACCCAGGACTGTGGCTGTTACAATCTGTTCCAACGAGGGCATGTACACTACTGATGTGGCTCCCGGGACCCACGTAGTTACCGACCGTGGTGTGGTAGTTTTGGCCTCGCGGGCATCTGAAGCGAGCCGGGGGGGATCGGCCCAGGAGGGCCAGATATACTTTCAGGGAAGCGGTTATGGGCACGGGGTGGGCTTGTCCCAATGGGGGGCCAAAGCGATGGCGGAACAGAGAATGTCAGCAGGGGATGATGTTTTCCGCGAAATTTTGGGCCATTACTATCGAGGGATTGAAATAGAACCTTATTCATATTGACTAAGGAGCATCGACGATTTGCAACTAGAGGATTTTAATTACTGTTTGCCCACAGAACTGATTGCCCAAGTGCCCCTTAAGCAGCGTGATAATAGCCGTCTACTGGTGCTGGATCGAAGCACCGGTGCGCTGGAACACCGACTGTTTTGGGAACTGCCAGTATATTTACGGCCAGGTGACCTGCTTGTTATGAATGATACCCGGGTGCTGCCGGCTCGTCTGCGGGGGCGGCGGGTCCCCACAGGTGGAAAGGTAGAGCTGTTGCTTCTTAAGGAGCTCGAGTCTGGTCGATGGGAGGCCCTGGTAAGACCGGGACGCCGCTGCCTTCCTGGTCAAAAGCTGACTTTCGGGGCCGGGGGCCTTAGGGCTCAGGTGCTGGACCGGACTGCGGCCGGGGGCAGAATAATAACTTTTAACTGCTCACGCTCAGAGTTAGATGCCTGGCTGGTGCGGATCGGCGAAATACCTCTGCCGCCCTATATCCGGACCCAGTTATCCGATCCGGAAAGATACCAGACTATTTATGCTACCCAGCTAGGATCAGTTGCCGCGCCAACTGCTGGCTTGCATTTTAGTCCAAAACTGCTAAGTGACATTAAGGCCATGGCTGTGGATATATGTTTTATAACTTTGGCGGTAGGTTTGGGTACCTTCCGCCCTGTCAAGGAAAATAATATTAAGGCCCACTGCATGCATAAAGAAAGGTATCGCATAAATCATGCTGCGGCTGCAGCCATAAACAAAGCTAAAGCCGAGGGGCGGCGCATTATAGCTGCCGGTACCACTGTGGTACGCACATTGGAAGCAGCTGCCGTTGCTGGCAAAGTTGAACCGGGAGAGCGGGACACAGACCTGTTTATTTACCCTGGGTTTGAATTTCAAATCATCGATGCCTTGATTACCAACTTCCACTTGCCTAAATCCACCCTGTTGATGTTGGTGGCGGCCTGGGCCGGCTATGAAAACACTATGCTGGCTTACCGCGAAGCTGTGATCAACAAGTACCGGTTTTTTAGTTTTGGCGACGCAATGTTAATAAGTTGAGGGGGAAGCGAATGAATCTCAGGTTTAAAGAATTGGTCCGTAGCAGCCTATGCGATGCCCGCTGTGGTGTTTTTTATACTGCGCACGGGCCTGTGACGACACCCGTGTTTATGCCCGTGGGCACTCAAGCAACGGTAAAAACGTTGACGCCCGAAGAACTCTATCAACTAGGGGCTGAAATTGTACTCAGTAATACCTATCATTTATACCTTCGTCCCGGGGTAGATATTATTTCCCAGGCCGGAGGGCTCCATAAGTTCATGCACTGGGATCGGCCTATTCTAACCGATAGTGGTGGTTTTCAGGTGTTCAGCTTAGGTAATCTAAGGGAAATAACTGACGAAGGTGTGCTGTTCCGTTCTCATATCGATGGTTCTGAGCACCTGTTTACCCCGGAAAAAGCGGTCGCAGTGCAAGAGTCTTTGGGTTCCGATATTGCTATGGTTTTTGATGAATGCACACCTTACCCGATTGCGTATGAAGCAGCAGCCGCTGCCGTTAAACGCACTACTTCCTGGGCGCAAAGAGCCAAGCTAGCACACCGAAAGCAGGATCAGGCACTGTTTGGAATAATCCAAGGTAGCTGTTTCGATGACCTGCGCTTGCAAAGTGCAGAGCAATTATTGCAATTGGATTTTCCCGGATATGCTATAGGGGGGCTAAGTGTAGGAGAACCAAAGCCGAAGATGTACCGTATATTGGACCTGGTTATGCCCCGGCTGCCAGTCGACAAACCACGTTACCTTATGGGAGTGGGCAGTCCGGATTGTCTTTGGGAGGGTGTACAACGGGGTATTGATATGTTTGATTGTGTGTTGCCTACCCGCATTGCCAGAAATGGCACGGTTTTTACCACCCGGGGAAGATTGGTGGTGCGAAATGCGGCCTACGCTGAGGATTTTAGACCTCTTGATCCGGAATGTTCTTGCTATGTTTGCCGTAATTACACCCGTGCCTATATCAGGCATTTGATCCGCTCAAAAGAGGTATTGGGCATCAGGCTGACAACTTATCACAACCTGTATTTTTTGATTGCGCTCATGGAAAAAATCCGAACTGCTATCAGAGAAGATCGTTTCTTCGAGGCTAAGAAGGATTTTTTAGGGAAATATAAAATAACCCCAAAAGAGGAAAAAACTACTCAGTCGTAAAAGGATTTTATCTCTTCTCGGCGAAGAGTTAGTAAGATGATCCAGGGAGGGATTCTTGTGCCACAACAGTTAGTCAGCCTACTGCCCATGATAGTCTTTTTTGCTATTTTCTATCTCTTTCTTATTCGACCTCAGCAAAAACAACGAAAAGAACGCCAACAAATGCTCGACGCCCTGAAGAAGGGTGACAAGGTTGTTACCATTGGAGGCATTCATGGTACCCTAGTTGACGTTAAAGAGCATCAGGTACGGCTTAAGGTAGCCAATAACGTGGAGTTGAGGCTAAACCGCGATGCTGTTGGCTATGTGCATAAAGAGGCGAAGGTTAAAGAAAGTAAAAAAGAAAACTCCGATACAGCCGACTCTTAAACTGCGGTTGAAGAGGATCAAATGGGCGGCTCTGAAAACTGAGATGCGACTTGGCAAAAACAGGCATTTAGCCTGTTTTTGCTTACTGCTGTCATGCTATCACGTTTTAGGGCGTACATTACCATTAGGACTAAACCACTAAGAGGTGATAGCCAATGAAAACCGATCCTGGAGCAGGAACAAAACCACAGCTGTCATTTTCCCTGGCCGTGGCAGTGAAAGCTGTACTAGTGGGCCTTATTTTCTATCTGGCCCTGGCTTTGTTGACAACAATCGTCATTAATTTTCTTGAGGATCTTGAAATACGGCTACCTATGTTGGCTTATATAGCCCAGTATTTGACCAGTCTAATTACCGGTCTGGTGGCGGGTTGGTTAGCAGAACAATCAGGTTGGCTACATGGTTTTGGCGCGGGGACGTTGTTTATGGTGGCAATATCGCTTTTAGGCGGCTTCATTTTGCCTGCTGCACCGGCGCTGTCGAATATTCTATGGTGGCGTCTTTTTCCAGGGGCTTTTTTGGGCTTGGTCGGTGGGACGATAGGGGCCAATCTGTAGGAGGCTCTTTTATGCCCAAGCGTTTTAATCTTCTTACCGTTATATTGCTGGTTATGATGGTTATCGCTTTGTCCAGGTCTGGTTTGGGGGCGCCTAAAATTACTGCTGATGCTGCAGTGGTTCTTGATGCTCGGACTGGCAGCATTATTTATGGTTCTAGTTCTTATCAAAGGCGGCCACCGGCTAGTATCACTAAAATATTAACCGGAATAATCGCCCTCGAAACCGGCCGCCTGCATGATCAGGTGCTTGTAAGCCCTGATGCCGTTTATACGGAAGGTTCTAGTATTTATTTACAGCCGGGAGAAAAAATAACCTTGGAAGAGTTGATTTGGGGTGCTATGCTAGAATCAGGGAATGATGCCTGTGTAGCAATTGCTGAATATTTGGCTGGCAATGAATATGAGTTTTCCTACCTGCAAAACAGAAAAGCTAAAGCTATCGGTGCCTGGGATACACAATTTGTAAACCCGCATGGCCTGCCCGATCCTGAACATTATTCAACTGCTTATGATTTGGGGCTTATGGCTCGGTATGCTTTGCGCAACAGGAAGTTTCAGCAAATAGTTAGGACCTGTGAAAAAAAGCCAGACCAAACCGGAATGGCCAGGTCATATATAAATACAAACCGTTTGCTTTGGAGCTACAGCGGCTGTGATGGAGTTAAAACCGGTACGACCCGGGAGGCCGGCCAATGTCTGGTAGCATCAGCCAGCCGTCGGGGAAGGCAATTAGTGGCTGTTGTGCTCCATAGTGATAACCGGTGGGAAGATGCCGCCAGGTTGCTTGATTACGGTTTCGATCATACCGAGCTAGTTAAAATAGCTGCCGCCGGCCAGCCAGTCAAAATCAAACTAGCAGACGGGTTGGAACCGGGGCTTGATTGCCGCACAGCATCGGATTTATATATAGTTCTTCCTGCAGCCAAGGTCCCACAGGTGAATACAAAATACGTTACGTTGCCAAACCTAAAATCGCCGGTATTTCGGGGGGAAAAAGTCGGGGAAATTCAAGTCTGGCTGGATGGTAATTTACTTGCTAGAACAAATTTATTGGCAGCGGTGACTATGCCAGCCCGGAATTGGTTTACAGTATTGATTTGGCGTGGCTACCGGCCCCTACTGGCATGGCTAAAAAAATGGCATGTACTATAGCTGGCCACTGGTTCGAATTACCGGAAGGATAAGGGCAGGCACTGCCGAAGATGGTAAGGTATTTTGTTTACATCACAGGAGGTAAAGGCAGTGCCAAATCATCAAGAAGAAGAAATAAGTCTAGAGCCACTTCTTAAAGAGCATCTTAAACAGATGGCAGCCTGGGGTGAAGATGCCGAAATAAACTATCTTTTGGGGCTGGATGGGATAACCAAATACTGGGAACGGTGTGCTGATTTGTTAGGGCAACCGAATCATCGTCTGTGGGCGATAAAGACCGGGCAGGGGTGTGTTATTGGGGAAATAAGTTTGAGCCAAATTTGTTGGCGTGTTCGTGAAGCTGAGCTGAGAATTTGCATCGGTAATCGGGCTTATTGGGGGAGGGGCTTGGGTAAAAAGGCTTTGCAAGCAATATTAATCAAAGCCTTTGATGAACTTAAACTCAAACGTGTATATTTGCGGGTGTACCATTACAATACCCGGGCGCTAAAATGTTATCTGCGCTGCGGATTTAAAAAAGAAGCGGTGCTTAGAAACCGTTATCGCTACGGGGGCCAAAATCGTGATATTTATCTGATGTACATAGATCAACGCTTGTTTAAAGCCCATTTGGGCAAACTCTAACCGGAACAAGTTTTTATCCGCCTACCGATTGACAGCTGTTATGCTACCGCCTACAATGTTAGTGTTATGGATGATAATGGATCTGACTCAAACTGGCGGCGGGTGCACTGTGGGGGTAGAAGGAGGAAGATGTTTTGAAGTGGTCCAAGGTAATGAATGTGGTTGCTTTAGTAGCGATAGTTATTGTACTAGCTGTTGGAGCGGTTAATCCTATTTATAACAATATCCGGTTAGGGCTCGATCTACGCGGCGGTACTCACCTTGTGCTCAATTTAGTGGATACTGCGGAGGCTAAGGTGGACGAACAAGCCCGCCAAGGTGTTATCAGGATCATCAATGACCGGATCAATCAGTTCGGGGTTACCGAGCCGCTCATCATACCGGAGGGATCACACCGGATTATCGTTGAGTTACCTGGGCTCGAGGACTCGGAGGAAGCAATTCGCGTTATTCAGATGACCGCCCAGCTAAAATTCGAAGACCAAAACGGAACAGTATGGCTAACGGGGAAAGATCTGAAGGATGCTCGGTTTATTTATGAGGAAAATAAGCCCGTAGTTAGTCTCGAATTTGGTTCGGAAGGAAGCAAGAAATTTGCTACAGCAACAGAGGCTAACCTGGGCCAACCGCTGCGTATTCTACTGGATGATGAACTTATTACCGCTCCGGTAGTCAAAAGTGTTATTCACGATGGCCGGGCAGTTATTAGTGGAATTCAATCAGCCGAAGAAGCCCAGCGGTATGCTATTGCTCTACGCTCCGGTGCATTACCGGTAAAAGTCGAAATCGTAGAAAGTCGTATGGTGGGCCCGACCTTGGGTATGGATTCAATTGCCAAAAGTAAACGGGCTTTGGTTATCGGGTTAGCTGCAGTACTGTTATACATGGTAATTTATTATGGCCTATTTGGATTGGTAGCCAACTACTGCCTAATTTTATACGTGCTATTGACGCTGGCTGCACTGGCTGCTTTACGTGCTACCCTCACCGTACCGGGCATTGCCGGTTTCATCCTTTCCATCGGGATGGCGGTAGATGCCAATGTTATTATTTTTGAACGAATAAAGGAAGAGCGGCGTAACGGTAAAACTATTAGGTCCGCGGTCGGTTCTGGCTTCGACCGGGCGCTAGCTGCCGTTATTGATTCTAACGTTACTACATTGATTGCCGCTGGCGTTCTTTATTACCTGGGAACGGGGCCTATCCGTGGCTTTGCCGTCACCTTGGGCGTTGGGATTTTGGCCAGCATGGTCAGCGCAGTGCTCGCAACCAAATATATTCTCCGCTTGGTCACAAATTTAGGCTGGCCAGTCGATATCCGACTAACGGGGGTATTAGGCCAAACAAAACTAGATATTGTCGGCAAAACCAAAATTTGGTTTACCTTGTCTGGCTTTATAATTGCCATAACTATAGTTGCGCTGATCGCCCATGGCGGCTTAAATGCTGGCATAGATTTTCGGGGTGGGAATTTGTTTGAACTAAAATTTGATCAGATGGCTTCATTAGAACAAGTACGGTCTGTGTTAGCCGATTACCAGCTTGAAAACAGTATTCTCCAACAAACGTCGGCCGGAGGATTTTTAATACGGACCAGGGAGCTGAGCGATGAGGCTCAGCATGATCTTCAAGAAGGATTAAAAACGAAAATTGGCCCTTATGAGCTGATCAGGGCCGAAAAGGTGGGAGCACTTATCAGCGCTGAGCTGAAGAAAAATGCCCTGCTAGCTCTAACAGTAGCTGCGGTTTTGATGCTGATATATATTGCCTTACGGTTTCAATTTAAATTTGCGGTCGCTGGGGTTCTGGCGCTTGTTCATGACGTTATGGTGACGGTGGGTATATTTGCTTTGGCGAATATAGAAATCGACAGTACGTTTGTAGCTGCTATACTTACAATTGTAGGCTATTCGATAAACAATACCATTGTGGTCTTTGACCGCCTGCGGGAAAACTTAAAATCGGCGAAGAAAGAACCGGTAGCCCAAACTGTAAATCGGAGCATTATAGAAACCTTAACCAGATCATTGAATACGGTGCTGACCACTTTATTTGCAGTAGTAGCGCTATTGCTGCTCGGTGGAGACACGACCAAGGTTTTTGCTTTGGCATTGTTTATAGGTTTGATAGCTGGTACTTACTCCTCCATTTTTATCGCTTCCCCACTATGGTTTTTCTGGCACAGCAAGTCCAAGGCCAAGCTCTAATCAAACAGTTTTGAATTTCCCCGGTTGCCATTTAAAAACCAACGCCCCCCCGCGGGGCGTTTTTTTGTTATTGAGCCGACTGTCTTCGGGCAGACTAGCTTTAGACCAGAAAGGGGTGGGTTTTGCTGTGCATTCTTACAGTTCCTTAATCCGCCACGAAGGTAACCGGGAGTTATTTACCTTTGTTGAATTGGCTGCTATTGGGATTATTGCTGACATACCCATACATTTGCATGTGGAAGGGTTGCGTGGTACCGGAAAGACAACTATTTTACGGGCAGCGCGGCATATCTTGCCCAAGATTAGCCGGATTAAAGATTGTTTGTTTAATTGCAACCCGCAATTTCCCCACTGTCCCCGGCACAAAGTTTTAACCAAAGATGAACTGGGCACGGTGGTAGTAGAACAAATACCGGTTCCTTTTTTGGAGATATCGCATTCGGCTAAAATCGGCACCATAGCAGGTAGTTTGGATTTGGCCCGGTTGACCGACACCGAGCAGCCGGAAGCTGCTATGCTGCCTGGCACGTTACCGCGCTCTCACCGCGGGATCGTATTAGTTGATGAAGTCAACCGCTTGGCCGACACTGCTCCGGAACTTACCGATATATTGTTAGATGCAATGGGAACCAAGCCGGGACGGGTGCAAATGGAGGAAGCCGGGCTGCCAACAGTGGCCTTGCCTTTATCAATAAGTGTTTGGGCTACTTCTAATCCGGATGAAGACCCAGGTTCGCTGATGGACATCAGAAAGCAGCTTAGCGACCGCTTTGATTTTATGGTTCAAATGGAGCGTTCGGTTGAAGCTGAGGCCCTGGTATCGATCTTAAACCTTGACCACAAACCAGAACATTTAAGGGGCAAAATTCCAGCAGCCGACCTAGAGTTAGGAAAATACTTGGTTCAGAAAGCAAGTAGGGTTGGAGCCGTAAAAATCCCAACTACTATAGTGCGGTCTTTAGCCCAAATTTATATCAAACATCATCTAGAAAGTTTACGTTCTTTGGAAGCGATTAAAACCGGGGCTATTTTAAACGCTGCCCGCTGGAACAGGCCTGAAGTAGGTTGGAATGATGTTTTGACTGTAACTCCGGCTGCCCTAAGGCATCGGCTCAGTCCGGAGCAGCTTGTAGCTGTGCTTCAGGATTTAAAACAAGAACGCGATCTGGTTAACAGCCGCGCTGTTGTTGCCTGTGCTGACTGCGACCAAAACGAACCTGGGTCAGCTGACCGACATAGACAGCAGAAGCAATCAGGCGGCATTTGGAGCAGAATCGTAGCCTGGTGCCAAAGAGTGTTAGGCCGCCGACGTGATCGCTATCCGGCGGCAGCAAAACGGAAAGAAGCGTCTGCCGGCGGCAATAAACTGGCAGGTATAGGTCGCCGCCCGCAGTTGAAGCCGGAAAATCCACTGGAGATGCCATTGGTGGCTCCACCTGAAGTTGCCCGACCCTTATTGAGTTTGGCCCGTGAGGGTGCTATTACTGAAGGAGAATTGATTGATGATCCAACGAGAGCAGGTAAGGCAATTAGGACAACAGTTGGCAATGAAGCTGACGAAGGCTGAAGCTGTACGGCTTGGCGAAAGTACGGTGATCAGCCGCCGTGTCCATATGATATCTGTCGATAAACCGGAGGAAGTAAGAATACTGGCAGCTGATGCTGGCAGTGCTTTTTATGGGCGCCAGGAAAAAGGTACCATTTACCATATCGATATATTCCATCAAGTCGGCAGCATCGATCATCGCGCTGTTGCCCGAGCGATATTAAACGCTGTCCAAAATTATCCTGTTGCCTCGGGGCTACTGGATCGGATGGATATCCAAACAGCTACAGGCGGCGGCCGTATTACTGGAAACCTATCCTACGGTCGCGGAAAATCAGTGCGGCGTGCTCATGCCAATCATGTCCATCTGGCAGTAGAATTAGCACCGGAGCAGCTTGCTGTGGCGGTGGCTACGGTAGCCGCGGTGGAGGCGGAAATATTGAAGCAAGGCTTGGAAATTCGCAAGGTGGAAAAGGTCGTGTTGGATCGGAAAGGGAACTCGGAAGCTGAACTTGACCTGTCTGCCTATCGCAGCCAGAGCGATTCTTTGTTAAAAGAAAAAGGTAGCTCCCCCGGCGCTAACCGGACAGAAAAAAGTCAAGATGTTGCCCCGGGAGAGAGGATGATTCAAAATGCTGCCCGAAACACCGTGCCCGGGACGATGGAGGAAGCTTGTAATTTAAGTATTGAAACCTTGCCGCCGGCGGAACTGCTCCAGCTATTACGCTCGTTTCCGCTAGAATCTGGTGACAAGTTGGGCCAGCGTTGGGGGGAAATCGATCATATTTTAGACCTACTGGAGAATAAGAATTATATCCAGCGCAAACGGGGCCTATGGACGTTGACAGCTGAGGGTGAACGGCTGCAGCAGGTAATTAATTTACGGCTGCCGGAACTGGAGAGCATGTTGCGCCGATTTTTACGCCGCCTTACGGCTGAAAACGAATATTCGCGTTCAAAGACGGGTACCGGAGCCGAAGTGGGACGGAAAAGAATGCGAACTAAGCCGGAGGCAAAACCTATTAATCAAGGGGATCAGTTTAATTTAACTGCTACTGCGGCTAAGGCTGCCTGTCATTGGATCCAAGGACAGAGCCGGCCAGGCTGTATCCATTACCGGGCTTGGTGCTACAGTCGTCCGCATAGGCAACGTGCTACCAATATAATCCTGCTAGTGGACAGCAGTGCTTCTATGAGCGGCAAGCGGTTGCGCGCAGCCCGCCTCCTGGCTCAACACCTGGTTTTATCGATAAGAGGAAAAGTAGCTGTCATCGCGTTCCAGGGCGAGAGTGTGCTCGTTCCGGCAGGTTTTAGTAGATCGCTGGCTAAAATCCAGCGGCAGCTTTCAGCTTTGAAGGCGGTGGGTTTGACCCCGCTAGCTTATGCTCTCAAAGAGACGGCTTCATTTGTGCGTAAATTCCGGGCCTGCAGGCCGCTGGTCGTGCTTATAACTGATGGTATCCCGACCGTGCCCTTAGCAGGCGGTGACCCGGCTTCTGATGCATTAAATGTGGCCGGGGATTTTCAAGCCCTGCCCGCTGAACTTGTTTGTATCGGCCTTGATCCGAACCAGTTATTTTTGGAAAAACTTAGCCAAAAAAGCGGTGGACGGCTGTATATAGTAGGGGAATTGGATACACCGGTTTTAGCCGAACTGGTACATAAAGAGCTGCAGCGACGTCGTGCTAATTAGCAGGAATAATTCCGCTCTGTGACGAATAAACCCTCACCGGGGAAAAAGGGAGGGTTTTTGGGTGTTGATTCTGGTACTGGCACTGATTTGTGCTTTGCTGGTGGCGGTTTTTGCTGTCCAAAATGCGAAGCCGGTGGCGGTGGCTTTTTTGGCCTGGCACTTCAAAATATCACTGGTATTAATTATTTTAGGGGCTGCAGCATTGGGTGCCGCGGCTGCTTTTTTGCTGGGGACCATAAGGTTAATCAGGCAAAGCCGAACCTTGAGAGAAGCGAATTTAAAGGCTGATCAACTAAAATCACAACTGGAGCGCTTACAACAACAAGCAGCCGAACAAAAGGAAAAGACGCAGCCTGATAAGAAGGGAGAAGCCAGTCTGTGAAGCGCTGGAACCTGACAGCACCGCCAGTCAGTGAGAAAGTTGATGCGCTCAGTAACAGGCTTGGAATTTCCAAATTGCTCGCTGCTATGCTCGTGCAGCGAGGTTTGGCTGATGAAAAAGCGGCGGAGCAGTTTTTAGCCCCCGAAGTATCCCATCTCCGAACACCGTTTGCCTTAGACGGAATGGAAGCTGCTGTAACAAGAATACAGCAGGCCTGTAAGCGGGGGGAGCAAGTGGGAATTTTTGGCGATTACGATGCCGATGGTATTGCCGGTACGGCCTTATTAGTTATGGCTCTTAGGGAACTTGGACTGAATGTTAGCTACCGGTTACCCAACCGCTTGACCGAGGGCTATGGCCTAAACCGAGCGGGATTGCAGGATTTAAGCCGGGACGGAGCTGAATTGATTATTACGGTCGACTGCGGTATCAGCAGTATCGCCGATTTACAGTGGGCCCGGGAAAAGGGGCTAGACGTGATTATTTGCGACCATCATCTTCCGGCCGGGGCTTTACCTCCAGCAGCGGCTATTTTAAACCCCAATATCTCGACCGATGACCCTTGGTTAAAAAACTTGTGCGGGGCGGGGGTGGCTTTTAAACTGGCCTGTGCGTTGTTCGATAGCATTGATCCGCGTTGGTTGGAGTTGGCGGCTTTGGGCACTGTGGCTGACGTTGTGCCTCTGGCGGGTGAAAACCGGGTTATTGTTACTCAAGGGTTAAAGGCTTTAGGCGCCACAGGTTTTGCTGGCATACAGGCTCTAGCTAAACTGGCCGAAGTAGATCTTGGCTCTGTCAATGCTGGATCCATTGGCTTTAGACTTGCCCCGCGGTTAAATGCAGCCGGCCGCTTGGGAAGTGCAGTTCCGGCGGTTGAACTCTTTCTTACTGAAGATAAAACTACAGCTTATAAGATTGCCCAGCAACTGGATCAGATGAACCGTAAACGGCAGCAGCTGGAAACCGACGTATTGGCCGAGGCTTCCAGCCAGATAGAACAAACGGCTGATTTTGAGTCGGAAACAGCCTTAGTTGCGGCTGGTGAGGATTGGCATCCCGGAGTGATTGGGATCGTGGCTTCCCGGCTAGTCGATAAATGGCACCGTCCGGTTTTGGTGATCTCGCTACTAGAGGATATCGGCAAGGGTTCCGGCCGTAGTATACCAAATTTTTCCCTGTATGAAGTATTAAAGGCTTGCAGTTCACATTTAACAGCCTTCGGTGGCCATCGTTTGGCTGCCGGCTTTAGTCTGGAAAAAAAACAGCTACCGTTTTTTCGCCGGGCTTTTGCCGCGGCTGCCATCAGCCACTTAAAACCCAAAGATTGTGTTGCGAGTTTGCGGGTTGACAGTGAAACGAGCCTAAAAGAGCTAAATTTATCTATTGTCGAGGAACTGGAACGGCTAGCCCCGTTTGGCTACGGGAATCCAAAACCGGTTTTTATGCTTCGGGATGTTAAAGCCCGGGCGATCCGGCAGATCGGGGCTGAAGGTGCGCATTTGCGACTGACCTTGAGCCAAGACGGACAAACATTGCCGGCAGTTGGTTTTTGGCTGGGCGATAAAGCTGAAAAATTAACGGCGGCCAAACTAGATATTATCGGGCAGGTAGCGATTACAGAATGGAAAGAGAGAATCGGCCTCGAATTCCGTCTGCTAGATATTCGAACCGCAGACTTTCCGGCTGAAATCTGTTGCCAACCTAGTGATGAAGCTGCACCTACAATTGTGGACTGGAGGAAAATTGACCAACTGCTTGATGATCAAGAAATGGCTGCGGTGATGCCTGGCTACGATCTTGTACTTAGCAAGCTCCCACTGGGATTGGCCGAACTGCGGCAGCAGATTGTCAAGGTGCCGCCCCGGGGGCAAATCTGTCTATGTTTTAGTTCAGACGAAGTGGCTGCTGCCGGGGATGAAATTGAGGGGAAATACCCGGACCGCGATTTTATTACCCGGGTATATTTGCTGATAAAACAGGCGGGATCTGCCGGAATTTCCGCCCTAACTATAGCCGAGGCTCTAAGCACTTACAGGCCGGAGGAAGAAGTGAACCATAAAGTGCAGGTTACACTTACGATTTTGACAGAATTAGGCCTGGTGGAAAAAACCCTGCGGGGAAATACTCTCTGCTTTACTGTTAAGAGGCGCAAAGAGCGGGTAGATCTCAATGAATCGCCCACCTTTAAACAGCTGAATCAAAAGGCGAAAATGATGGCCTTTTTTAGCCAAGCCCCGCCAGCCATATTGGCCGAAGCATTGGGGCGTATGTGGAGAGAATGTGAAGGCTAACTATTGGCCGAAAACTAGCTAATATGTTAAACTTACGTTAACGATCAGCTCGGCAGGAAGAGGGACAGGCCATGAATCCTGAGCAACTATACGATAAGCTTAAAAGTTACAGCTCCAATGACGATCTCGCCCTAGTGGTCAAAGCATACGATTTTGCGTCCACAGCCCACTTAGGGCAATTTCGCATTTCCGGCGATCCTTATATCCACCATCCTCTGGGAGTAGCGTATATTTTGGCAGAGCTCGAATTAGACTCAATTACGATTGCTGCTTGCTTATTGCATGATGTGGTGGAAGATACCCAATACACCCTTCAGGATATCGAAGGGGAGTTTGGCGAAGAGATTGCTTTGCTAGTAGATGGTGTTACCAAGCTTAGCCGGATAGAGTATAAGTCCAAAGAAGAGTTGCAAGTGGAGAATTTAAGAAAAATGTTTTTTGCCATGGCCAAAGATATCCGTGTTATCTTGATTAAGCTCGCTGATCGTTTGCACAATCTCCGCACTTTGAAGTACCTGCCGGTCAAAAAACAGAAACAAATTGCCCAGGAAACATTGGATGTATATGCGCCGTTAGCGCACCGGTTGGGCATTTTCCGGATCAAATGGGAACTAGAAGATACAGCTTTTCGTTATCTGGAACCAGAAAAATATTATGAACTGGTAGATAAAGTTGCTAAGAACCGGCAGGAGCGGGAGTCTTATATCCGGCAGGTTATGGCTATCTTTGAACCTAAGCTTAAAGAGATTGGAATTAAGGCCGAGACGCAGGGACGCCCCAAGCACCTATACAGTATATATAATAAGATGGACCGCCAAAACAAAAAGTTCCGTGAAATATATGATTTAACAGCTATCCGGGTAATTGTGGACAGCATTAAGGACTGTTATGGTGTGTTAGGTGTAGTTCATACCCTTTGGAAACCGGTACCGGGGCGCTTCAAGGACTATATTGCTATGCCCAAAATCAATATGTACCAGTCACTGCATACTACCGTAATCGGCCCCCAAGGGGAACCGTTGGAGATACAGATTCGTACCTGGGATATGCATAAGACGGCGGAATATGGTATTGCGGCCCATTGGCGCTACAAAGAAGGAACCACAAGCAGTGACGAATTTGATCAAAAGCTATTATGGTTGCGGCAGCTACTGGAATGGCAACATGATTTACGCGATGCCCGTGAATTTATGGAAACGCTAAAAATAGATTTGTTTACCGATGAAGTATTCGTATTTACGCCCCGTGGGGACGTCATTGATTTGCCAGCTGGATCATGCCCTATCGACTTTGCTTATCGCATTCATACTGATATAGGGCATCGCTGCATTGGTGCTAAAGTAAACGGACACTTGGTGCCTTTGGATTACAAGCTGCAGAATGGTGATATTGTCGAGATTGTAACCAGCAAGTTGGCAGCCGGGCCGAGCCGCGATTGGCTCAAATTGGTGCGGACGCCCCAGGCCAAAGCTAAAATACGACGATGGTTTAAACGAGAACGCAAAGAGGAAAGCACAGCCCGCGGGCGAGAAATAATCGAAAAGGAAATTCGTAAACTAGGGTACGAACCGCATGAACTGCTAGCAGACAATATTTTGGAGGCAGTTCTGAAACGATTTTCTTTTTCAACCAGCGAGGATTTGTTGGCCTCGATCGGTTATGGCGGTTTGTCCGTAAATCAGGTGATCACACATCTGCGGCAGCAATATCGCCGTTTACACCCTGAGGAGGCAATCGAGGCTGAAATACCGGATCTAAAACCCCGCCAACGGTCTGCCGATACCGGGCGGGGGGTTAAGGTAAAGGGTGTAGACAATTTGCTGATTCGCTTATCACATTGTTGCAACCCCGTACCCGGCGATCCCATTGTAGGCTATGTTACTCGGGGCCGGGGCGTTTCCGTGCACCGGGTTAACTGTCCCAATGTGGCTTTTCTCAGTGACCCGGAGCGGCTTATCGAGGTGGGCTGGGACCGGGAGCAAACGGCTTTTTTCACCGCCGATATCAAGCTTGCTGCCATGGATAGGCCGGAACTTCTCAGTGACATTATGAATATTTTAAACGATATGCGAACCCGTATAAACGCTGTAAATGCCCAGACAACCCGCGATATGAAGGCCTTGATTAGCTTACGGCTGGAGATTAAAAATCTTGATGAGCTGAGGGTTGTGATTGACCGTTTGAGTTCGGTTCGGGATGTATTTAGTGTGGAGCGGGCGTCGCCAAGCTAAAGGGGGAGGAATGTGCGCGCTGTAGTTCAACGAGTAACCAGGGCCCAAGTAACCACTGCGGGCCAAATAGTAGGGTCGATTGGCCCAGGGCTGGTGGTGCTGCTTGGGGTTGAGGTCGGGGACACACAGGAAGACGCAGTGTATTTGGCCGATAAAATAATTAATTTGCGTATCTTTGCCGACAGCGCTGGCAAAATGAATCTATCATTATTGGATAGAAAAGGTGAACTGCTGGTTGTATCCCAGTTCACGCTTATTGGAGACTGCAGGAAGGGACGGCGCCCCAGTTTCGTTAATGCGGCTCCGCCGGAGCAGGCCGAGCCTTTATACGAGGAATTTGTCGAGCGAGTTAAATCAGCCGGCATAACGGTGGGGACTGGCCGGTTTCGTACCGAGATGACAGTTGAGATTCACAACCAAGGGCCAGTAACGCTAATTTTAAACAGCCGGAGGGAAAATTGATGAGGATCGAGATTGAACGTCTGGTAGTCGGAATTGTTACCGCAAACTGCTATTTGGTTCGTTGTTCTCCGGACGGAGAAGCAGTGGTGATAGATCCCGGGGCAGAAGGGAAAAAAATTTTGGCTGCAGCTGATGAAAAAGGCCTCAAGCTGCGCTATATAATTAATACCCATGGTCACGGAGACCATATTGGCGGCAATAGGTACATCAAGGAGCAGACCGGGGCGGAAATACTGATTCATTCCGCTGATGCTCATATGTTATTATCAGCCCGCGATAATCTTTCCACCTGGATCCCGGGCGGAATCACGAGTCCGCCAGCGGACCGACTGCTCGCCGATGGTGATACGATTACCTGCGCTGATACAACATTTACCGTATTTAGCACCCCTGGGCATACGCCCGGCAGTATTTCCTTGTCTGTAGCCGATGTTGTTTTTACTGGGGACACCCTGTTTAAAAGATCTATCGGGCGCACAGATTTCCCGGGGGGCTCTTTGACTGATATTTTGGCCAGCATCAGGGGGAAACTTCTTACCCTGCCAGCCCAGACGGTAGTTTATCCGGGCCATGGACCGGCTACTACCATCGGTCAGGAAAAACAAAGCAATCCCTTTTTAGAATAGATATAACGGTAGGCCCGTCTTAAAATACTGTCTGCATTAAGCCCTAAAACCACTGGGGTAGGTTTTAGGGCTTAATCCTGGCCCAATTTACCGATAATTCCCCCAATAAAACCAAGGGTAACTAGTTATCACCTTCAAAACTTACCCAATGATAATAATTGGACCCAATGGGAGGAATTCACCTACTTTTGTAGAAGTAGTAGACTCATGGTGCAATTTGCTCATCGGGGCACTAGTACCAAAATAAGGAGGATTAGAGTATGATTGTTGGCATTCCAAAAGAAATCAAAGACAACGAGTATCGAGTAGGTATGACACCGGCCGGAGTGGCAGCTCTTAAGGGAGCCGGGCACAGCGTGATTGTAGAAACAGAAGCCGGACTGGGCAGTGGAATTACTGATGAAGAGTTTATTCAAGGCGGAGCGGAGATTGTAGCTACGGCTGCTGATGTTTATAGTGCTGCCGATATGATAATAAAAGTAAAGGAACCGCTTCCGGCTGAATATGATTTAATGAGGGAAGAGCAGATTATTTTTGCTTACCTTCATTTGGCCCCAGAAAAAGAGTTGACCCAAGTTCTGCTCCAGAAGAAAATTGTTGGCGTTGCTTTTGAAACGGTTCAGTTAGCCAATGGCGGACTGCCGCTATTGGTACCGATGAGTGTGATTGCCGGCCGCATGTCGATTCAAATAGGAATTCACTTTTTGGAGCGACAAAATGGTGGTAAGGGCGTTCTTATTTCCGGCGTTCCGGGTGTGCTGCCGGGTAAAGTAGCCGTGATCGGCGGCGGCACAGTAGGTTATAATGCAGCCCGTCAAGCCTTGGGGTTGGGGGCTGATGTAACTATCGTCGATATTGTACCCCAACGGTTAGTACAGCTGGATGACATGTTCCAAGGCCGGGTAAAGACATTGATGTCTAACGCTTTTAATATCGCCAATTTAGTAAAAGAAGCTGATCTCGTGGTCGGAGCAGTTCTAATCCCGGGTGCACGCACACCGGTGTTGGTGAAAGAAGAAATGGTTAAAGATATGCAGCCAGGATCGGTAATCGTCGACGTGGCTATTGATCAAGGCGGTTCAGTCGAGACTGCTGACCGTATTACCAGCCACAGTGATCCCACATTTATCAAACATGGGGTTGTGCATTACTCAGTGCCCAATATTCCCGGTGCAGTACCACGCACAGCGACATTTGCCCTAGCAAATGCTACCTTGCCTTATGCGCTGCAATTGGCCAACAAAGGCTGGAAGCAGGCCATGAAGGATGACCCAGCCTTAGCCAAGGGTTTAAACGTGGCTGATGGAAAAGTGACCTTCAAGGCTGTAGCTGAAGAGCAAGAATTGGAATACACCCCAGTTGAACAAGTGCTAGGCTAGATCCGGGTTTAATCTAAAGGGGCTCTAACATAGTGCAAACTAACTGAATAGTGAAAGGAGTGATAAGCGGGCAAATAGGATTAAATATTTAGTCCGGTAAGTGTGATCAGGTTTGTAGCTAGAGAAAGGAGATGGACAATGGAAGCCTTAATGGAGCTTAATGCCCAAGTAAATGCCCTGGTTTGGGGTCCTCCAATGCAGATTTTGCTGATTGGTACCGGTATTTACTTAACATTCAGGGTCAATTGGCTGCAAGTGAGAGAATTTGGTTATGCCATTAAAATGACATTAGGTCGGTTAAGGGAAACAGGAGAAGGCGTTGGGGGCGAAGTCACCCCGTTCCAAGCCCTGGCTACAGCTATGGCCGGGACTATCGGGGTAGGTAACATCGCCGGTGTGGCCACGGCTATTGCCAGCGGCGGGCCGGGAGCCGTCTTTTGGATGTGGATATCAGCCTTTTTTGGTATGGTTACCAAATATTCGGAAGCGATTTTAGCGGTCCATTATCGTGATGTGCTGCCTGACGGAACCGTGATCGGTGGCCCGTTTAAATATATCGAAAAAGGGCTAAACGCCAAATGGCTTGCATCAATTTTTGCGGTTTTCGGAGCGCTGGCCGCTTTAGGTATCGGAAATATGACCCAGGCTAATGCCATCTCGCAAGTACTGGAAACTTACTTCAATATACCGACCATGGTTACCGGTATTGCACTGGTCATTTTGGTCGGAGCAGTAATTATCGGAGGTTTAAGAAGTATCGTCAGGGTTACTGAAATACTGGTGCCTTTTATGTGTGTCTTTTACTTTTTTGCTGGTATCGTTATAATAATTATGAACATTGGCCAAGTGCCGGCGGCCATTGGACTTATTGTAAGTAACGCATTTACCGGGACAGCGGCTGTGGGGGGCTTTTTGGGTAGTACGGTAGCATTAGCTATGAGCCGGGGTGTGGCCCGCGGTATTTTCAGTAACGAAGCCGGCCTCGGTAGTGCCCCCATCGTGCATGCTGCGGCCCGGGTCAAACACCCGGCCGAACAAGGTTTTTGGGGCATATTTGAGGTATTTGCCGACACTTTGGTTATTTGCACCATCACAGCCCTTAGTATTATCTTGACTGGGGCTTGGCAAACCGGTGAAACCGGCGCTGGATTGACAGCGTTAGCCTTCGGGCGGGCGCTCCCTGGCGTAGGCCCTTACCTTGTTGTCGCTGGCGTAGTTTTATTTGCTTACTCGACCATGCTAAGCTGGGAATATTATGGTGAAAAATGCCTGGAATATTTAGCCGGGCCGGGAATTCGCTTAGGCTACAGGATTTTCTTCATTCCCTTTTTATTCATCGGTGCAGTTGGAGCATTAGAAGTTATTTGGGATCTGGCTGACACCCTAAATGGGTTGATGGCTATTCCTAACTTAGTCGGGCTGCTCGGGCTATCACCAATTGTAGTTAAGATCACCAAGGAGTATTTTACCGAAGTAAGGAACTCTAAGTAAATTTTCGTCTCTTACTAAAAGCTGCCCACCAGGGCAGCTTTTAGTTTGGGGGTCTAGGCCATAACCCAAACATAAATTAAGCAGGGCTTTATTTATGGAAGGCGAACTCTATAACAGCGAGTTACGAACAAAGGAGGTCTTGATGATATGTTGCGCCCGACTTGGGTCGAGGTAGATTTGAAGAAAATACAGCTCAACTTACAGGCTGTAAAAAAATTGGTAGGACCCAAAGTCAAGTTGATGGCTGTAGTAAAAGCAAACGCCTACGGTCATGGGGCAGTAGAAGTGGCCCAAGCGGTTATCAAAGCGGGTGCTGAATGTTTGGCAGTAGCTACACTGGATGAAGCCGTGGCTTTGAGAGAAGCCGGGCTCAAACCCATGATTTTGGTTATGGGTACGAATATCCCGGCCGACGGGGTTGAGGCTGCGGCTGTTCATAATATTACCCAAGCCTTGTGCACGGAGGAATTAGCTCGCTCGTTGTCAGCCAGCAGCCAAGAATTGGGGTTGACGGCTACTGTCCATTTAAAAATAGATACCGGAATGGGCCGTATAGGGGTCCATGTAGACGATGCAGCTCAATTTATGAGCAAGATCAGGGAGCTTCCGGGCCTTCAAGTTACCGGTGTGTTCAGCCACTTTGCTTCCGCTGACGAAGCTGATCAAGAATATACCAGCTTGCAGCTAGTCCGGTTCCGGGAGGCCCTGGATAATTTAACCCGCCATGGGTATACTTTTCCCCGGCGGCATATAGCAAACAGCGCCGGTATTTTGGACTATCCCGAATCATATTTTGATTTGGTGCGGCCGGGTTGCATTTTGTACGGCTGTTGGCCCGGGCCGAATACAAACAATTCCCTGCCGCTGGAACCTACTTTGGCATTTAAGACCCGGATTGTCTATTTAAAGAAGATTCCTGCTGGCACCTCAATTAGCTATGGCCGGACGTATATTAGCTCTTGCCAACGAACGTTGGCTACACTACCGGTAGGATATGCCGATGGGTTTCCCCGCTGTTTGTCCAATCGGGGCCAGGTGCTGATCAGAGGCCAACGCTGCCCGGTAGTGGGACGTGTGTGCATGGATCAGTGCATTGTGGATGTAAGCGAAGTACCGGGAGTTAGCTTGGGGGATGAAGTAGTACTTATTGGCAGCCAACACGAAGATAGCATAAGCGCAGCCGAGGTGGCCTCACTTGCTGGCACTATCGATTTAGATATCTTGTGCGGTATTGGGGCCCGGGTACCGCGAATTTACCGGTAGGCCGCAAAGGCTGCCGGGCAGTGATTGACATCAGCTGCTTGAAGGTCTAGAATTAAAAGTGACAAGAAGGTAAGGGTAAAGCGCGAATAGGGGAGGATTAGGGAAAACTATAGCCAAAAAGCATCCCCGGATAGGCTTTATTTT
>JAAZKX010000082.1 GCA_012799605.1 Bacillota bacterium | reverse complement strand
TCCTGCTACTTCGAACTTGGGCCTTAAGGAGGCAGGGATTAATCTGGATGGGTCCCGGATTGTGGTAAACGAGCGGTTAGAAACTTCGGTCCCCGGTATTTATGCCGTCGGCGATGCAATCGGCGGCGCTATGCTGGCCCATACGGCCTTCGCTGAAGGAACTGTTGCTGCAGAAAATGCCCTCGGCGAACAAAAATCCATAGCTAAAGAAGCGATCCCCAACTGCATTTACACCCAGCCCGAAGCAGCCAGTGTAGGTTTGACTGAACAACAAGCCCTTGAGGCTGGTTACCGGATCAAAGTCGGCCGCTTCCCTTTGAGGGCCAACAGCAAAGCTCTGACCGAAAACGTGGACGGTTTTGTTAAAGTAATCGCTGATGAAGCCCAGGATAAGATTCTAGGAGTCCATATTCTTGGCCCTCACGCGACAGAACTGATTGCCGAAGCCGCCTTGGCTATTCGCCTGCAAGCTACCATAGAAGAACTTGCCGCCACCATCCACCCTCACCCCAGCGTCAGTGAGGCTATGGCCGAAGCTGCCTTGGCCGCGAACAAAATAGCTTTGCATATACCCAATTAAACCGCTCCACGCTGCTGTAAAACCGAACCGGCCGCGCAAGCTGATAGGCTTACCCGGCCGGTTTTATTACCACCCTTGTTTACTGAAACGATAGCTGGGGTTTTCTGCTTGGCCAGTTTATGGGTCGCGGCCCTCCCGGGCATCATAACCATTAAACCGGTTCATAGCTTCAACGGGACCCTGAACCAACCAAGTGCGGACAGCATCTGCTGCGGCTAAAATAACCTCATCCAATATTGGCTCTTCCAGCGAATCGAATGCCGACAGAACATACTCTTTAGCATCCTTACTTTCACCCGGGCGGCCAATCCCTACTCGCAGGCGTGTAAATTTCTCCGAGCCTAGTTCGCCAATAATAGACTCAAGGCCTCGCTGGCCACCGTGGCTGCCGCACCTTCGCAGCCGCAGCCGCCCCAATGGCAAATCAAGGTCATCAGAGACCACCAGCAGATCATGCTCTGGATCAAGCTTGTACCGACGCGCCAGCCCGCTGACCGCCAGCCCGCTGAGGTTCATATAAGTGAGCGGCTTAGCCAGCAGCAAAGCCCGGCCATCCACTGAACCCTGGGCATAAAGAGCACAAAATTTGGACCGGCTAAAGGTAAGGCCCTCTTGACGGGCCAGATAATCTACGACCAAAAAGCCGACGTTGTGCCTGGTCTGTTCATATTTACGGCCCGGGTTCCCCAGCCCGACCACTAATTTCATGCTGCTCTACTCCTCGCCCTGATCCGTTTCCTCTTCAGCCTCTTCTTCGGGAGTCACTACATCTTCTTCGAGCAGCTCTTCCTCAACTTCTTCTTCCTCCTCTTCCGGTCGCGGTGGCAGAACAGTGACTATCACTTCGTGGCTATCGGTAAGAACTTCCACCTCGTCCGGAATGGTCAGATCTTCAACAAACAATGATTCAGTCAGACCCAAGTTATCGACTTCAGCTACAATATGATCCGGTAAGTCTTGGGGTAAACATTCTACCTCCAGCTCCCTCAGCTGGTGCTGGACCGTGCCGCCTTCGGCCACCCCTTGCGGCGTTCCGTGTAATACAATGGGTACCACTGTACGAAGGGTTTCTGTAAGGGATATGCCCTGAAAATCAGCATGGATTATATCCCCCCGGACAGGATGATACTGGACATCTTTCACCATGGCCGGGTAGTCACTCTCGCCAGGGAGCTTGACAGTAACGATACTGCCTAGACCGTGAGCGGACAACAACTTATCCAATTCTGTCTGATCCACCAACAGATGAACCGGTGCCGTCACCCCTTCGCCATACAAGATAGCCGGTACCAAGCCAGCCCGACGATAGGCACGGCTAGGGCCGGTTCCAAGCCGTTCGCGAACCTTAACCACTACTTCAGCCATTTGATCTTTCTCTCCTTACTCAAACAATTCACTTACTGACAAATCCTCATAGATCCGAATAATAGCTTCTCCAAAAATGGGTGCCACCGATAAAACTTTAATTTTGTCGATCTTTTTTTCCGGGACCAAGGGAATCGTATTGGTAATCACTACTTCTTCAATCGGTGCATCTTTTAGCAGATCAATCGCCGGTCCGGATAAAACACCGTGGGTTGAGCAGATATAAACATCTTTCACCCCATAGTTTTTTAGGGCTTGACTACTCGAAATCATGGTACCGGCAGTATCAATAATATCATCCATCATGATTACTGTTCGCCCTTTAACTTCACCGATAACATTCATCACTTCGGCTACATTTGGGGTCGGTCGCCGTTTATCAACAATGGCGATCGGTGCATGTAGGCGTTCAGCCAGATCACGTGCCCGGCCAACCCCGCCTACATCAGGCGATACCACGGTAAGATCGGCCAGGCCTTTTTGACGGAAATAATCGGCTATCAGCGGCCCAGCCATAAGGTGGTCCACCGGTATATCGAAGAAGCCCTGAATCTGGGCAGCGTGAAGATCCATGGTTAAAATCCGCCCGGCTCCGGCAGTAACGAGTAGATTAGCTACCAATTTAGCAGTGACTGGCTCTCTTCCCCGGGCTTTACGATCTTGCCGGGCATAGCCGTAATGCGGTATCACCGCTGTAATGCGTCTGGCCGATGCCCGTCTGAAGGCATCGATCATGATCAATAATTCCATTAAATTTTTATTGACTGGTTGGCAGGTGGGCTGAACTACAAATATATCGGCACCACGAACACTTTCATCAATTACCACTTGAATTTCACCGTTAGAAAAACGGCTTACTTTAGCTTCTCCAAGTGGCACCCCAATATAAGCGGCAATTTCCCGAGCCAAAGCAGGGTTTGCGTTCCCGGTAAAAACTTTCAGCCGCTTCTGATCAGGCCTCAACAACTACCCCTCCTTGTTCCATCCCTCACCTATTCTAGGCTACTCCTTCTTTTTTCGCAAGAGCGCGTTCCGTTTTCTTTTTTCCACCCAGCCCTCGATATTTTTTTGTTGAGCCCGTTCTATAGCCAACGCTCCCGGGGGAACGTCTTTGCTGATAGTAGAGCCAGCTCCGATATATGCACCGCGGCCGATTCGCACTGGGGCCACCAAATTGGTGTTGCTGCCGACAAAGGCATCATCTTCAACCACAGTGACCTGTTTTTGCTCCCCATCGTAGTTGCACGTTATAGTGCCGGCACCGATGTTGGTCCGGCAGCCCAGCTTGGCATCGCCTACATACGCCATATGCGGTACTTTGCTGTCCGGGCCAATATGAGACTTTTTTATCTCCACAAAAGTACCAGCTCTGGCCCGTGCTGCCAGCACAGTTCCCGGTCGCAGATGCGTATAAGGTCCCACATCTGCTTTCTCACCTATCTCCGCTTGGCATACTACCGCATGGTGCACCCGGGCTTTATCTTTGATGATGCTGTCTTTAATCTGCACTGAGGGCCCAATAGTGCAGCCGCTGCCGATAGAAGTTCGCCCTTCTAGTACCGTAAATGGGTAGATAACTGTATCCGGGCCGATACAAACTCCGGCATCAATAAAAGTCGAGGCCGGATCCATAATTGTAACCCCAGCCAGCATATGCTCTTCCCTTATTTTGGCCCTAAGCCAGGCTTCGGCCTCAGCCAAGTGGATACGGGTATTGATGCCTTTAATCAAATCCGGATCCGAGGCAAGGTAAGGCTGTACCAGTTTAGCATCGGCTTGCATCAGCGGCAAAACATCAGTCAAATAATACTCGCCTTGGACATTGTGACGGCCCAGTTTTTTTAAGTAGGAAAAGATTGTTGATGCTGCAAAACAATAGCTGCCGCTGTTGATCTCTGTTATCGCCTTTTCTGCCATAGTCGCATCCCGTTCTTCGACTATCCGTTCGATCGTTCCGGCTGGAGAACGCACAATGCGTCCATAGCCATAAGGATCGGCCAGCTGGGCCGTAAGCACTGTAGCCGTGGCCTGTTTTAGGCGGTGGGCTGCAACCAATTGTTCCAGCAGATCCGAGGATAGCAAAGGTGTATCACCACAAAGAACCAAAATCTCACCGGTTTTAGCCTGAACTACCTCTTCGGCTGCCAGCAACGCATGGCCAGTCCCAAGTTGTTCTTCCTGATAGGCATACCGCACTGTATCTGGAAACAAATCACGCACAGCTGTCATATCAGAGTTAATGACCAACACTATATCATCGGCACCGGCGGCAAGAGCAGCATCAACTATATAAGAAATCAGCGGCCGGCCGCATAACTTGTGCAGCACCTTGGGACGGGTGGATTTCATTCGGGTACCTTTGCCCGCGGCTAAAATTATTGCTGTGAGCTTACTCAATGCCAGTCACACCCTTAACGCAGAATGTAGAAGAAGGGCCCTTGAGGCCCTTCTCCTGTATACAAAAAGGCCCTAGTTAGTTTCGGGACAAATAGCTACCGTTTCCACTTCTACCGGTGCATTTAAGGGTAAGCCAGCCACCTCGAAAGCTGACCGGGCCGGGAAAGGCTCGCTGAAAAATTCAGCATAAACTTCATTCATAGCGGCAAAATCGGCCATGTCGCGTAAAAAAACAGTGGTTTTAACCACATTGGCCAACGATGTGCCCGCTGCCTCTAAAATAGCTTGAACATTAAGCAGAGCCTGCCGCGTATGGGCCTTGATATCGCCATCCACTAGCTGGCCCGTGGCCGGATCCGCCCCCACCTGGCCAGCTGTATAAACAAAATTACCGACTTTGACCGCTTGCGAATAAGGGCCGATTGCAGCCGGGGCCCCATTGGTGGATACTGGTTGCTTCAATTTATTATCCTCC
>JAAZKX010000010.1 GCA_012799605.1 Bacillota bacterium | reverse complement strand
CACCTGCTGACAGGATTTCTTTTATCAATAGATGGTATTTGATTTTGTGAAGACGGTGGGAACGAAGCTCCCCCGTATCCAAAAAACACTGCCTCGCGAAAAAGGGCCAAATGCCAGGCTGACTTGCGTAAAAAACGCCATCTACATTCCCGGGAAATCAACCCCCAGGCTCTGTTCTACCTAACCCCCCCAGCACAAAAAAATGCCCCGTAGGAAGAGCGTTAAATTGCTTGCTTTTCCACGGGGCGGCTTGTGGTTCACCAAACTGCCTAGAGGGTCAATTCGATGTCATACGACACAATAGAACCGTCCCCTTGTGTCCTGCTTGTGTCCTGCGAAAGGGTGAGGCCGGCCCCTACGCACGGGGGCGGTGCGTTAATGAGGATGCTCGTTTCAGGGAACGGGAGGGCACGGAGGCCCTCCCCTACGAGGGAGTGCGCGGTTTCGGGAACGGGCCGGCCCCTACGCATGGGGGCGCCGGAACACAAGGACGGTGCGAGACCGCTTATCTGCCAGTAGCTACGTCCCCATGGCAGGTGCGGCGCCGCGGTGGGTGCTGGTTATTTGGATTTAGCGGAATGGAAGCTAGTTTTTCACCCACATTAGGGTTCCTGCCTTTATCTCCGGTCTGATCTGGCCCTGTTCGCTGAGGTAAGTAAGGTGGGCTGAAACAGCGGCGGTAGATAAAAAATATTGAGCCAGGGTGCTATTTATTTCTTGTTCCCGGTAAAACCAAGTCACGATTTGCTCGCGGCTTCTCGGCCGGGCCAAAAGGCTGTTAATTCGATCGGTTATCTCATCGAGCCGGTTTTTATTGGCTGTAAGTGCTGCTGTTATATCCGTACTCACGCAACCGTGAGACGGGACATAGATATCAGCCCCAAAATCCATGAGCTGGTCTAAGGTAGTCAATGCCGGAGCCACCTGGGCATAATAAGGTAGATAATACTTATCTAAGGTATGGGAGGGAAAAAAGGCATCAGCGCAAAAAAGAACGTTATCCGGTGTTAGCACCCCTATCTGGCCCGGTGCATGCCCGGGAAGTGGTATGATGGAAAGAGGGCCCAGCTTGCTAGGTACCTCTTTTATTTTCTTGTCCACACGCGATGCTTTGGCCATCAAATGTTTGGTTTGCAGGCCGGACATGGGATCACCGCCATATAAGTAAAAGGGCTCCAAATAAGGATTTTCGATGATGGCAGCCTCTATCGGTGTAGCGTAAATTGAAGCAGAAGTTCGTTTTTGGACAAAAGCATTTCCGCCGCAGTGGTCAGCATGGCTATGAGTGTTGATAATATGAGCCAACGTTATTCCCTTTTCCCGGAGTGCTTTTAGCAGCCGCCGCCCGCTGCCGTCGTCCAAACCGGTATCAACAGCGGTGCCGCTACCGTCGGCGTGAATATAAAGGCCGATATTAACCGGCCCTGTTAGAACATAAGTATCACCCGCAAGATGGGTTAGCATATTTAATCCTCCTTTTGCAATCAACTAGCCGAATTATTTCACGGCCACAAGATAATTCAAGTTATTGAAATCAGCCTGGGGTTTATAGCCCGAGGCTATTTTCTACTTTATATCCTTAATTTTGGTCCCATCCGCCACATCTTTGGCTGGGTTAACTATCACTTTAACCCCAGCTTCAAGGCCGGTTAAGACTTCAAAATAATGTTCGCCTTCAAGGCCGATTTTCACCGGAACCAGACTAGCGCGGCCATTTTTTATGGTAAACACTCTCTGTTTGCCATCGAGCCTAAATACGGCTTCTCGGGGCAGGGCTAAGGCCGTGGTTTTAGCGCTAATAATCTCTACCTCGACTGGATAGCCGGGGCGCATATGGGCTGGCTTTTTATCGGGGACAATTTCGATCGAAACTCGGCGCTGGACAACCCCCAGCTCGGATAGTTTTTCTATGGCTTGGGGGTGGATCCGGCTTACCCGGCCGGTCAGCTTCTCGTTGCCCAGCACCTCACCGGAAATTACTGCTTTTTGCCCTTCGGCCAGCTCGGGGGCATCCTGTGCCAACACCTCGGCTTTTATTATCAAGTCCGGGCCGGCAATAATAATTAGCGGTGTTCCAGCTCCGGCCACATCCCCAGCTTTAACATACACCTCTAATACCTGCCCGTCCACTGGGGCCTTCATCTGATAGTAAGCCAGTTTTTCTTCTAATAACCTAAGACGGCTTTCTAGCGCCTGGATTTGTTCCTGATACTGCCTGATTAGGGCGGCATCGGATTTGATTTGGGCCACTTGGACCCTGGCTGTTTGTTCTCGGGCTTGTTGGGAAGCTAGTGCGCTTTGAGCCCGCTCCCAGTCCAGCTTAGACACCGCGCCGTCTTCATATAGTTTGGTCATAGCCATAGCCTCTTTTTCTGCTTGTTGTCGGCTTCGCTGGGCTGCCGCTAACTGGCTTTCGGCCTCGGTCTGCCGCAAAGGTAACGTTGCTTCT
>JAAZKX010000081.1 GCA_012799605.1 Bacillota bacterium | reverse complement strand
GGGGCACCAGATAGCCTTCTGCCGTTGGCTCGTTCCATCCGGGCTGAAAACCGGGAACCAGCGGATAGCACCCGCCTTCAATAACCACCAAGCCGCTTGCCGTAGGGTAAACGTAAACCCGGCGAACAGCAGGGCAAACGTGGGCGCGGATATCGCTCTTTTCGGTCTGTATTCCGTAGTCAAATAACTGCTGGGACATTCCCCCACACCTCCCAACCATCAGCGGGCTGCCGTGCAAATAGCTCTATTTTATTCCCGTGGGTATAAAGAGTGTCTATGATGGCCCGGAACTCTTCCGGCTTCTTGCTATGCTCAGTGCGCTCAATAGACTGAACGCTGTCATAAAGCTTGACTACATCCGGGGTACAGCTACCCCTAGTGCAGATAAGAAGAAACTCGTGCCGGACACTGTTGTAGTGGCCCATGTTGTGTTTGATCTTGTCCCACACGAAAGAGGACTTGTAGCGGAAGCCCCAAGCATTGATCACTTTGAAACTGTCCTCCAGCAGCGGCGAGGTTGTCCACATAAAAAGAACCGCGTTATCCTCGGCAATATCTGATACCGGAAGATCACACAATTCGGTTATGTTCATGGTGGGATAGTGGTCAGTGGCTCCGGTAGTGGAACCGTCTCGTTCATCGCCATACTTCCAAGGGGGGTCTGCGTAAATGACGCGGTATTTGCCCTTTAGCGGTGGGGCATCCTTGGTTTCTTCTTTCCGGAGCAGCCGGCGGGCATCGACGACGCTCTTTGCCTTGCCCGTAAAAACCTTGTCCAGGACTTCCCTTTGCTTTTCCGGCTCCATCGCGGCAACCCGATGGACGTCCTTGGCGGTGAGCTTGGCATCCCGGCCCAGTATCTTCTGCCGGGCATCTTCGCCCACGTTTCCGGCAATGGTGTCCACGGCCTGGGTGAAGGCAGCGGCTCGTTCAACGGTAGCGCGACTTATTTTGTGTTCGGTTGCTATGGCTTTAGCTGTTTCTCCAATTCCCTCATTTTGAGGGAATTTAACCGGCCTACCAACATCTTTCTTCTGTTCTTGGTATTGCTTTCCAATCAGATAATTCCGTTGTTCCGCTGTAAGGTTACGCCGAGATAGTTGGTTGTTGATGATCCATGCTTTGACATCCTGTAGCGATGGGAAGCTCTTAATAATAAATTCAAAATTAATGTTATGTCGACGGCATATCTCATAGCGGTTATGGCCGTCAATAATGATATTGCCCCAAACTACCAACGGATCACGACAGCCCTCTTCGATGATGCTCTTTTCCAGACCAGCATATTCATCAGTAGTAAGTGGGGGAATTAGTTTTTTAAATTCGGGATCTATTTGTAGCCTCTGCGTCATGCTTCCCCTCCTGCGTTCATTGATCTCGCCATCCTGAACAGCCCATCCCGGTCTACCCGGTAGGGCTTCCCGTGTGGGCTGATGGGCAATTTCCCCTGCCGGATCTTTTCGTAAACGGTGCTGATTGGCACATTGAGGACGCTCGCCGTCTGCTCGGCGGTTAAAAAAAGCGGTAATTTTAGGCGACGGTTAGACATGTTGCGCCTCCCATTTTATCGCACATTATGCGACATACTGGCTAAAAAAAATAGCCGTAGCCTCCTGGATGGTCAGCTCCAGGGCTTTACAAATCATGTTTGCGTCCTTGATCGTGAAAGTTTCGCCCTCTGCGTTTAGCTTACGGTAAAGGGTGCTGCGGTCAACACCCAGCTTTTCCGCCAAGGCTTCAACAGTCAGACCGTTTTCGACGATTTTTCCTTTTAACTTATTTATATTTACCATGCTGGTTCCTCCTTATGGTGTTTGTCGCACACCATGCGACCTACCTCGATTATAAGCGACCCATTGCCCCATGTCAAGACCTAATTCGCATGGAATGAAAAATATTTTCAGATGTTAGCATAAATATGTTGCAGATGTGCAATAATAAGGTTATAATAACCTCGGGGAG
>JAAZKX010000080.1 GCA_012799605.1 Bacillota bacterium | reverse complement strand
GCGGCCAGGCTTTCGTATTCGGGGCCATCGGTAAATACGGTTTGGCCTTTGTACGGCCCGGTTTTGACCTCCAAATAGAGACAGTGGGCACAAGCTAGCGTGCAACCGTACCAACAACCATCCGGTTTACCCAAATCGAATATTTTTTCGAAGCTTGCTTTGCCGATATTAGGTGCCTCGGGATGTTCCCCATATTGGAAGTTGTTTACTGGAAGCAGATCATGCGCATTCATGGCATCCACCAGCTGGGTAGTGCCGTGCACCCGCATCCGGCATTGTTTGTCATCAAGATCGTGAATTTCTTTATGCAATTTGATCCCTAAAGTTGATATGGTATCTAAATCAACCGGGTTGTTCAGATCGCCCCTGATACCGGATTTTTTAACCACGATCGCTTTTATCTTTTTGTTCCGCAGTACGGTGCCTACCCCGCCTCGTCCCGCTTGCTTCAGCTTGCATGCTTTGCGGCGGATATCATAATAGGAGAAGTTTAAGATCCCAATCCGGCTATTTTCAGCCCCTAATCCAGCTGATATGACCGAGATGTTCCTCTTATCTTCATCCGAGTCGGCGTACATTTCGGTCAACGTTTCGGCCAGTATGTGGCTGTTAGTACACTCTTTTGGTGCCGTTTCAATCGTGACTTTATGATTATCACCATCAATAAAGATAATCACATCTTGCTTCGCCTTGCCCTGGAGTTCTAAAGCATCGAAACCGGAAAACTTGAACAGACCGCCGAAATAGCCGCCGACATTACTGTCTATGGGCAGGTCGGTCAAGGGAGAAATGGTTACGGCGTATGATTTTCCTCCACCCGGGTATTGAGTTATGCCCCCGATCGGACCTTGGGCAATAACAATTTCATTTTCAGGGCTATCCCACCGAGTATCAGGGTTTACTGCATCCCATAAGTATTTTATTCCATAGCCCCGGCCGCCAGTGAATTTGTTTTTCATCTCTTCCGGAATCGGTTTTACTTTTATTTCGTTCGTGGATAAGTTTATATACAGGGAACGATCTGCATATCCCTTGTTTATTTCCCGAGGCTCAAAATCCTGCTCTTGTAATATTTTGTGGCTACTTTTAAGTTCCTCTATGGACAAGGTGCTTGTTTGTTTAGACACCATTATACAATACCTCCTCCATTTCTATATTTCTTGCATGAAAATTGCGCCAGTAGCGCAAACTTCGGTGCAGGCACCGCAGGAAATGCACTTGAACGGGCCCATTATATCCTGGTGATACCGCATAGCCAACACCGGGCAGAAACCTACACAAGCATAGCAGTGAACGCATTTGTCTTTGTCAATCACTATTATGCCGTTCTCATCTCTCATCAGTGCTTGGACTTGGCAAATATCAAGACACTCTCCGCACTGGTCGCAAACATTGATGTCATACTCGCCATTTTCGTTTTCGCTAATGCGGATAGCTGATTTTTCGGAATCGGTTACCCCGAACAAGGCCTGCGAGCATGCTTCTTCGCATAATTTGCAGGCAATACAAAGCTCTGGTTTTGTAGCTACAATCTTCAAGGCTCACTTGCCCCCTTTTATAATCGTATAAAATTCGGTACCTGTGCAAAAATCCGCTAATACCCAACCTGTAATTTACCAGTTAACTTGTGGCAGCGGGGATGCTGTGCAGCTGCACCCCTGGTGAAAGCCCTAACCTATGGCGGAACCCCCCTTTTGGCGGTTTTTGCCTGCGGCCGCGGTAAGCCGCTGCTTTGCTACACCCCCTTCGACTATTGTTGCTCGATATTGCCGAACTGTGTTTTGTATCTTCGAAATCATATATTCCATAACAATGCCTAAGATTCCTTCTTACTGAATATAATGTTTTTTGCTGACTGAAATCAATATAGCGACAATTATAGTCGCGTCGGCGGGACCCCAGCCAGAGCGTTTAGGATCCCACCAATCGCTAACTTTTCATCCTTGACCCAAATTGTTTACCATCTATCCGTTGCAAGCCCTGCCCTGTTTGGAAGGGCTATTTTTCGGCCATAAACGGGTATTTGATCTCAGTGGTTGGCACAATGCCCGTTCCATCATCACCAGAGCCTGTCTGTCCTCAGCGAAAATAGATCCGGTTAGCGCATAGGGAGTAGCCCGGTCACAAACAGCTAAAGTCTCTTCCAGGGCTGCATCATCATAAACGTAAACGG
>JAAZKX010000079.1 GCA_012799605.1 Bacillota bacterium | reverse complement strand
TTCCAGTAACGTCATTTTGACTCCTCCCCGTGTGTTTTGCTATAAAATATATTGGCTTAGGTCGCGGTTTTTCACAATATCCTCGAGCTGGTTTTTTACGTAGCCTGCATCTATCATCACCTTTTGGGGCATGTTTTCACCGGCAGAAAAGGAAATGTCCTCCAGCACCTTTTCCAAAATTGTATGCAGTCGTCGAGCACCGATGTTTTCCATCTCTTGATTTACATAAGTGGCGGTTTCAGCAATCTCGTCTATAGCATCATCTGTAAATTGGATTTTTATACCTTCAGTTTCTAAAAGAGCAGTATATTGTTTAATTATCGCATTTTGGGGCTGGGTAAGGATTCGTTTAAAATCCTCTTTAGTCAGGGACTTGAGCTCAACCCTGATCGGAAACCGGCCCTGCAGCTCCGGAATTAAATCAGCAGGTTTAGCTACATGAAAAGCCCCAGCTGCAATAAACAGCATATGATCTGTTTTTACGGGGCCATATTTGGTCATTACAGTGGAACCTTCCACTATCGGCAAAATATCGCGCTGCACTCCCTCCCTTGAGACGTCGGGGCCGGGACTACTTTCTCGCCCTGCAATTTTGTCGACTTCGTCGATAAAAACTATTCCCAATTGTTCCGCCCTGTCAATGCCTTCGGCTATTACTTCATCCATATCGATGAGTTTTTGGGCTTCCTCCTGGGCTAGTAGACGGCGCCCGGCAGCTACAGTGACTTTCCTCTTTTTCATCCGTTTTGGCAGCATATTGCCCAAGACTTCTTGTAGATTTATTCCCATCTCTTCCACGCCCGCGCCGGAAAATATCTCCAGCATGGGCGGGCTGTTGTCCTCGATTTCAACTTCTACCAATTGATCTTCTAATTCTTTATTTTTCAACTGCTGCCAAAGTTGTTTTCGCTGCGTTTCGATCAGCGCCAGTTTGTCAGCGGAGGCTTCATCAACTTCCTGATCGTCATTGCCTTGCATTCCTAGCAACAATTCAAATGGGTTGGCAGCCTTGCGTTTTTTTGGTAAGGGCGCTAGCAGATCCAATAGTCTGGCCTCAGCCAACTTTTGGGCTTTCTCTTCGATCGCTGTCATCCGCTCGGCTTTTACCATTCGAACCGCTACTTCCACCAGCTCCCGAATCATAGCGTCTACATCGCGGCCGACATAACCTATTTCTGTAAACTTGGTAGCTTCAACTTTTATCATCGGTGCATTCACTAATTTGGCTAACCGGCGGGCTATCTCTGTTTTGCCCACACCTGTAGGACCGATCATAAGGATGTTTTTGGGCATAATCTCATCGCGAATTTCAGGATCGAGGCATGAGCGTCGATACCGGTTGCGCAAAGCTACTGCCACAGCCCGTTTGGCTTCTTCTTGGCCGATTATATATTCATCCAGTTTTGCTACTATTTGGCGCGGACGTAGCTCCTGCAGCATAAGACTACAACTCCTCTATAGTGATGCGGTCGTTCGTATAAACGCAAATTTCGCCGGCGATGGTTAAAGCTTCGCTGACTATTTTACGCGCTGGCAAGTCGGTATTCCGGATCAAGGCTTTAGCCACCGCCAATGCGTGGGGCCCCCCGGAACCGATGGCGGCGACACAGTCATCCGGCTCGATCACTTCACCTTGACCGGAGATTATTAGCAGCAGCTGACTATCGGCTACTAGCAGCAACGCTTCCAGTTTCTGTAGCATTCGATCCATGCGCCATTCCTTAGCCAGCTCTACTGCTGCCCGCTGCAAGCTACCCTGATACTGCTCCAGTTTGGCTTCAAATTTTTCAAATAGGGTAAAAGCATCAGCCACTGAGCCGGCAAATCCAGCCAAAATATTGCCCTTGTAAAGCCGCCTTACTTTTTTGGCCCCATGCTTGACAATGGTATTGCCGCCTAGGGTAACCTGGCCATCACTGCCCATGGCAACCTGGTTAGCGCGATGTACGGCTACGACTGTTGTACCCTTTAGCATAGGGGCCTCCTCCTTTTGGCTTAGGCGCGCGGATGAGCCGATTTATATTCTTCATACAAGCGCCGTCTGGTTACATGGGTGTAAATTTGGGTCGTGGACAAGCTGGCATGCCCTAATAATTCCTGCACGCTACGCAGGTCGGCACCATGTTCCAGCAGGTGTGTAGCAAAAGTATGGCGCAGCGTATGGGGGCTGATGTGCATCTTGAGCGCTGCCTTGCGGGCATGTTTGTCAATAAGGCGGCGCACGCTGCGGTCGGTCAGGCGGGTACCGAATCGATTTAGAAACAATGCCCGCTGCCCATCAGGCCCGTTTTGGGCTAGCCGGGGCCGGGCTGATTCTAAATACTGCCCTGTAACCGCCACTGCTGGCTCACCCAATAAAACCACTCGTTCCCGCCGTCCTTTTCCCATTACCCGGGCACAGCCAGCGGACAAATTGATGTCTTCTATATTTAGAGCGACTAATTCACTGACCCTGCAGCCAGTGGAATATAGCAGCTCTAAAATAGCAGCATCCCTCAGCCCCAACGGTGTCTTTATGTCCGGTGCCTGCAGTAAAGCATGCACTTGCTCTTCCGATAAAAAATTGGGCAAGGTGCGCTGCAGTTTAGGACTATGCAGCCGTTCGGCCGGATTTTCTTCGTCAGTCAGCCGGGCCAGGTAACGAAAAAAGGAACGTAAAGCAGCAGTACGGCGGGCTATAGTACGCTTGGCATAGCCGCATTCCGCCAAATAACTTAAATAGCCCCGGAAAAAACCCCGGGGGGGATACATAGGATCCACATCTTGTCTCCGGCAAAAATCTGCATAATGGGTAAGGTCTGTCCTATAGCCGTTTTTAGTGTGGGTAGAATAACCGCGACTATCAGTTAAATAATTGAAAAAAGCATCAGTCTGCTCCCGCCAGCTCACAAAAAGCCACCTCGTGAATATTAATGCAAAATCATGTTAGCACAAAAAGAGTCTTTTAGCAACCCCATGATTCATAATGTTGCCAATTATTTTCTAGGGCAGCCACGGCCCGCTGGGCAAACTGCAGATTGCGCTGGCGCCGGTCTTTAATGCGTTGTTCGAGCGGCGGAAATAAGCCAAAATTAATATTCATCGGCTGAAAATCCTTCGGGTTGGCTGTGGCTATGTAATTGGCTAAGGCACCGCAAGCTGTCTCCGATGGCATTATCACCGGATCGTGTCCCTGAATCAGCCGGGCAGCATTGATACCGGCCATAAGGCCGGAAGCTGCTGATTCCACGTAGCCCTCCACTCCACTCAGTTGGCCAGCAATCAAAATTTGGGGGAAATCTTTAAGCTGCCAGGTGGGTTGAAGCACCCGGGGCGAATTAATAAAAGTATTGCGGTGCATGACCCCATATCTGACAAACTCAGCTTTTTGCAGGGCCGGAATTAGGCCAAAGACACGGGCTTGTTCGCTCCATTTAAGCCGGGTTTGAAAGCCCACCATGTTATATAAGGTTCCTTCGCGGTTATCTTGGCGCAATTGAACAACAGCATAAGGTCGTTTTCCAGTTCGCGGATCTATCAGTCCCACTGGTTTAAGCGGGCCATAACGCATAGTTTCCAAGCCCCGCCGGGCCAGCTCCTCAATGGGCATACAGCCTTCAAATAAACGCAGTTCTTCAAATGATTTAAGCGGATGCTGTTCGGCTACAACTATCTCTTCCCATAGTTTAACATATTCCTCCTTGGTTAGGGGACAATTTAGGTAAGAAAACTCTTCCCCTTTGGAATAACGGGAACCCCAAAAGGTATGTTCTTTAGCAATCGAATCTAAAGTTATTATCGGGGCAACAGCATCGTAAAAATACAACTGTTCTTCGCCGGTAAGCTGCGCGATGCTGCGTGCCATCCGGGGCGATGTTAAAGGCCCTGTAGCTATAATACAAACGCCGTTGTCAAGAGGAATTGATGTTATCTCGCTACGGTCAATCGTGATCTTCGGGTGGGCAGAGACTTTGGCTGTGATCGTGCGGGCAAAAGCATCACGGTCTACGGCCAGGGCACCCCCCGCTGGTACTTTGGTCTCATCAGCAGTTTTAATGATCAAAGAACCTAAGCGGCGCATCTCCTCTTTTAGTAACCCGACAGCATTTTCGAGAGCAGTAGAACGGAGTGAGTTGCTACACACCAATTCAGCAAATAAGCCGGTGCTATGGGCCGGGGTTTGTTTATCCGGCCTCATCTCGGCTAAGCGTACGTTGTGACCCCGGTTGGCAAGCTGCCAAGCCGCTTCACTGCCGGCCAAACCGGCTCCAACGACCAGAACTTCCTTATCCACAGCTCCTCATCTTCCTTTTATTCCGAAATTTTTTCGTCTTCGGCCGGCAACGGTTCGCGGTGGCGGCAATCTTTGTTGCTGCAAGCCAAATAAGGTTTTTTTGTCCTCGGTTCTTTACGCACCAACAAAGAGCCACATTGAGGACAACGTTTAGAAGTGGGAGGATCCCAAAGCGCAAAAGTACAATCGGGGTAGTTATCGCAACCGTAAAAACGCCGACCCCGGCGTGAGGTCTTTACTATTAACTCCCCACCGCAATCCGGGCATTGTACTCCCGTCCCTTCACGAAAAGGTTTGGTATATTTACACTCGGGAAAACCGGGACAAGCTAAGAATTTACCGAAGCGGCCGGTTTTCACCACTAGGTTTTTGCCGCACTGCTCACACAGCTCGTCTGTAACTTCTTCTTCCAGTTTTACCGGGGCCATTTTTTCCTTTGCATCCTCTACCTGGATGGAAAACGGTTCGAAAAATTCTCGAACTACATCGGTCCAAGCTGTTTCACCTTCTTCGATGGAATCTAACCGGTTTTCCATCTCGGCTGTAAACCCGGCATCCACAACTTCAGGAAAATACTGTTCGAGCAGATCTGTAACAATAAAGCCCAGCTCTGTCGGTAGCAGGCGTCTGCGTTCACGCTGGACGTAGCCGCGCCTGGTAATGGTATCGATAGTGGGAGCATAAGTACTGGGCCGACCGATGCCTTGTTCTTCCAATGTTTTAACCAAAGATGCTTCTGTATACGTAGGGGGCGGCTGAGTAAAATGTTGTTTGGGCAATATACGGGTCAATGTGAGTTTATCACCGGCTTTAAGCTGGGGCAACTCTGTAGTTTCTTCTTTATCGTTGTCCTCTTCTGTTTCTTCGTAAAGCACACTGTAACCGGGAAATTTAACTTTTGAACCGCTGGCTTTAAGACCCAATTTACCGGCGGCAATATCGACGGTCACGGTATCGTATACCATAGGTGCCATTTGGCTGGCCAGAAACCGCTCCCAAATCAACTTATACAGGCGTAACTGGTCAGCGGTCAAAAATGATTTTAGATCTTCCGGACGCCGGCCCACCCGTGTCGGCCTGATTCCCTCATGGGCATCTTGTACCTTGCCCCTGGCTTTGCCGGCGGCGCCGTGCCCAACATATTCTGGCCCATAAGTTGCAGTAATATGTTCCACCGCTTCTTGCCGGGCCTGAGGGGAAATCCGGGTGGAATCAGTACGCATATATGTAATGAGGCCTACCCGGCCTTCTTTACCTACCGGCAAGCCTTCATACAAGGCTTGAGCCACTGCCATGGTTTTCTTTACCGTAAAACCAAGTTTGCGCCCGGCCTCTTGCTGCAAAGTGCTCGTAATATAGGGAGGCCGAGGAAAACGACGCCTTTCTCTGATAATTACATCGGTCACAGCAGGTGTTTCCGGCTTCAGTTCAGCGACAATCGCCTTAGCTTCTTCTTCTGACTTGGGTTCTATTTTTTTTCGATCCCTGGTTATAACTTGGGCGGTAAACTGTTCGTGATCGGGTGATAATAATTCGGCCCTGATGGTCCAATATTCCTCGGGCTGGAAATTATCTATTTCCCGCTGGCGGTCGCAAATCAGCTTTACAGCTACCGATTGCACCCGGCCGGCAGACAGACCGCCGCGAATTTTTTTCCATAATAGGGGGCTCAGGTTGTATCCGACCAAGCGGTCCAAAATCCGGCGCGCCTGTTGGGCATCTACCCGTTGTTGATCTATAACCCGCGGGGCCTTAACTGACCGGCGCACAGCATCTTTGGTCAGCTCATTGAACTCTACTCGGCATTGGCTATCGGGCTCAATTTTCAAGCTATGGGCCAAATGCCACGCAATGGCTTCCCCTTCCCGGTCCGGGTCGGATGCTAACAGAACTTTATCGGCCTTTTTTGCCGCAGTCCGTAGTTTCCTCAAAACCTCCCCTTTGCCCCTGATGGTAATATATTTCGGTATAAAACCGTTTTCTACATCTACACCCAATTGGCTGCGGGGCAAGTCCCTAACATGGCCCATAGACGCGTCTACGATATAATTTTTATCTAAAAATTTGCCTATGGTCTTAGCTTTGGCCGGCGATTCCACAATCAACAGATACTTGCTCACAGTTATGGCGCACCTCCACTTGTTATCTTGCCTTAAATCCAGGGCACGCGAAAAAATATTTTGCCGGGCAGCTGTCTTACTAAACCCTTTAGCTCCAGCATCATAAGTATGGCAGTAACCTCCTGGGCTGTCAACCTGCTTTGGCGTACCAGCTCATCGATATGGGCACTGGCCGTACCTTCGGCAAAGCAGGCATAAACCCGTTTTTCGGCCGCTGTCAGTTCCGGCTCAGCCGGGCTTTGCGCCGTCTTAGCCTCCGGAATCACTCCCAGCTCTTCGACTACGTCTGCAGCTGTCCGGGCTAGTTTTGCCCCCTGGAATATCAAATTGTTGGTGCCTGCGCTCAATGGGCTTGTAATTGGCCCGGGGACAGCAAACACGTCCCTTCCTTGTTCCAAAGCCAGGTCGGCTGTAATTAATGATCCGCTGGTGGTTGCCGCCTCGACCACTACTAAAGCCCGGGACAATCCGCTGATAATCCGGTTGCGGCGGGGAAAGTTTTGGGCTCTCGGGGCAGTGTCGAGGGGAAACTCCGTCAACACAGCCCCCTGAGCTGCTATTTGCCCATAAAGGCGTCTATTTTCCGGCGGATAAATAACATTAAGGCCACAGCCTAACACAGCCAAAGTGCGGCCTTTACCGGCCAAGGCACCGCGGTGGGCTGCCGAATCTATGCCCCGGGCTAGGCCACTGATCACAGTAAGTCCAAGCCGCGCCAAGTCGCGGGCTAACTTCTGAGCTACTTCGCGTCCATATTGGGTAGCCCGCCGTGCTCCTACAATGCTGACAGCCAGCTCGTCTGTACTGGACAAATCCCCGTGATAATAAAGTACCGGCGGCGGGTCGGTGATTGTTTTAAGATTGGCCGGATAGTTTTCATCGAGTAGGGTGACAACTTTTACTCCCTCACGCCGCAAAGGCGCCCATATTGCTTCCGGATCAAACTCCTGTTTTAGCTTTAGCAAGCGACTTAGACGTTTTGGCCCCAGATCGGCCGCTGTCCACTCCACTTCAGCCCGGGAAGCGTACCACCATTTTTTTAGACTGCCGAAAGACTCAAGCAGCTGATAAAACCATTTAGGACTTATACTCGGGATCTGGGACACCGCCAACCACAGGTCTCGTTCCGACACCGATGACATCGTCTTCCCCTCCCAGCAATCAGGCTAATATATTATGTTAGTGCTGGCGGGGATTAAATCCTCCTTCAGCTATTAAATCTGTCAGCGGGTTAAGATCGGCCGGAGAGGACATTGTTCAAATTGCTGTACATCTCAGCTACGCTTGGGCCTGGCTTGAGGACAGCAGAAAATAAATCCCCCTGTTGCTGTAATCGATTTTGCATTTCGTTTATATTGCTGCTTTTAGCTCCGGTTGCCAATTCAGCCCAAGTAAGCGGGGTTGAGACGGGGGCTCCGGGTAACGGACGGACACTATAAGGCGCACAAATTGTTTTCCCTTTCACGTTCTGAAGCCAGTCAATATATACCTTCCCGCCACGCTCGGCTACCTTGCGCTCGACGGTCGCCAAATCTGGCCGCTGCGTTGCAACCGTCTGAGCTACCTGCCGGCAAAATTCCCTCACTTCTTGATAAGAATCTGTTCCCGCCAGCGGTACAAATAAATGAAGCCCGGTAGCACCTGATGTTTTCAGCTGTGGCTGGGCTCCCAAAAGCAAGAGAATATCCCGCAATATGAAAGCCACCTCTTTAGCTTCTGCTATAGTGCTCGGAAAATCGGGATCTAAATCAAATACAGCAAAGTCAGGCTGATCCAAACTCCCTATCCGTGACAGCCAGGGATGAAGCTCGATCGTGCCGAGATTGGCCAACCATACCAGTGTCGGCAAGTCGTTACAAATCACGTACTGAATGACTTGGTCTTTACCTTCACTGGGCACAGGAAACACCGTCACCCAATCCGGGGCTCCGGCCGGTAAGTTTTTCTGATAAAAAGATTGTTCTTCAATGCCTTTGGGGTAACGGGTCGTCACTAAGGGGCGATCCCGTAAATGCGGGGCCAGACTGGAATACACCCGGGCGTAATAAGCCACCAATTCCCCCTTGGTGTAACCATCGTCAGGCCAATATAACCTGTCTAAGTTGGATAAAGACAAACGGCGTTCCTCCACGGTGACTTCTGTTCTAGTCGATACCATGTTTTATCCTTCCAATCGGCAGTCTTTGGGGTCAATTTGGGGAAATTCTACGATACTAGGGGCTCTTAGCCGCAGCTGTTCGGTCCACTCACTAAACTCTACGATTACCGGCAGCACAGGCTGGATCCACTGGGCTTCGGGTAAGGCAGCGGAGGGTGCAAACGGGCAAACCGATGTAGCCAATTGAGGCAGTTTTTGCTGAAGTAAAGACGCCTCTTTTACAGTCAGGCCTGCCCCTACCTTGCCCAAAAAAACAAGTCGTTCCCCCTGCCAGGCGCCGACTAACAAGGAACGTAATTTAGTCCCGGATGTTAAATAGCCTCCGACCACGCATAACTGTTGCCGCCGTACTTTTATTTTTTGCCAGGCTTTCGACCGTACCCCGGAAAGATAGGGGCTTTTTTTATGCTTGGCTACTATTCCTTCCCAGCCTAATTCTTTTGCCGCTGCAAACAATTGCCGCCCTGACGGAAAATTTTCCACTGGGTACACAATCGAATCGGCGGTCAAAACCTCCTCCAACTGCCGCTGACGTTCGACCAAAGGCTGGTTCATGATGGATTTGCCGTTTTTAAACAGCAAGTCAAAAACCAGATAACAAACAGGAATCTCCCGGGCTAATGATACTGCCCGCTGCTTTGTCGCAGCCTGCTCCCGGCGTAAAATAGCAGGAAAATTAGCGCCCTGCACGCCGGGGACAATCACCTCACCGTCTAGCACCACTCCGTCGGCCCGAAGGAGCTCAGGCAAAAACAATAGTTCCGGGTATGCATCCGAGCGGTCGCGCAAGCGACGATTTTGTAATCGGACCGACCCTTCCTCCACTAAACTGAGCAAACGGACACCATCCCATTTTATTTGAAATATATAGTCCGGGTGATCGAAAGGATCTTTTTTAGATACGGGCTGCATCGGGGCTAAGGCAGCGGGCAGCATTATCTGACCTCACTTCGGGATGGTTCCGGCTTGTTTTCTTTCTCCGCCATTTGTTGGGCCTTGTCCAGGCTTGCTTGCAAAGCAGCCATTAAATCAACGACTTTGGGCTGCGTTTTTGGTACTGCTGTCTCTACCTCGGCCCCGGCTATTTTGGCTGCGATAAGATCGGACAGTGCAGTCTGGTAATCACTACTGTAGCGTTCCGGCTCGAACGGGATCGACAGTTCTTCGATCAATTTTAGTGCCAGTTCTTGCTCTTTTTCGCTAATTTTAACCGCCCCAGCCCCAAGGTCGAGTCGCTGTGGCGATCGCACTTCGCCAGCATAAAACATAGTACTGAGCGTCAAAACTCGATCGCGCACCCAGACCAGGGCTAACGATTCTCGGGATCGTAGGACAAATTTTGCCACTGCCCAGCATTGAATCTGATCCATAGCCCTTAGCAACAGTTGATAAGCCTTATCCCCGCCTTCAGCCGGCTCAAGGTAGTACATGCGGTCTAAATAAGCCATATCTATGTCGGCAGCAGGAACAAAGTTTTGAATTTCTATCATCTTGTTGGTGGTAAGGGGTAGCTGTTCAAAATCCTCTTCCTCTAAAACTACATATCGGCCCGATTCGTATTCGTAACCGCGCACAATCTCATCGGAAGTGATATCGCAATCACATACAGGGCAGCGCTTTTCATATTTTATTGGTGTCATACACTCTTTATGCAGTTGCCTAAATTTGACATCATGTTTCTCAGTAGCCACATATAGCCGTACCGGGATATTCACTAAACCAAACCCCAGTGAACCCTTCCAGAATGACCGCACCAGCTTTCCCCACCCATTCTCTTTTGCATTAGCTTTCCATGACAAGAAACATTTCATTCTGTCAGTCTGTGAACTAACCGGACGGTTAAAAGTAGCAGATGGTCACAAAAAGGGAACGGCGCCTGTCCCTTTCCCCCACCCCAGGGCCAAATTCCATTAGCCGGGAGTTTCCCCGCCTTAAGCCGCCGGCGGTGGAAAGGGTGTCTGGTCTTTCTTTTCCCATCCCCTGTGTATACATGAATATAGCCCCGCACAGATCATAGCGCCTTCTTTAAAGCTGCAAGCAAACGTTTATTCTCTTCGCGCAGGCGCACTGCCACCCGAAAATAACGATCATCCAAGCCACGAAAGTTGCCAGCCAAGCGGATTAGGATCCCCTTTTTGGCCAAGGCATGAGCCAGATGGGCGGCGCTCTTTTTATAGCGGCAAAGGATAAAGTTGGTAATCGGGGGATTAGCTTTTATGCCTGGCAATAGGTTTAGCTGCTGCCATAAATAATCCGGCTCTGACGCCAGCCAAGCCCTGGTGTTTTCTCTGTATTTGGTTAAAAGGGGGAAAACTTCCCCCACGGCTTGGGCACCGCTGTTTACGGACCAGGGAACTTGAAGCTCTTTCATGGCTTCTAGCGTTGTTTCATGAGCCAAAGCGTAGCCCAGGCGCAGCCCAGGGATGGCCAATGATTTGGTAAATGCACGCACCACGATCAGGTTGGGGAAGTCATTGACCAAAGGGGCTAAAGAGTTAGCCTCTTGGTCCAAGGTTAGGTCTAAAAACGCCTCATCCACCAGCATATATTTTCCCCTGCTGGCCAGGTGTATTAAATCCGATTTTGGCACTAAGGTGGAGGTTGGGTTGTTGGGGTTTCCTAGTATAAGGCCGCTGCAGTGGGCCAGCCGTCGGTAAAGTTCCTCAAGATCAAAATTAAATTGCTCACTTTCTCGGGCGGGGAAAAACTCCAGCTCATGGCCCCATAGGCGGGCATTTCGTTCATACTCGCTAAAAGATGGTACTGGCAAAAGAAGGCGCCCTTTGGGCCAGACAGCTAAAGCCAGCCATAAAAGCTGGCTGGCCCCATTGCCACAGAGCACATTTTCCGGCTTCAAGCCGTGGTGGTGGGCCAAAACCTGCTGCAAATTTTTAGATTCTGGGTCCGGATAATGCTGTAGCTTTGTTTCCACCACCTGCTGTAGGGCCTGTTTTAATACCGCCGGCGGGCCCAACGGATTGATGTTGGCAGAAAAATCCAACCAGCCGCCTGCTGGTAGCCCGTAGCGCTCTTTAGCACGGCGCAGATTGCCACCATGTGGCTCCATCTATATCCACCTCCCACTTATAATCAAGATCAGGCCCAACATGAGGGCATAGGCTGCCCACATCAACTGACAGGCATGGCTTATAACCACGGGCTGCGGCAACTCGATGGCTTGGCCCAGGGTTGGCCTTTTTACCCACCTCCCCCCATAACTGGCGGGACCGCCTAGTTGGATTCCCAACGCACCGGCCATGGCCGCCTCACTCCAGCCGCTGTTGGGGCTACTTGACCGATGGCTATCGCGCCTTAGGGTGTGCCAAGCCAGGCGCCAGCGACGCCGGCAGATAAATGCCGCCGCCACCAACAAAAGCCCTGTTATGCGAGCCGGAAGGTAGTTGAGGGCATCATCCAACTTAGCAGACCAGCGCCCCAGGTGTAAATAAGGTTTGGTTTTATAGCCCACCATGGAGTCCAGGGTGCTGGCGGCCTTAAAGGCCCAAACCGCCGGCACTGATAAGCCAAAAGGAAGGCCCAGAGCAATATAAAACAAAGGGGCAATCACCGCATCAGCGGTGTTTTCGGCTGTGGTCTCTACTGTAGCCCGAATTATGTCCTGGGCTGACAAAAGGGCCGTATCGCGCCCTACTATCTGCCCCAGCCGCTGGCGGGCCCGGGGAATATCCCCTTCATCCAGGCAACGTTTTACAGCCCAGGCTTCATCCCGGAGGCAGCGCGGTGCCAAAGCAGCATACAAAAGATAAAGACGGAAGCTGGGGTGTAAAGACGACAGTGCAAAGGCACAAGCGACTGAAACAAATATGGTCAGGCCAGCTAACCAAGCGCCGGCAACAATTTTATTCTGCCACCGCCCAAGGCGCCTCTCCAGGGCGGTGATAAGGGCGCCGATGAGCCGGACCGGATGGGGCAAAAACGGCGGATCCCCCAACAGAAGATCAATACCGGCGGCGGCAAAAAGCTCAGCTTGGGGATTCATTTTCTGTTTCCTTCCTCGATAAAGCGATAAATGGCCGTAAGATCCAGGTGCTGGCGGAGCTTGTCGGCCAAAAGATCATATTGCCGCCGGCGGTGGGGGGCTAAAATAGGGCCGCTCCCTTTTTCCTGGCGATCCAAACTGTCCTCTTGCCCTAAATCCAGGTCAAGATAAGGGATTACTCCCAGGACCGGCACTTTAATTATGCTCTCTAAGGTGTGGATGCCGCTTTCTAGCAGCGTTATGTCGCCCCGGAATTTGTTGATGATGACCCCTTTTACCCGTTCCTTTTCCTGGGGCTGGAGTAGCAGCATGGTCCCGGCTAAGGCTGCAAACACGCCGCCGCGGTCTATATCCCCCACCAGCACTACCGGGGCATCCACCAGTTCAGCCAAGCCCATGTTGACCAAGTCGTTTTCCCTTAAATTGATTTCAGCCGGGCTGCCGGCTCCTTCGATGACGATGATATCGTAACTGGCAGCCAGCTGGAGATAACTTTGTTTTACCTGGGCTTTTAGCTTTGGTTTTTGTTGCAGGTACTTGCGAGCCGACATGGCTCCTTGCAGGCGGCCGTTTATATATATCCTGGCGCTTTGTTCTCCCGTGGCCTGGAGCAAAATGGGGTTCATAGCCGGCGACAGCTCTATCCCAGCGGCCTCGGCCTGGATGATAGTGGAGCTGGCCACCACTGTTCCATCGGCCAAAGGCACAGCAAAGGACATATTTTGGGCTTTAAACGGGGCCACCCTATGGCCATCTTGGCGCAACAGGCGGCAAAGACCTGCCACCAAAAAACTTTTTCCCACTGATGACCCGGTACCCTGAACCATAAGACAACCTTTCATATTGTCAGCTCCTATCGTTTTAGCTGGACGACTTTGCCGCCCAGCCCATAGAATGTGCATAGCCCATGCGGTCTACGGCCATAAAATGATCAGTGCTGCCCATCTGGCTCTACGAATTGCTGTTTTTATAGCTGGTCTTCCTTGCCATAAAATTAGACGCTTTCCGCGATGGAAAGCGCCGTTTAGATGTACCAAGACAGCCACCAAAAAACCTCCAAACGAGTCCGCCCGGAGGCAAAAGCTACCTTCGCACCATCCATCGCTCGTAGATACAGTGCCTGCTTCAAGCTAGTATTCTGGCTTAAGCCTCATCACACGTTTCGCCTTCCCAGAACAATCCCGGTGGCATCATGAAACGTGCTCCTCTTTTACAGCGGCGTGACCGCGCGGGATTTGCACCCGGCTTCCTAATTATCGCCCGAGGCGACTTGAAGCCCTTTACTCGATTTTAAACCGATTTCATCTTACCAGCTGCGGTTATTTATGTCAACGGTCTACAACCTGCAGACTGAGTCAAGTACTATCGGGTATTAATCCCATTCCCTAAAATGTTAACATCCATAAATTAGATTGGCTGCAGTTTTTGCAGTTCCCTAAATAACTTAGCATAGCCCTTTGTTCCATTTCTGGT
>JAAZKX010000086.1 GCA_012799605.1 Bacillota bacterium | reverse complement strand
CCGATTAATTCTTTTAGTTTCTCTGGAGGAATGCCTTTACCGGCGTAGATCTCATCCAGTATATCATTTAGTACAGCAGCTTGTTTGCCAGCTGCTCTGCGGACTCCGGCCGCATCATACATGACAATCAAGGCAAAAACAGAAGCTAAAGCAAAAACTGCGGAGTTGTAGCCGTATACATTGCCAATAGATGTGGCTAATGAAACCACTAGGGCAGAATGGGAGCTGGGCATTCCGCCTGCTCCTATAAACCTGCGCAAATCTAGTTTTCTATGATAGATCACGGTCAAGATTACTTTTAAGGTTTGGGCAATGACCCAAGCTAGCATACTTGCCCATAGAATGGTATTATTAAAAAGCTGTTTAAATATTTCCACCAATTACCTCCTACAATGAGTGGCTTATAATACATAGAACTATAAATTAGCCCGTTGTAGTAATTTACTATAATGATTATTAATTATCATTATGATAAAACAAATATTCGTTGAACTAGAACAACAAGTTAAATTAATGCGCCATAAGGACTAATGGGTCTATAGGAGGGATCAAATATTTCTTCCATGGAATTGCCCCCTAGCCTTGGCGATTTATAACAAAACGAGCCATTTCCCTCAAAAAATCGGCACTTTTACCAAATTGATTCAGATCATCCACTGCTTGTTCAATAAGTTCTCGGGCCATATTCTGAGATTTTTCTAAACCATATACTGCAGGAAAAGTAGCTTTCTCTTTGACCTTATCTCTACCAAGATTTTTACCTAACTTTGAAATATCTCCTTTAATATCTAGGATATCATCCGTAATTTGAAAAGCCATTCCCAATCTTTTTCCGTATTGAGAAATAGCTTTTTCTGTTTTTTCATCCACACCCTCCAGAACCACTCCAGCTTTTAAAGATGCTTCTATGAGGGCTCCGGTTTTATGGCTATGAATATATTCAACAGTATCAGGTTCTGGGAGCTTACCTTCGTATTCTAAATCTACTACCTGCACTCCAATCATGCCCTCGACTCCGGCGGCAGTTGCAATGATAAAACCTGCTTTCACATGATTTTCAAGGTTATTAGGATATTTCAATGCATTCTTTAATATAACCTCAAATGCTAAATTTAGTAGTGCATCTCCTGCCAAAATTGCCAAGCCTTCACCAAAAACCTTATGATTGGTGGGAATACCTCTACGCAAAGCATCATCATCCATGGCGGGCAAATCGTCATGGATCAAAGAATATGTATGGATCATCTCCATCCCGCAGGCCATGGCCAAGGATTCTTCAAGATTTCCACCTACCAGTTGGTGAGCTGAAATAAGCAGAACAGGACGAAGCCGTTTTCCTCCTGCAAACAGGCTGTATTCCATAGCTTTAAATATAGTAGGTGGATATGATCTATATGAATCAATTAATGTTTTAAGTGTATCCTCAATACGAGTCTTCTTTTCCGTATATAATCTATGAAAGTCCATCATCTTATTCACCTTTCAAAGAGTTCATTGGTACTTCCTCCAACTCTCCTTGATTCTGCGTGAGCAGTTTTACAAGTCCTTGAACTTCTTCTAATTTTGTATTGCAGTAGGCCGAAAGACTAATTCCTCGCTTAAAGAGTTCCAAAGCTTTATCTAAAGCCAAATCTCTGGATTCAAGACGCGAT
>JAAZKX010000078.1 GCA_012799605.1 Bacillota bacterium | reverse complement strand
TTTACAAAGGGGCAGCTCACGCCGGATAAATTCGGCCGTTTCCGGCGCTAGAGCGGGAAAATCGGTGGCGTATTTCATAAACTCCCGCTCCCGATCCTGCCAGTGGTGGGTGTTAAAGATAGTTTCCTCCTTTCGCATTATTCCACGTCCAAATTATATTCAATAAAGTAGGCCACGTAAATAATGAAGCGCACTTTGTCCGTGTCAACATCTAGTAGGCAAAACCCATAAAAACATTTGTTAACAACCATTAACCAACCAAACCTATTCCATTAATACCATAGAGGACATGTTTTGCCCAAGGGCGACCGGATTGTGGTCCCGCACGGGCCGGTTCTAGGGCTAGTAAGCCGTTGGTTGAAATCCGATGAAAGAGGTCGTATATTAAGTATAATAATGATGAGGCAACCATTTTTTACACCAGGGGGCGAACAAGTTGAATATCCTTCGAATTAACATGAAAGAGGGAAGCATAAGGCAAGAGATGCTACCACCGAAGCTGATGTTTTATGGAAACAGGGGGCTTATTGCTAAAATTATGGCCGAAGAAGTGGCGCCGGACTGTGAGCCGCTAGGTCGCTACAACAAACTTATAATCGCCAACGGGCCCCTGGCGATAGCTAGCATTTCCTGCTCAGGCCGGGTTTCGGCCGGAGCCAAAAGCCCTCTTACCGGCGGCATCAAAGAGGCCAATTCCGGCGGTATCATGGGCTATAGACTGGCAAGCCTTGGCATCAGAGCCCTTATCATTGAGGACAAGCCTAAACAAGATGTCCTATTTATCTTACATATTGGCAAAAAAGGGGCTCAGCTAATAGACGCTAGCGAATATAAAATGATGAGAATCCATGCGCTAACAAAAAAATTATTCCAACGCTTCGGGCCCAACTGCGCTATCAGCTGTATCGGCCCTGCTGGCGAGATGTTGATGTCAGCGGCTTCTGTGGCCAACACTGATATGGACGGAAACCCAAGCCGCTTTTCAGCTCGCGGTGGTTTGGGGGCCGTTATGGGCTCAAAAGGTCTAAAAGCTATTGTAGTAGAAGATTATAAAAAAATTAAGCCACCTATTAGAAATGAGGAAAGGTATAAAAAGGCCTTGAAACAATATGTGGAAGAAATACGCAGTGCTTACCAGACCAGCGTAGGCTATACCTTATATGGTACCGCAGGTATTATCCCCACCATTAGTGAAATAGGGGCTATGCCCAGTTACGGTTTTCGTCAGGGATCATTTGAAAATGCAGATAAAATATCTGGTGAAAGGCTGCGGGAGACAATACTTGAGCGTGGCGGCGAAGGGAACGCCACCCATGCCTGTATGCCCGGCTGCTTAGTAAGATGCTCGAATATATTTCCAGACCAGGATGGTAAACAAGTGGTGGCATCGCTTGAATATGAAACCTTATCCATGTGCGGCTCTAATCTCGGCCTGACTAGTCTGGATGACATTGCCGAGCTCAACTATTTATGTAATGATTATGGTCTCGATACCATTGAAATTGGTGCCACCATCGGCGTCTACATGGATTTAGGCTTGGCCGAATTTGGTGATGCCGAGATAGCCAAGAAATTAGTTCGAGAAATCGGCACCGGAACCCTTTTGGGCAAGATTTTAGGCGAAGGTGCCGCTATAACAGCCCGGATCTTTAAATCACAGCGAGCACCGGTGGTAAAAGGGCAGAGCATTGCGGCCCACGAACCGCGGGCCTTAAAAGGCATGTCCATCATTTATGCTACTTCTCCTATGGGTGCTGACCATACGGCCGGTGTTACGACCAGGGTGAGATTGGATCAGCTCGATCCCTATATATGGCTAGAATATGCCCGAGATCTTCAGGTTAAGATAGCGGCCTTTGATACCTTGGGGCTGTGCATGTTCATCACCACCGCCGGGCCCAAAATACCAGATTTGGTAGTGGAAATGCTAAATGGCATTTATGGAACCGACCACGGCCCTGATTTTATAGCTAGTTTGGGCAAAGATGTTATTTGGACCGAAAAGGAGTTTAATGCTAAAGCCGGTCTTAGCGCTGCCCACGATAAAATGCCGGAATTTATGCTAGAGGAACCCTTTCCGCCTCACAACGCTGTCTCTGACATCCCCAAACAGCATTACCAAAAATTCTGGGAGCCATCCTATTGGCGGCCATGATCACAGTAAAAGTAAGGGTCTATTCAGCCCTCAATTACTATCTTCAGCACCGCGAGGCCCATAGCTGGTTCCAGCGTCAGTTACCAGCAGGCTCCAGCGCCCATAAGCTGATCCAAAGCCTTGGCTTGCCCGAACAAGAAGTAATGATCCTGAAGATAAACGGTGCCAGGGCCTCAAACTATTTAGTCCGCTAGTGCTTTTACCAAGGCATCATGTGGGTCTGTATAGTATTGGATGGTGAGCCTCGCGGCTAGATCATCGGAAATATCGTTCATTTGTCTACGGCTGGATACAGGCGCTAGCAAAGTCGCTGCCCCTTTTTCAGCCGCCAATTCGGCTATATCAATAGCATTTGTTATTGGTTCCAACGAACCACCGATGGTAAGTCCCCCACAGACAACGAGGCCGCCTTTAAGGCTTTTGGCCAAGATAGCACCGCAAAGTGCCAGCAGCAGAGGCAATCCCAGCAGGCTCCCGCTTTTGGCTGCATCCAGGGCGCGGACTTGTACCGTAAGTTCACGCTGGCGTGCATCGCGGTCTCCGACAAGACGTTGGTTATGCGACAACAAATTTTGATAGGCAGCGGTCAGGCTTTCTCTTAAAGGGCCTGGCGCTTGCACGTTTGCCAGCCGGTAACCGGAGCCCGGGGTGGCGGTAACTTCCACTCGATAAAGACCGCTGTGTTCATCTTGGCTACCAGGGCTTATGGCCCATACTTGCCCCGGGGGCAAGGGATCGGGCCCAATGATGTTCTCACTGTGTAGTTCAGGCGTGGCCACAAATTGTTCGATGGCATCGGGCCCCATCTTATAACTGAACATGGTATTGCGAAACTCGGCCGAACCAATACGCTTTTGCTGTTCTTTCACTCGACGACGACATTCTAACGCTAACCGAACTGCCCACTCTATGTCTTCAGTGGCTATTTCTAAATCCGGAGAGGGGTAAAGTAGTTTTAAAAGGCCGCTGGCAGTTTTTATGGCAGCATTAGTATCACGCCCGCTCAGGGCTGGGCCCAGATGTACGTGCTCCCTGATTTCTGCCACCTGGCTGAGTTGACGCAGTTGGGTCCAACATTCGCTCAAAAAGTCGCTCACTAGGCCAAAGTGATCGGTAAACAAAGATCGCTTCATTTTAGGTACATCCCAGCCGGGAACATAGGCGTGAATTCGGTCCATAAAGGCAGTGTCATTGCGCATTTCTGGTGGTAGGGGTCCGAACAGATGGCCAATACGTTGTTGATGTTCCACATCCACATCAAAATTGCCGACGATAACAATGCTGCCTTCAGCGCGAATACTTTCTCGGCCCCGGCTAAATTCACCGCTTTCCATATAGCCCTTGAGGATATTTACGCCATCTTTTTGGTCAAAACTGATACCACTTACTTCATCAAAGCAAACCACATCATATTGGCAAACCAGGCCTCTTTGCCCGGTGGCATTATTGACGAACATGCGGGCCACCGTGGCTTTACCGCCGCTTACCAAATGAGAATAAGGACTGACTTGTTGGAATAAATGGCTTTTACCAGTGCCACGGGGACCAAGTTCAGCCAAATTGTAGTTCCGTTCCACAAACGGAACCATTCTTAGAAGGATAATATCTTGGTTACGGGGGCTTAGGTTATTAGGCTCCAAACCGATGCTTCTTAGTAAAAAATGCTTCCACTGGGCAGTGGTAAAAAATTTGCGGCCCTGGGCCAGTTCTTGTAACACTTGCCGCTTACTCAGCTGGATGGGACGCAAAGTGGTGATGCCAAATGGACGCCCGCGTTTTTCGGTGGCAATAGCCGGATCATACTCTAAAGTGATTTCTGCATAAAATCCGCCAGTTAAGAGGCGTTCGTGGGCCTTAACTAGCTCCGAGGAAATACGTACTTGGGTGAGGCGCAGGCTAGGCAGTGAAGCTAAGTAGCTGTCACTTGCGGTATCGAGGCGGGCGGACACAATGTCGATCACTCGGACTGATCCTCGTTCCCGCGCCCAGGACTTAAACAACTCTTCTTCGCCGGAGCGGACCACGTGCTCTTTAAGCTGATGTTCTACTAGGGCTAGTCCTTCTTCAATTTCATGCTCGGCGGTGGTGGCGCAATAGCGTCCCAGCAAGAATTCGCCTACATAAGTGGGTACCGCATACTGCCCTTTAAACAGGCGCACTAGGTCCTTGCGGACAATATAGCCATCAAAGGCCTTGGCTGCTATGCGATCCAACTGGTCAAATTCGGTTTTCTTCACCGGGTTTCACCTCCACCGATTATGGTTGCCCGTTGGGCCCGGATTCGATGTGGGGATGCCGGATCGAATACCACCACTACAGCAGCGGTTCCTTCCAAGGAGTGGTCGCTACAAAGTAAAGATATATTTCCCTCGGCATCAATGGTTCTACTTCTAGATAATGCTGAAGTCGGATCGCCTGGCTTGGTTCGCAGTTGGGCTTGAAGCCCAGCTGCCCCGCTCAGCTTTAATTGTAATCGTACTCCCCGCCAATTAGTGTCCAGGAACTCTATTTGGCCGATGGCTTCACCACGGGTCACCGTAAGCTGGGGAATGATAGTTTCTTGTGGGCTAAGACCGCCATGCTCATACTGAGTACCGGCGACAAAGCAATGATGCCCGGGAGCAAAGGCAAAATCAACGTTTTGATCCCAAAACCAAGGCAGGGTAGGAACATCTATCTGAATTCCGGGCTTTAGCCTAGCTGTGCGCCCTTTCCTCACCTTTGTGGCGGGCTTGGGCAAAGAGTGGGTGGGCAAAGTGGTGGGGAGCAAAAGCCAGCCATGGTCAGTTATAATTTTGATTTGGCGCCAGCCGGCATTAAGGAGTTGGCTCACCCGCTGGGAGATGAGCTGAAGCTGCTCCGGCAGGCGGTGTACTAATTTCCAACCTTCGATATGCCCCATTTGATCCAATTGCCCACATTCGGTCCAGGCACAACCGGTGGGGTCACCAATTTCGTCTTCTGCCAATACGGTAAATCCAGCTTCTAGCAATGTTTTGCGAATCACCGCGGTTGTAACTTCCCGGCCCCCGGCGGTAGCGGGCGCTAGCCCCGGGCCACCAAAAAATTGGGCAGCGACTGGGGTGACAGCCGGTTTTCCGGTGGCGGTAACAGTGGGTAGGCTGGCAAAAGTGGATTGAAACTCGCACTGGAAACCTTTTTCCATCAAGATGCTGGCTAAGGTTTGTCCCACATCCAGCCTCAAACCGTCGACAAAAAGGTAGACAAGGCCCGGTTTTGGATCAAGGCTCTTTTTATTTTGTTGAGGCGGAGATAAAATCCAGGCCTGCTGGAATAATTCACAGACCTGATGAAGCCAAGGCGTATAGAGAATGTCCAAAATAGCATTGACTGCAGCTAGGTCCTCGCTAGTTCTGATCGGCGTCAGGGTTTGAATGACACTGTAATCTATTTCCCAACCGATGTTAACATAATTATGAGTCATCTTGGCCACTGTTCCTTGTTCGGGTTGGGCCCGGTGTAATTTTGTAGCCAAAGAGTCAAGGTGTTCCAGTGCTATAGCCAAAGGGGCTTTCCCCAGCTGGGCCCAAACCCAACGCCGGCGGCAGCCATGTTGTCGTTCCAAGTGTTGTAGTTCAGTCCCAATTTGATCTGCTGGCCTTTTGGCCAAATCTAGTAAAGATTGCCGTAAGGTTGCTTCCTCATACTCGTTGTCTTGGGGCCAAACTTCTTTTATACTGGATTCGAATATGCTCAATTGGGTGTCATTGGTTTGGTGGGCGCTAGGCTTTGCCTGTCGAAGTAGTTGAGGGAGATTGGGGTAATTATTGGGGGCATCTTTAAAACGCTGCCAGAGTAAGGCCCAGGGGCCAGTTTTCAGACCCAGGTTTTGAGCAGCGGTGATAGGGCCATCGCGATCAGGATCCAGTTGCAATTGCTGCCGACAGGCGGCACAAAAAACCTGCCATTGCTCCGGGGTAAGCCGGTCTTTCTGCTTATCAGGGCTGTTGAGCCAGGTTAACACCTGGCGCTGCAGGTCGGGCATCAGTAGGGCTTGGAAAAAATCCGCCTTGAGCGGTGCTTGCTGTTGCAACCGGGAAACATCTTCCTTCATTAGCTCTCTGGCGGCGTGTCTCAAAGCCTGTAAGGTAACGTTGTCGGTGGCCATATCCAATCCAAGACCACCATGTTTTGAACTCAAGAAGGCTAACAAGGTCCAATCACGGCCGTTTTTTTGACTCCAAATCAAACCGCGATATTGTAGTTCTACCAGAGGTTGCAACTCTTGGGGACAATGTTCAATGTCCCGGAGCTGGGAGCGAGAATAGCCGGGTAGATAGACTACCGGTACTTGTTCCGGCTTCCAGTTGCCCTCGGGTAGTTTTTGAGCCAACAGGCAGCGAATCCAAATTGCCGGCCCGGTAAATTGTTGCGGTTGGTAGTTACCCAAGGTAAATACCGGCCAACGAGAGCGAAGGACAGGCACTACCTTTTCCCATTGTCGGCCCTGGTCGGGCCAAAGGATAGCGACTGGTGCCACCATAACATTTTTATTATAGCTAGCAGCAGATTTTAAGGCTGTTATTAAACGATCTAAGACAGTGTTAGCCATCAGTATTGGCCGCCTCCCTTGCCGCTTGTTTTTCTGCCAGTGACAGATGGCGGTCGTTAATTCTTTCGGAGCCATCGGGGTCGCGACCGCGGTCTTTATTCCAACTGACAGTGATTTTAGACCGCAATACCCCGGCTATAACAAAGGGACGTATATTTAGCCGAACCCCATCGTTTAAATCGGGGTTCCAGCCCAGCGGCTGCTGGAAAATTGGTTTCCAGCGAATATAAATATCGTAAGGTTTATCGCCAATGAGAATTTGCTCCAGCTTTTGTTTTAGGGTGTTGGCAGCGGCCAGCCGGGCTTCGGCACCGGGTACTGCTCGTTCGATTTCGTCTTTTTGGCGCGTAATCCAATCGCCCAAATAGGTGTAGATTAGCTTTTCCAGTTTGGCCCGATCAAGACTATGGTAGTTTACCAATGCAGCAAAACCATCCCGGCGGCCATCCCAA
>JAAZKX010000084.1 GCA_012799605.1 Bacillota bacterium | reverse complement strand
GATGACCAACTGCTTATACGGGAAAAAGATGCAGTATTATCATTTTCACGGGCAGAGGTCGCATCAGTAAGACTGGCAGTAGAGTTTTAAGCATCTGTATAAGCAACAATCGAGGAGGAGTTATGAATATGTCCGGGGAGTTTTTGGAAGCTATTGAATCCATATGCCGGGAAAAGGGAATTGATAAGGAAGTTTTACTAGAAGCAATAGAAGCTGCTCTGGTTTCCGCATATAAAAAGAATTTTGGTTCAGCACCTAGTAGTGTTAAGGTGGCAATTAACCGCGATTCTGGGGTTGTCAAGGTGTATGCCCAGAAAAAAGTGGTAGAGGAAGTAAAAGATGAGATGCAAGAAATTGAAGTGTCAGAAGCAAAACGAATAGATCCCAATATCCAAATTAATGATATTATTAATATTGAAGTAACACCCAAAAACTTCGGTAGAATTGCTGCACAAAATGCCAAACAGGTGGTTGTACAGCGTATTCGTGAAGCGGAACGGGGTTTGATCTATGAGAAATACATTGAAAAAGAAAACGAAATCGTAACCGGTTTAGTACAACGGGTGGAAAGACGGAATGTATTCATCGATCTTGATAAAACTGAAGCCATTCTACCTCCTAGTGAGCAGATGCCCGGTGAGAATTATGAGGTTAATAATAGGCTTAAGGTGTATATTACAGAAGTTAAGAAAACTACTAAGGGGCCTCAAATAACTGTTTCCCGAACTCATCCCGGTTTAGTAAAAAGGTTATTTGAGTTTGAGGTTCCAGAAATTTCTAATGGGGAAGTGCTTATAAAAAATATTTCTCGTGAAGCTGGTTCACGAACCAAGATATCAGTATCTGCTCAGGAGAAAGAAATAGATCCTGTAGGTTCTTGCGTTGGTTATAGGGGTACAAGAGTCCAACGTATTGTTGAAGAACTTAAAGGTGAGAAAATAGATATCATTAAATGGAGCGAAGATCCTATTGAATATATTTCTAGTGCATTAAGCCCTGCCAAAGTATTATCGGTCTTGCTTAATTCCGATGAAAAATCAGCAGTGGTCATAGTGCCCGACAACCAATTGTCTCTTGCTATTGGTAAGGAAGGACAGAATGCCAGGTTGGCAGCCAAACTGACTGGTTGGAAAATTGATATAAAAAGCCAGTCTCAGGCACACTTTTTTCAGAGCAGCCAGCTGGATGCTATACAAAGTGATGGTGATGTCTTTTGAAAAAGAGAAAAATACCTATGAGAATGTGTATAGGTTGTCGTGAAATGAAGCCTAAAAAGGAATTAATTCGGGTAGTGAGAAGCCCAGAGGGTGAAATAGATTTAGACTTAAAAGGGAAAGCCCCGGGAAGAGGTTCTTACTTATGTTCTAACAAAGCCTGTGTAGACAAGGCTGCTAAAAATAGGTTGTTAGAGAAAGCATTTGGTCAAAAAATTGATCAGGAAGTGTATGAAAAGCTAAAAGATAAATTGAATGAGGGTGAAATTGATTAGCGAAAAGTTTCTATCTCTTTTAGGTTTGTGTCAAAAAGCAGGTAAAATGTTATCTGGCACCGTACAGTGTGAAGGTGCAATCCGTTCAGGCAAAGTGTTTCTTTTGATATTGAGCCATGAAGCATCCGAAGCTACAAGAGACAATTTTACCTATATGTGCAAAACGCGAAATATTAACATCATAATATTAGGCACAAAGCACGAACTAGGTAGTGCTATTGGAAAAGGAAGTAGAACAGTTTTGGCAGTTACTGATAAAGGATTCAAGGAATTGTTTCTGAAGGAATATAATAAAATCCGGCACGGGGGTGACGATAATGGCAAAAATTAAAGTGTTTAGTAAGACTAAAGAAATCAGCAAAAATTTGGATGGGCTGTCTAATAAAATTGATGAATTAAAATCAAACATGGATCAGTATTTCCAATTGCTGACGGAAGCAAAGGTAAAAGCTGAAAGAAAAGCCCGCGAGCTGGAGCAAATTAAAAAGAAGAAAGAATTAGCTGCTGAAGAGCAAATTAAAAAGAAGAAAGAATTAGCTG
>JAAZKX010000077.1 GCA_012799605.1 Bacillota bacterium | reverse complement strand
TCCCGGCCCGGCATCTGGAAGCTGCTGGCTTTTATTTGATCCGGCAGTTTTTGTATTGGCGGGTTATTTTTGTAACCGCGGTTTCGGTCGGGATCCGTTCTCCACTGGAGCCAGAGGCGTAGCCAGCAGCGCTGGTATGGATCAGGGAATATTCTGCTGTCTCCACATCTTTGAGCGGGCCGCCGTGGGTAAGAACGATGATGTCCGGATTTACCGCTGCTGCCGCCTGATAAATTGCTTCAATTTGTTCGGCTGTATCTTTTAAGCTGAGCGTCTGTTTCGTCCCAGTTAAACCACCGGTTGTAACCCCGACTATAGCGCCAATCACGTCGGCGCCTGCTTCGGCCAGCAGCCGTCCTTCTTCTGGGTTAAACGCCCAGGCAACCGTAAACAGATCTTGGCGATGGCAAGTTCTAATCAGCTCCACTTCCCGGGAAAAGCCAAGGCCGGCGGCCTCTAATTGGACCCCGAATTCCGGCCCGTAAATACCGACAAAAGGTTCGTTGGTAAATCCGGAACAGCCTAAGTCTAGCAACTTGGCCATAAAGCGATCGAGGTTTAGGTGAGGATCATGAGCCCCTATCCCAACAATGCAAGGTGTATCTTTAACCGCGGGCAGAATCTCCCGCGCCATCTCCAGCACCAGCTCGTTGGCATTCTCATAAGGGAGCCAAGCTAGCAGAGAAGATTGGGCCTGCATCCGGTAATAGGCGGTGGAGTAGACTGCGATTATATCTGCGCCGCCCAGTTCAGCACAGCGAGCAGTGAGCCCTGTTCCGGCACCAAACATCAACAGGGGGCGATCTTGGTTAATTTCTTCCCGCAACCGTTCTAGCACTTGTCGGCGCTCGTAACGCTGGGCCATGGTAACACCTCCTCCCTAATATTCACGCACCGCATTATTGAAAAGGTACTATATAGGGAAGGTCTTGGTGACTGCCTTTTTTCCAGGTTCCGGCGAGCATCTCTTCCAGCAATTCTGACATCAGGTCGGAAAATTCCGGTTCATTGAGGTGTTTATCGACTAAAAGTATATCCAAGTTGGGCTTGTCAAGATCCAACGTTTCCCGTAGGGCCGCGATAAAATGACCTGCCCGTAGCGACCATTGGGGATGGTTGGGATCCGGCGCCCATACCGGCCCCGGGCCGGGGCCGGCCCAGCCTAGCTTTTTATCAGGAACGGGCAAATCGCAAGCACCCCAACCCCGCAAGGGTATGCAGATAGCCGTTGGCCCTTGAGCAGCGTTAAGCTTTTTGGCAATATGTTCACCGATCCGGTACGACTCCTCAGTAGAGACACCAACACAGGTGACAGTTGGGTTATGCACATAGAGCCCTCGCCCCGGTTGGTCGGTCTCGGTTAAGAATTTTTCCGGTACCGTTTCTTTGGGACCAAAGTTGATCAGGTCAAGGCCGCCTGGGGCTATCACCTGAGGAATCCCTACTTCACCGGCTGCCGTCAAGCGATCCGGCCCCGCGCTGAGCACTCCGCCCAGCAGGTAATCGGCAATTTCGTGCGTTGTTATATCGAGAACACCTACGATAAAACCATCCCGGATCAATTCCTCGAGGGAGCGTCCGCCGCTTCCGACAGCATGGTTGATTAGCACATCGTAGCCTCTATGTTCAAAATACTTCGATGCTCGCAGAACACAAGGTGTGGTCACCCCAAACATCATACAACCGATTAAGGGCCGCTCATCTGCCTCCTCCAGCTCGGGCGCGCTGGCCATTCCCACCACAGCCGCAGCAGCATTGTTAAGGATAGTACGCGTTACCACATTTAAACCAGCTTCAGCTATCGGGTACATCAGGCAGATATCTCTGGTGCCAACATAAGGGCTGACATCACCTGAAGCCATGGTGGTAAGCATAAACTTGGGGATACCAAGCGGCAGCGTATGCATGATTTGGGTCGCCATGCTGGCACCCATGGAGCCGCCGTAAGAAATCATGCCCGCCAATTTCCCTTGTTCCAACAACTGGGCAGCGATCTTTATCGCACCTTTAACAATGACTGCCGAGGCAGCACCCCGGTCTAAAGAAAAGACATCTTCTTTCGACTGGTCTACCTGGCTGAGAATTTGGCCTACGCTAATATCAGCCCAGCCAACCTCAGCCCCAACGCTCAACTCCATAATAACCGGTTCTCCGCCGGCAGCCCGTACCCGTTCGGCCAGAAATTTAATCTCCTGCCCTTTGGTGTCCAGGATGCCGGCCACCAAAATAGTTGGCCGTTTGTTCATTGTTCCGCCTCCTCCCTTCCGGATGAAATCTACTGATAAGCAAGGGGCCGCCTGCGACCGAATCCCAAACAACGCTGATAATATTGAAGCTAGATCAATTTTAAACTATCATTTGTTTTTTATCTTGCGGCCCCTTGCTTAAAAGAATATGGCGAAAAGAATCTCAGCTAGCCCGAACTCCCACAGTCGGGAAGTTAAGCCTAGCTCAGGGAAATGTTTTTGAACTGCCGGACAGCATCCGCTAGCGGTTTTTCAACTGGGATGCGCTCAATACTGGATGCGCCCAAAAAGCCGACTGATTCTGTATGTTTATAAATATAAGCTGTATCTTCGGGCATAGCTATCGGCCCGCCGTGGGCAAAGATGATCACATTTGGATTTTCCTGCCTGGCTGCCGCGGTCATCTCCCGAATTAAGGCAGCAGCCTCTTCCAGGCTCATTCCCTCGGCAAATTTGGAGCCGATAGCCCCGCCCCGGGTAAGGCCCATATGGCAAATCAACACATCGAGCTGCGCTTTTCCAACCAAAGCTGCCTCGTTGGGATTAAAAGCATAGCCTAGGGTAAAGAAGCCTAACTCCGAAGCTAATTTCAGCGTCTCGATTTCCTTACCGTAACCCATTCCGGTATCCTCCAGTTCCTGGCGAAAACGACCATCGATCAGGCCGACGGTGGGAAAATTCATCACCGCTGAAAAACCTAGATCCAATAGGTGCTTCAAATATGGCCGCATTTCCCGGGTAGGGTCGGTGCCGCAAATCCCCGCGATCATGGGCGCCTTTTCAACCACCGGCATAACGCGATGGGCCAGGTCGATCACGATCTGATTGGCATCGCCGTAAGGCATCAATCCCGCCAGTGACCCATTTCCATCCATCCGGTACAAGCCCGAATTGTAGACCCCGATCAGATCCGCTCCGCCGCGCTCAGCAAATTTACCAGAAATCCCAGTCCCTGCCCCAGCAATAATTACCGGCTTACCATCGCTGATACTCTTTCTAACTTGTTCCAATACCTGTTGCCGACTGTACTGTTTGGCCATGTTTGCTACCTCCTCAATTTATTTTTGGATATCGAACAAAACTTGCTTTTCATCCTCGATAAGACCCCAGGCCTCAATCGCACTTTGTAGCTCCGGATGCTGTTTTCCAGCTTCCTCGAGCGTGATCCCGGCTAAAACTGCATCGATAGCCTGTCTCATTGCTTTTCCTCCAGCTACCGGACCCATAGGATGCCCATGAATGGCCCCCCCGGCACCCAAGATGCAATCTGTCCCCAAGGTATTGATAATAAACGGAACCACCGCTGGCATGATGCCACCGCCGGGCATGGGGAAAACAGGTTTAAAATGCAGCCATTTTCCGAGCAGATGGTGCCCGATTTGTAGATAGCGCTCTTTCAAGAACGGAAATTTACCGAATGGGCTCGGGCTGGGATAGACAACTATATCCGCTCCAGCCAGCCGGGCCAGTTTCCCTAAAATCAAATGGGAGCTGATGCCGCTGTAAGGCGATTCATACATCGTGCCGGCAAAATCTAAATGGGCCAAAATGGGAACAGCAATACCCGGATCTTCGGCTAGGGCCCGCAGGGCTGAAATGCCAACCGTAAGATAGTTGATCATCAGGGCGTTAGCGCCGGCGTCAAGGGCCCGGTAGGCATTATCTTTGATCTTGTCCACTCGGTCGGTAATGTTGGCTGTATAAAGGACCCGGTTACCTGTTTGTTCATAATGCTGTTTGGCTGCAGCCATATACAGCTTAACCCGTTCTACCAGCGGACAAAAAGAAGGGTCAGCGATGAGCTCATCATCCTTGACAATATCCACCCCGCCACGGATAGCCTCGCCAAACAACTTAGCTCCTACCTCGGGCGTATATCCTGTGCAGGGTTTGATCATGTTGTTCAGCAGCGGCCGGTCGTGAACACCAAGTAGGTCCCTGATTCCCTCAGTCCCAAATTTCGGGCCCGGGAAGGAGTCGAGATAAGATTGCGGAAATTGCAGGTCTAACAGTTTTAGCTTACCGGACATGGAAATATTGCCGATGACTGTGCTGAGCAGCATCGGGATCTGGGGACCGAAATTTACGGTTGGGAAAGCTAGCTGGAAAACGAAACGCCTCGATTCTAACCGGGCTGGTAGCTCAAATTCATAGCCAGGAACTTCATAAATGCCGACTACTTTAGCCACATGCTGTTCCCGCATCGCAGGGGTTTCCTCCGGCACAGGAACCCAAGTGCCAGTGGTCTGTTCAACCGCAATAGCGCTGAGTTTTTTTACGATGTCGGTTTCAACCCCAGTTTCCAGATAGTAAGTAGCGATCAGATGCTTCTCCTCGGCCGTAATCTGTTCTGGTAAAGCCAGCATAGTTAATTCTGACACAGTTTTTGCCTCCCTCGATCTGTTGAATTAATTTACTTAGATGGCCCTTTAACTATTAGAACCTCATGTTTGACCCAACATGGGCTGGCAAAAGCAAAAGTCCTACCCTTCCGGACGCATGGGCCGGATTAAGGCAGGACTTACTCTTTTCTCTGGTCCTGAGTATTTGGTTGTTTTTATGCCAACAGTTCAGTGGTTGGATCCTTTATACTTTGTCTATTCGCCATTCGGGCCGGAAATCCTTCTTTAGGGTTCGAAGTTCCACAGACTTTTTGCGCTAGTATCTACCCCGACCGCGCCTGCAGCCAAAAGCGATTTGACCTCAGCCGTGGTTTTGACCAGACCGGCGCCGATCACCGGCTGTTGGAAATGCTCGCGCAAAATGGGCATAACGTTAGCCACTATCAACCCCGGTAGCACCTCGATAAAATCAGGATTGGACAGCTTCAGCACTTTGAGCCCGGTTGCTATCGAAGGTGAATCATGGGCAAACAGCCGGTGGATTGCGATAAGCCCTTGTTTACGGGCAGCAGTAACCAAATGGCGGTTAGGGGTTACGATCCCCTCAGCCCCAACCTTGTCCTTCAAATAGCGGACTCCGGCCGCATCACGTCCCAGGCCATGGATAAGATCAATATGGACAAGAACGATTTTTCCATTATCGTGCAGTTCCCGAGCCCGCTGTTTGATATTGAAGATGCTCCCCGAAGAAATAAGAGCTATCCGGGCCCGACTGGTAATCAAAGCTGGAATGTCTTGTTGCCGCTGCAGCGAAGGAATAACGGGATGCCGGCGTAATATGTGTAGAAATTCCTGCTGCACGTGCAGCCGCCCCCTTTTCCTTAACAGCCAATCTTCCCTTCCAGCCTAATTTTAGCATTATTGGCTTCCCGTTGGCAATTAGGGAAAAATGAACTTTCTTTTCCTTCAGGCAGCTGCTTCCCCGCATTTTTTTAGCAGCCGAGCCCATTCCAGATCGACCCGCTCTTGTAGCTGCTTTATTTCTTCCTCGCCACCGGCGACAAAAAGATGGCGGAACCGCCCCTGGGACCGTAACCAATCTTCGATCGGCTGTTTTTGCCGCGGCCGATAAGATAGTTTCCAGCTGCCGTGATCTACTTCGTACAACGGCCAATAACAGGTTTCCACCGCCTGGCGGGTAAGGCTGATGCCAGCCCGGGTATCATAACGCCAACCTCGGGGGCAGGGAGCCATGATGTTGATAAATGAAGGACCGTCCACCGATAAGGCCCGCTGAACCTTAGCCATCAGATCCATAAAATGGCTGGGGGCTGCTTGGGCCGCATAAGGTATATTATGGGCAGCCATAATGGCTGTCAGATCCTTGCGCCACTGACTTTTGCCGGAACTGTGACGGCCAGCCGGACTGGTGGTGGTATCAGCATAAAGCGGGGTTGCGCTAGAACGTTGGATACCGGTATTCATGTAAGCGCCATTATCATAACAGATATACAGCATCCGATGGCCCCGCTCGACCGCACCGGACAAAGATTGAAAACCGATGTCGTAAGTACCGCCATCGCCGCCAAAAGCGATAAATTTGATTTCGGAATCGAGTTTATCTTGCTTTTTCAGCGCCCGATATGCTGTTTCCACCCCGCTCAGCGTGGCGGCAGCATTAGCAAACGCATTGTGGATAAAGCCGCAACGCCAGGCAGTATAAGGGAAAATGGTGGTCGCCACTTCCAAGCAGCCGGTTGCGTTGGCCACCACCACCGGCGCCCCGCCCACAGCCAAGGCTACTTGCCTGACCGCTACCGGGGCAATACAGCCGGCACACATGCGATGTCCCGGGGAAAAAAAGGATTCCTGCTGCATAAGCTCTTTCAAATTTGGCACCTTATAACGCCTCCTCCCGTACACCCAAATATCGGATTGAAAACTCCGGCGCTTCGCCAGCCGCAACCTGAGCCAAATCATCATACACACTGCGGATATCATCCAAGCCCACATCCCGGCCACCAAGACCAAAGATGTAATTTATGATCCGGGGCCTGTCCGGCACCTCATACAAGGCAGCGCGGATATCTTTATACAACGGCCCTCCGAACCCGTCGAAGCTGTCAGCCCGATCGAGCACAGCAATCGCTTTCAGGTGGCCGAGGGCAGCTTTTATCTCCTGCTGGGGAAAGGGTCGGTAGACCCTTGGTTTGAGCAGGCCCGCTCTTATTCCCTGTTGGCGCAATTCATCCACAACTACCCGCGTCGTACCGGCGGTGGACGACAGCACCACCACAGCTATTTCGGCCTCAGCCAGCTGATACGGCTCTAAAAAACTATACTTACGGCCGCTCCAGCGCCCATATTCTTGCCCCACCTCTTTTATAACCGGCTTGGCTTTGCGCATAGCCTCAGCCTGACCGCGCTTTATTTCCATATAATAATCGAATAGCGCCAGCGGCCCGACGGTGACCGGATGATCCAAGTCAAGCAGCGACGGCCGCCGGGGTGTGAAGGGACCTACAAATTCTTGCACCTTTTCATCAGCCATAATTTCTAAATTTTCAAGGGCGTGGCTGATGATAAAGCCATCGATGCAGACCATGACCGGTAGCTGCACCGCCGGGTCTTCGGCAATCCGCACTGCTTGAATAAGGTTATCGTAGGCTTCCTGAGTATCTTCAGCATAAATTTGGATCCAGCCGGCATCCCGCACCCCCATCGAATCACTGTGGTCGCCATGAATATTGATTGGGCCGCTTAAAGCCCGGTTTACCACCGGCATCACCAGAGGTAGCCGGTACGAGGCCGCAATATACAGTACCTCGAACATATAGGCCAAACCCTGGGACGAAGTTGCCGTCAAAGCTCGTGCCCCGGCAGCCGAGGCTCCCAAGACCGCACTTAGGGCTGAATGCTCGCTCTCTACAGCCACGAACTCCGTCTTGACCATCCCGTTGGCCGCATAACTGGAAAAAAGCTGCACAATTTCCGTAGCCGGCGTGATGGGATAAGCTGCCACTACATCAGGGTTAATTTGTTTTAAGGCCAGGGCCATAGCTTCGTTTCCGGTTAAAGCGATCCGCTCCTGCATAACTGCCTTTCCCTCCCTCAACTTACAGTTCATCAGCACTTTCGGCTACCATCTCCAGAGCTTTCGGTTTTGACGGACACTCGTGGGCGCAAATACCGCAACCCTTACAATGCTTATAATCCACCCCGGTCACCCGGCCATTTTCGGCCGTTATGGCGGAATCAGGACAATAAACGAAACAGCGCAAGCATTGGATGCAATGTTCCTTGAGCCAGATCGGTTTGATCGTGCGCCAATCGCCGGTCTCATATTCTTCGGCGTTGCCCTTTTCCTCCAACCAGCCAGCTGACGGAACTTCCCGCCAGGGTAGCAGCTTGCTCATCCGTCCTCCACCTCCTCGTAGGCCCGACGTACAGCGACTAAATTACCGCTCACGATTTCCGGCCGGTCAGCAAACCGCCGGGCCAGTTTTCGTTCGGTCTCGGCCAGCAGACGCTCCAGCGGTATTATCTCCGCTACCCGGATCAAAGCACCCAAAAGAGGCGTATTTGGTATCGCCCGGCCGATAGTCTCTTTAGCTATACGGCTAGCATCGACCGTACAGACGCGGTAATTTTGGTCAAGGGCCCTTTTTATGACGCTCGGCTGCTGATCGGAATTGATCAAGATCAGCCCTTCTTGCCGCAGGCCCCGGGTTATATCCCCACGGCGAAGCAGCGTCGGATCCAGCACCACCACTATCCCCGGCTCGGTTATCTGACAATGAAGCCAAATAGGTCGGTCACTGATCCGGGTAAATGCCTGCACCGGGGCTCCCATCCGCTCGGGACCATATTCGGGAAACCCCTGAATAAACTTCCCGGCCGCAGCGGCCGCCTCGGCCAACAACTGGGCAGCAGTTTTCGCTCCCTGGCCACCGCGCCCGTGCCATCTGATCTCCAACAATTGAGCCGCCACCTTTTCCCCTCCTAATGACAAAACTAGGTCGGAAATACCCATCTATCCAAATGGTTATTCTGGTTTGGGCAGCGATCGGGTCGATCGTTGCCGTAATGCTGGCAGCATTTGCCGTTAGTATTTGCGGCTAGTATTGATTTTATTGATTTAGTCTCTTAAATTGAGTTTGGCCGTAAAAAGTGTATACAAATTAGCCCTTGCGGAAGGATTTCTGCCCCCTAGTGTTGAATTTTAACAAGGACGTAGAATCTGTGCGTTAAATTACCAATGGTCGAACTGTTTCAACTTGCCCCACAGGCGGGTTAATATGCGGTTCGGCCTAAAAAGGAGCTGATTTCGTGTTTACACAAACTGTAGATGGCAACACGGCAGCAGCCCACGTGGCCTATGCCTTTAGCGATGTTGCTGCCATCTACCCCATCACACCGTCTTCGGGTATGGCTGAGCTATCCGATGCTTGGGCTGCCCGCGGGCGTAAAAACATTTTCGGCCACAAAGTTCTGGTGTCAGAGCTGCAGTCTGAAGGTGGTGCTGCCGGGGCAGTTCACGGATCGCTGGCCGCTGGCGCTTTCACCACCACCTTTACCGCCTCTCAAGGCTTGCTACTTATGGTTCCCAATATGTATAAGATCGCCGGCGAGCATCTTCCGACCGTGTTCCATGTCACGGCTCGCTCAGTGGCAGCGCATGCTCTGTCTATTTTCTGTGATCACGGTGACGTGATGGCAACTCGCCAAACCGGATTCGCCCTTCTGTCCTCCGGTTCTGTGCAAGAAGTCCATGACCTGGCCTTGATCGCCCATTTGGCCACCGTCAAAACCGAAGTGCCTTTCCTCCACTTCTTCGACGGCTTCCGCACCTCCCACGAAGTACAAAAGATAGAGATGCTGGATTACGATGAGATGGCTGAACTGATAGATATGGAAGCCGTAACAAAATTCCGCCAGCGCGCTCTTACTCCGGAGCAGCCGGTACAACGGGGCACGGCTCAAAATCCGGATATCTTCTTCCAATCGCGCGAAGCTGGTTCTAAATTTTATCTTGCGGCCCCGAATATAGTCCAGCAGGTCATGGATCAGGTAGCACCCGTGTTGGGACGCCATTATCATCTGTTCGATTATGTCGGCGCCCCCGATGCCACTGATGTTATTGTCTGCATGGGCTCCAGCACTGAAGTGGTAGAGGAGACTGTCAATTACTTGGTTAAGCAAGGGCGTAAAGTTGGCCTATTGAAGGTACGGCTATATCGTCCCTTCTCGGCTGAGCATTTCCTCCGGGCTTTGCCGGCCACCTGCCAGCGTATCGCGGTTTTGGACCGGACTAAGGAGCCCGGCGCCGTGGGCGACCCGCTGTATCAGGATGTTTGCACGGTCTTGAAGGAAAACGGCTTAGGCCTTACCGTCATCGGCGGCCGCTACGGTCTAGGATCCAAAGAATTTACTCCCTCCATGGCCAATGCCGTCTTTGAAAACTTGGCTGCCGCAAGTCCTATCAATCACTTCACTGTCGGTATCACCGATGATGTAACCTTCAAATCACTGCCGGTCAAACAAGAAATTTCCACTGAACCGGAAGGTACCATCCGCTGCAAATTCTTCGGTTTTGGCTCGGACGGCACTGTCGGGGCCAACCGCAACTCGATCAAAATCATCGGTGACCACACCGATATGTATGCCCAAGGTTACTTTGTTATCGACTCTAGAAAATCCGGCGGTACCACCGTATCCCACCTCCGGTTTGGTCGGGCACCGATCACTTCACCTTACCTGATTACCGAAGCCGATTTCATCGCCTGTCATAAACCTTCTTATGTGAACCAATATGACCTACTAGCCGGCATCAAGCACGGTGGCACCTTCTTGCTGAATTCACCCTGGACATTAGAGCAGATGGAAACAGAGCTGCCGGCGGCCTTAAAGCGCACTATCGCGGCCAAAGAGCTTAAGTTTTATAACATCGATGCCGAAAGCATTGCTACCGAGGTGGGCCTGCCCGGACGGATCAATACCATTATGCAGACCGCCTTTTTCAAGATTGCTAACGTCATCGAGCCGGACCAGGCGATAGAATATATCAAAGAAGCGATTAGAACAACTTTTGCCCGCCGTGGAGAAGAAGTCGTCAATATGAACATTACCGCCGTGGACAAATCGCTGGAAGCGCTGCATGAAATCGACTATCCGGCAGCCTGGGCTGAAGCAAAAGATGAGCCCCAACAGCTGGCGGCTAAGGAAGAACCCGATTTTGTAGCCAACGTTATGCGGCCGATGCTGCGGCTGGAAGGCGACCAGCTCCCGGTCAGTGCCTTTACCCATGACGGCACCTTCCCCTTGGGAACCACCAAATACGAAAAACGCGGCGTGGCCGTAGAAGTACCGCGCTGGCTCGAAGAGAACTGTATCCAGTGCAACCAGTGTGCCTTTGTTTGCCCCCATGCGGCTATCAGACCCTATCTGGCGACCGAAGACAGCTTGGCTGCTGCTCCGGCTGATTTTGTCACCATAGAAGGCCGGGGGCTGCCTAAAGATAAAGCCGATCCGGGACTCCGGTTCCGCCTGCAAGTATCGCCGCTCGATTGCACCGGCTGTGGCAACTGCGTCGACGTCTGCCCGTCCAAAAACAAAGCACTCGAGCTGGTACCGCTGGCTAATGTAGTGGAAAAAGAGACCCGGAACTGGGAATTTGCCCAGACCCTGCCCGAGGTAAACAGCGGCACCTCGCTAACTACCGTTAAAGGAAGTCAATTTTCCCAACCCTTGTTCGAATTCTCCGGTGCCTGCGCCGGCTGCGGCGAGACGCCTTATATTAAAGTTATTACCCAGCTGTTCGGTGACCGGATGATCATCGCTAATGCCACCGGCTGTTCCTCCATCTTTGGCGGCAGTGCACCCTCGTGCCCATATACTACTAACCGCCATGGCCGGGGCCCGGCCTGGGCTAATTCTCTGTTCGAAGACAACGCCGAATACGGCTTTGGCATGCGCCTGGCTACAGACATCCGCCGCCAGCAAATGGCTGAACTTGTCAGGGAAACCTTAGCCCAAGAAGGCCTGACCGTTGAGCTCAAACAGGCTCTGACCGAATGGTTAGAAGGTAAAGACGACGCCCTCAAGGCCCGACAGGCTGGGGATGCCATCAAGAGACTGCTCCCGGGCGCCTTGGCCACAGCTCAAGGTGGGCTTCGAAATTACCTGATCCAAATCTCGCAGCGGAGCAGCGATCTGACTAAACCGTCCATCTGGATCATCGGTGGTGACGGCTGGGCTTACGATATCGGTTATGGCGGCTTGGATCACGTGCTAGCCAGCGGCGCCGATGTTAACGTACTGGTACTGGATACCGAAGTGTACTCCAATACCGGCGGTCAATCCTCCAAAGCCACACCTACCGGGGCTACAGCTCGGTTCGCGGAAGCCGGTAAACCGACCAAGAAAAAAGACCTGGGCTTGATGGCCATGACTTACGGCTATGTATACGTGGCCAACGTAGCCATGGGCGCCAACCAAAATCAGTTCCTCCGCGCCCTTACCGAAGCAGAACAATATAACGGCCCTTCACTGATAATAGCCTACGCACCCTGCATCAACCACGGTATCGACATGAGCCGCAGCCAGTACCAGCAAAAGCTGGCCGTAGACGCCGGCTACTGGATGCTGTACCGGTTTAACCCCAATTTGGCTGCCGCAGGTAAAAACCCGCTTATCGTCGATTCCAAAGAGCCCTCGCTCGATTATATCGAACACATCAAGAGCGAAATCCGCTATAACGCCTTGGAACGTCAATTCCCCGATCGGGCTGACGAGCTGTTCGCCAAAGCAGCCGAGGAAGCCAAAGCGCGTTACGAACTATATCAGAAGCTAACCCAGCTATAGGCTAAAATAAACCCTTCGGGCCAGGCTTTGTGCCCCCCCCCGAAGGAAACATAGCCAACAGATAACCGCACACAGGCCGCTCCCCCATTACAACCGGGGGAAGCGGCCTGTTTCTGCTCATAGATCTTGCCTTCCCCGGACCAGCAGCCGCCGGTGCGGCTGCTGGCTGTAGTCACAAGTTCTGAAAGTAAGCCAGCTTTTAAAGCCTAACATCGGGATGCCAACTCCTATAGCCTAGGTCTGGCTAGTAGAAAATGTGCCCGGACAAAATAAAAAACCCCCGGCGATGCTATGGTTTAGGCTTTCGCGCGGGGGTCTGCTATTTAAGTTGGGTCAGGGTTTTGCCGGTTTTGGCTCCGGCTAGAGGGACAGATGCTGGAGTAGAAAAATCAAAAGTATCCCCGGTAGGCCGAGAAAACCGACAGTCAAGGCTGTTATCGGGTTGATCGGAATAAAAATGCCTAAAAAAGAGCCCATAAAATTAAGCAGCCAAAGGGCAATCCCGCCGATTAGGGCATTATACACCAGGCGCATAACGATCCGAAGCGGGACTACAAACAGCTTGCCGATAAGGTACAGCAGGAGCAATCCGAAGGCATAGGCAACAATAACATTCAGGTTGATACTTGAAACCATATTCATCAGCCTCCCGGAATTGCCTTGTCTCCATACATTATACAGTGAAAGGGAACCGAATATGCTTGTCGTTCTCGACCATTTCGCCAGTTCCTTGCCGGACTTGTTTCAATAAATACGTATACCGGCGCTCGGCGGCTTTTAGATTATAGATAGCAAAATCGATCAAATCGGGGTCGGTAACAGTATCAAAATAGCTTCGCGCTAGCTGCCATTCCCGGCGGGCTTGTTCTGTTTCATAAATAAGATCTGCCTCCGGCGCTGCCGGGGTAGCGGACCACTGTTCCAGCAAGGCACCAGCCAAGGCTGCGGCTTTATAAACCATGGTTTTGATCTCATCATAAGCTGCCGGCATCCTAAAATCCTCCCAGATTACTACTTTCATCCAGGAGTATAACCAGATTTACCTCGCTTTATAATTCCCGCCGGCCTTCAAAGGCTTTGGCCAACGTAACCTGATCGGCATATTCCAGATCGCCGCCAACGGGCAGGCCATGGGCCAAACGGGTGGTTTTGATCCCTAGCGGTTTGATTAGTCGGGCCAGGTAGGTGGCGGTAACTTCACCCTCGGCGTTAAGATCGGTGGCCAAAACTACTTCCTTTACGGTGCCGTCCTGCAGCCTTTGGATCAGCTCTTTGACCCTAAGTTCATCAGGGCCGATACCCTCCATCGGGGAAATTGCGCCGCCCAGGACATGGTACAGTCCTTTATATTCATGAGTGCGTTCCATGGCCACCACGGCCCGTGGATCTTGGAGCACGCAGATCAGGCTGCGGTCGCGGCCGGGGCTACTGCACAAATTGCATGGGTCTTCAGTCGCCAAGTTGCCGCAGATAGAGCAGTGGCTGACCTCATCTCTGGCGGTAGCGATAGCTTCAATCAGCTGCTTCGCTTCTTGGTCCGGAATATCTAAAATATGAAATGCCAGCCGTTGGGCCGTTCTCGGTCCAATGCCCGGCAATTTCCTCAGCTGGGCAATAAGTCTTCCCATGGGCTCCGGGTAATACATGCTGACCCCCCTTTTTAGATCTAGCGGCGCCAGGCTGTCAGGATCTATTGCCTATCGCGGGTTAAAAACCAGGCAGCTTGAGGCCTCCGGTAAAACGGGCCATCGCCTGGGCCATCATATCCTGCGCCTGTCTGATAGCTTCATTGGCAGCAGCCAGAACCAAATCCTGCAACATTTCAACATCGTCAGGATCTACCACCTCCGGCTGGATTTCAACCGCCAACAGTTCCAACTTGCCATTTGCAGTTACGCTGACAGCTCCGCCGCCGGCAGTACCGGTTACCGTTTTGGCCTCAATTTCCTGCTGGATCCGGGCCATCTCCCGCTGCATTTTTTGGGCCTGTTTCATCATTCGGTTCATATTCATACCCATAGCTTTACTCCTCGCTTTCTTCCAGGATAACCACTTTCTCAGGGCCAAATAGGGTTTTTGCTTCCCTAATACCCGGCGCCTCAGCCGGTAGCAGTCGGTCATCTTTTCCCACCGGGGGTACGGCTGCCGCCGCCACTTGAGGTCGTACTTGCAGCTGAACGCCCATCACTTCCTTTAATGACCGCTCCAGAGCTGCCACTTTATCCGCCCGCTCGGCTGTTTTTTTGATGCCTTCGGCCTCAAAAGCCACCTGCAGGATCTTACCCTGAATCGCCTTTGGCTGTCCGTAACGCCAAAGGGCCTCTAAGGCCGGCCCCTGGCTTTTGAGCGTGGCCAATACTTGGTTCCAGCTGGATTTAATTCGATCCAAAGACAGTTCGTCCCCGGTCTCAGGCTGCACCCCTTTGGCCGTAGGCTCGCTCCGGCCGCTGTGGGGCAGCGGCGGCTGGCCAACCGGTTTGACCGGAGGCGGCTCTCCTGCTGCCCTAGGTTCAGCTTTGACTGGCGATAATTTAGCCAAAACAGCCGGCTGCTCCATTTCCGTAAAACAAAGGCTGGCTAACACCGTCTCTATCACTAGCCAAGGCTGAGCCGAAAAGCGGAGCACGCTCTCTTGCTTGGCCAACTTTGCCAAAGCTGTGGTCAGGCGAGGTTTGGTCCAGCTGTCAGCCTGAGCCGCCAGATCATTTATCTCGTTCGGGCTGAGGGCCAATAGCGGTTCCGGCTGGTGACAAACTTTGATCAAAAGTAGGTTGCGCAGCCAATAAGTAAGATGCTGTTGAAGCAGGCGGGGATCCTTACCTTGGGCCCTAAGTTGGGCCAGCATGTTTAGCGCTGCCCCTACGTCTTTTCGCCCCACGGCTCCGAGCAGGGCCGTCAGCACTTCGCCTGGCGGTAATCCGAGCAAATCGAGTACCTCGTCGTGGTCAATTGTACGTCCGCAAAAAGAAATGCATTGGTCCAGCAGGCCCAATCCATCGCGCATACTGCCCTCGGCCGACCGAGCCAGCAGCATAGCTGTACGCGGCTCCAAGGCCAAACCTTCCTCGGCAGCTACCTCCTGCAGCCGCTGGGCTACAATTTCCGCTGGCAGCCGCTGGAAATCAAACCGCTGGCAGCGGGATAAAATTGTGGCCGGCAATCGTTCCGGCTCGGTTGTAGCTAAGATAAACACTACTTTGGGCGGGGGCTCCTCAAGTGTTTTGAGAAAGGCATTGAACGCTTCCGCGGTTAACATATGAACTTCGTCTATGATATATACCTTATACCGGGCCTCGGTCGGGGTAAGCCGTACTTGATCCCGCAAAGATCTAATTTCATCGATGCCACGGTTGGAAGCAGCATCCATCTCCAGCACATCCAAACAATATCCTTCCCGGATACGGACACAAAAGCTGCATTCATCACAAGGCCGCGGTGTGGGCCCGTGTTCACAATTTAAGGCTTTGGCCAATATCTTAGCCGTACTTGTTTTTCCGGTACCGCGGGGGCCGGAAAATACGTAAGCATGGGCTAAACGCCGATTCGAGATCGCATTTTGCAGCGTGCGGCAAATATGATCCTGCCCCAGGACATGCTCAAATGTCTGCGGCCGCCAGGTGCGGTATAGTGCTTGGTAGGCCATACGGGCTCCTCCTTACAGGATGTCTATAACTATTTCTCCCCTCCACTCCCCAACTCCTGCCCTAAACAAAAAAGCCCCTCGACTTTTGCCAAGAGGTTAAAATTATATAATGGCCGTGCACCTGTCGTCGATACAGCCTTCCGGGCGATACCACGACAGCCAGCTCCAACCAGGCTTCCCTACGGCACACGCAGGGATCCACTTACCGCTGCTCCCTCCCGGGCCTGACGGGGTTCATGAATGTACGTTGCGCAGGACCCAATCTTCCTCACCGCTTATCGCGGCCGGACCCCACAAGACGGCACCTCGGACAGGGATTCCACCCTGCTCTAGCGGATTGCAGGTACAGGGCACCGCTACCTCCCCGTCTAGCACGGCCAAATTCTGTAGACAAAAAATGGCGGAGAGAGTGGGATTTGAACCCACGAGGCAGAGAGCATCTGCCTACTCGCTCTCCAGGCGAGCGCCTTCGACCGGACTCGGCCATCTCTCCTCATACGATCGTAAAACCAGTTAAAACAAACTATGGCGGAGAGAGTGGGATTCGAACCCACGAGGCACGCCAGTACCTACTCGCTTTCGAGGCGAGCGCCTTCAACCGGACTCGGCCATCTCTCCCGGATTTTAATTTGAGTTTATTTGTTATCCCGCCGCTGTTCAAAAAATTCCTTAAGCAGCTGGCTACAGTCAGCGCTCAGCACACCGGCGGTAATCTCAAGGCGGTGATTGAGCCTTTGGTCGTCGGCCAGCCGGTATAATGACCTGACAGCCCCGCTTTTGGGATCAGCAGCTCCATACACCAGCCGCTCGATCCGCGCCAACACCATAGCCCCGGCGCACATAGCACACGGCTCTAAGGTAACGTAGAGGGTAGTGCCGGGTAGACGCCAACTGCCCAGCTTTTGGGCAGCCGCGCGGATAGCCAAAAGTTCAGCATGGGCGGTAGGATCGTTAAGAAGCTCGCGGCGGTTGTTCGCGGCCGCAATAATAGTGCCAGCTTTCACAATAAGAGCCCCCACCGGGACCTCTCCGATAATGGCAGCATCGTGGGCCAGCTCCAAAGCCCGCCTCATATAGGCTTCATCTTTCTGTTCAACCATGCCCATCACCGCAGCACCTACAAAACTTGGTGTCCCTAGGAGGACTCGAACCTCCGCCTGACGAGGATTAGGAATCCCCCGCTCTATCCAACTGAGCTATAGGGACATGAATGGCGCGCCCGGAGGGACTCGAACCCCCGACCTTCTGATTCGTAGTCAGACACTCTATCCAACTGAGCTACAGGCGCGCATGGACTTATGGCGGAGAGGCCGGGATTCGAACCCGGGGTACAGCTTTAGACTGTACAATCGCTTAGCAGGCGACCGCCTTCAACCTACTCGGCCACCTCTCCGCATTTGGTCAGCTGCAAAGTGGCGGAAGGGGTGGGATTCGAACCCACGGCTCTGACGAGTCACTGGTTTTCAAGACCAGCTCCTTAAGCCACTCGGACACCCTTCCAAATCGAATTGGCATCCAGATATTAAAAGCATAGATACACCAGAAGGTGCACGTATAATATAACATAGGCCCCTTTGGGCT
>JAAZKX010000002.1 GCA_012799605.1 Bacillota bacterium | reverse complement strand
GGGTGCGCGTTTTGGGGAACGGGCCGGCGCTGAGGCCGGCCCCTACGAGATGGTGCGTGTTGTTTGAATGAGGTCATAAGCTGCGCTTTGAGGATGGTTGGGCAGCCATGGGATGTTGGGAGCCACGGGCGGGGACTGCCTGCATCCGGAGCCGGTAGGCTGAAAGGATGAGCCCCGCCCCTACGCGTGGGTGCGGTGGTTATTGGGGCGGGAATGAGGGGAAACACACCATTTTATAATAAGATGAGTAATGGTGTCAATAAATTATTTGAATTATTATCCTCTAAATGTTATAATGCTAATGTATACAGCTAAATAGGGCACTTTTGTTTTTTTATGTTTTTTAGGTGGATTTTACTGCGCTTAATGTCTGGACGAAATGGGGGGAATGTATATATGGACTTACTAAATATGCAGGTGACGCATAAAGTTTTTGGCACTGGCAAAATTATCGCCTATGATGATTCGTATATTCAAATAAATTTTCCATCTGGCATAAAAAGATTTGTTATGCCGGATGCGTTTGGGTCATTCCTTACCCTTGTTGATGAACAAGCGGCTCAATTTGTGGCTAAATTGGTCCAACAAGGGAAAAAGGAATACGAAGAAGAACAACGCCGGCGTCAACAGCTAAAAGAAAAGCAAAAGAAAAAGCGGATGCGGTTTATCAGGCGGGAACGGCTGGCCAGAAGACGGCAAACACGCAGGATTCATCCTTCGTCACAGTCTGTCTTTTGGTGTACTAAAAAGGAACTGGAGAGTGTCTTTGACAACTGGAATGTTTTCACCGGGGCTATTAAAAGCGGATTGAAAAAGGGGCAGCCACGGCGGCTGGCCCGTGTTGGTCAAAACAGCGCGTGTTTGTTGACAATAAGGGACTCCAATATGCCGGAGCAGAATCGTTATATTCAGGGAGTGTTTATGGTTAACGAAAATTTTGATGGCCGCAAATGCGAAGATGGGTATATTGTTGCCCATTCGGAGCACAGGTTGCGTCTGTCAAAGCAAGAAGCAAAGAAGATGCTGTTTTGGAATTACTATGTCAACAGCAGGCATCCACACCGGATGACTTGGAATTCTGGGCGCCACCGCTATTTTAACAATATCTGGATGGCCCAAATATTACGTGATATTATGTCTCTCAAGAAAAAACCAACGGAGCGTAAACAGGTGCAACAGTTTTTTGACTATTTTTGCCGCCTGAATCGTATCAGAAAAGATGAATTGCCTGAGCCCAATGGGGCTCTCTTGCGCACTTAAACGAACAATCAGCTGATATAAAAGGCCGCAGAGGGGATCCGCTGCGGCCAAATATTGTATTGGGTGTTGGATTTAAACTTTTACTTTTGGCCAAAGCACTTTTTCATGATTGAAGTGGTTGAGGTATTATGATAAGATACTACGTGTATTTAAAAGGAGTGAGCTTATGGCGAAAATTGTGTACTTCCAATCCAGACGGCATTACACTCCTGAGCGGGAACAACTGCTTAAACTGCTTCCTCGCAGCAAAGAAGAAGGTTACAAGGCGGATACGGCGGAAAAAATGTTGACTGAAGACCGGTACATTCATTATCTGGCCCTGGCGATGATCTATCGTGCCTATGATTTTTTACCCCCAAAACAGCAAGAACATATCCAAAACCTTGTTGATGCTGGTATTTTAGACGAGATTGCTATCTATACTGATATGGGCTTGACCAACAGCTGTGTGACAATGGAAAATGAATTCCTGTATAATAATCAGAAATTCAAACTGCCGGGGAAATTTGTCCCCCGTCTGCGCACTGAAGATGACAGCGGCATATATGTTGAAGGCGTACGACCGGATGGTGAAAGCAGGATCTACAAATTCATCTTTCAAAATGGCAAGCACCATTGGGAGCAGGTTAGGTTGGCTGATATCAAGGATCGGACGATCAAAAAAAGTAACTTATAAGCATTATCTAAACCAGCCCTCAGGGCCCGGTTCCAACGGGCTTGAGGGTCTTTTCAAATTTAACTACCAGTAGGGTGGGAGGCCGGCGACAATGAACGGAACTTTGGGAGCAGTTTTTTTAAGCGGTGCTGAAGCGGCATTTATTGAGGTTACTGTGTTCGTGGGAGTAGTTTTGTTATTGTTCGGATATATCGATTATACCCAGCAAGGGGCAGTTATCGAAAAGATTGAGAAATCGAAACAATACCAGCCGCTAATTGGGGCTCTGTTGGGCATTGTTCCCGGCTGCGGTGGCTCCATCCTTCTTATGCCTTTATATGTAAAAGGAAGCGTCACCTTTGGCACGGTTGTGGCCACCTTAATTGCTACGGCCGGAGATTCGGCTTTTGTTACCCTAACTCAGGCTCCCAGGGAGTTTATTTATATATCGGTTATCTGTTTGGTTGTCGGCACGGCCACAGGCTATGTTGTAGATTACTACCAGATTGGGGACTGGGTACGGGAAAGATCGACTATGCGCAAATTTAAAAATTTGCAACGGGAGCATAAAAAGGTTGAGGCACTGGCTAATATCTTATATCAAGAAAACCCGGCCGCTTGTCGCTCCTGTGATTTAAGGCATATCGGGCACGAAGAGGGTGACGAGATTGATATGATACTTCACCATACTGATCCCTCGGATCCGACCAGATGGGGCTATAAAATTGTTCATAACTACTATAATGTTTTTTGGTTGGCTATAGCGATTGGGTTTATTCTCGGTGTGCTGGAATTACTTCAGGTTGATATCAACCGCCTTCCGGGACTTCCCCATTTGGGGACTATCGTTGGGGTGTCCGGTACAGTGATTGTAGTTATATATATGATTTGCTCCCAACGAATTGCGCAAGCTCAAAGCCACGAAGATGCGGAGCACAAGCTGCACTCTCTAGCTGAAACTTTGGCCCATAATGCCCAGGAGACTGCTTTTGTGGGCACTTGGGTTTTTGTTGCCTATCTGGTTTATGGGCTGGGAGTATATGCTGTCGGTGGCGAGGAAGTAGTGCTGGCGGCTATGACTTCAGCCGGGCTGGGGTCTGTTTTGTTGGGGGTTCTGGTAGGGATAATCCCCGGTTGTGGACCACAAGTGCTGTTTGTATCTTTGTATCTTAAAGGCATGTTTCCCTTTGCTGCCTTGCTGGCCAATGCTATTTCTCAGGATGGGGATGCCCTTTTTCCGCTGATCGCCATGGACCGGAATGCGGCTTTATGGTCGACAGTGATCAATACTATTGTGGCTGCTGTAGTCGGGATGGCTGCATATTGGATTTTTCCCTAAAATATCAGACTAAATGGTATGATCTATAGCAGCGAAGGGGAAAAGGTACCCTATCAATTTTTTATAAGTTGGTTGTTCGCTTTAGGCGAGGATATCAGGGAGGGGGAATCACAAGTGGCTTGTGTTCGGTGCGGGGGTACGGGATATTTGGCCCAATATGCGCATGTGCAAGGCGGGGTATGTTTCCGCTGTGGTGGCAGCGGCAGGGATCCGAAGTCCCGTTCATCAGCTAAACAGGAGATCTACAAAGAAGTAAGAATTGGCCGCACGAAGGTAGTTTTAGCGACTGAAAAAGATTCCGAGGGGCGCTTTGTCAGCTACAGGGTTTGGGTGGAAGGCCGGCCGGTACCGGCGGCGTTATGCTCTACCTACGGCGAGGCCCAACACTCTCTTGACGGTTTGGTCAAACAGGTGAAAAGGGCAGAAATGGAAGAAAAGATAGACCGCAAGCTGCTCACCTGAAGCCGGGTTAGGTGGAATTGAAGCCTAAGGAGGCCGGGACCATCCCCCGCCACGTCTGGCGAAGCCAGCTGGCCGCTGCTATTGACAGGGCTCTTGGAGGGTGTTATACTTCCATTGTAAACCATATTTTATAAACTGGTTTACAATATCATACGATAGGAGGATTATATGCGTATTGGGGTCAAAGACACTATTTTAGTAGCTTTGTTTGCCGCTTTGACGGCGGCAGGAGCGTTTGTGAAAGTGCCTGTTGGGCCAGCACCAATCAGCTTGCAGTTTTTTTTTACGGCTTTAGCCGGGATTTTGCTGGGGCCGTATCTGGGGCTGCTTTCACAACTGGTTTATGTGCTGGTAGGGCTACTGGGGGTGCCGGTATTTACAGCCGGCGGCGGGCCTTCTTATGTAGTTCATCCTACTTTCGGCTACCTGCTCGGGTTTATCGGGGCTTCATTTATTATCGGTAAGGTTGCCCGAAGTGTGCCCGAACCATCGCTTCTACGCCTTGTGGCTGGCTGTGTTGCAGGCTTGTTAATGATTTATGCTCTTGGGGTTCCTTATATGTTTTTGGTGTTAAAATATGTTGCCCGAACCCCGATGACTTTTACCAAAGCACTATTGAGCGGGTTTTTAGTATTTGTTCCCGGAGATTTAGCCAAAAGCATCATCGCCGCTTACGTTGGGGTGCGACTTATACCACAGATTAAATTATAATCAGTATCACAACTGAAGCCGGTCAAAACCTGACCGCAATAACGCCTGTTGCCCGGGGGGAAACCCTGTTGCAGCCGGCGTTTTTTAGTGGAGATGTCTTTGTGGGCCAGGCTCTTAGGCTAGGGTTATAAACAGCATATCAGCGTCCTTTTGGGGGCGATCGATCAGTATATATAAAGAGACTAAACTTCGCGGAGGAGGTAGCAAAAATGATACCTATAACTAAAAAATTGATTCGTTATAATTTTTCCAGCCGGCTAGGGGAGAAGATACAGTACATCGTTATTCACGATACGGGCAATTCCCGGGCGGGGGCTGATGCCGAGGCCCACTTCAATTATTTTAACGGCGGGGACCGAGGAGCCTCGGCCCATTATTTTGTCGATGACAGCCGTATTATTCAGGTGGTAGAGGATGAAAAGGCCTCTTGGCACTGCGGCGATGGCCGGGGGAAATATGGAATTACTAATCAAAATTCCCTCGGAGTGGAAATTTGCATCAATGCTGATGGTGATTATAACCGGGCGCTGGCCAATACTTTGGATTTGACTTCATATTTGATGAAAAAATATTCGGTCCGGCCGGAAAAGGTGGTGCGGCACTTCGATGCCAGCGGTAAAATTTGCCCCGGGACCATGAAGGCTGACAACTGGGCCCGCTGGCGGGAATTCAAACAAGACTTATTAAAGGCCCTCGATCCGGAACTGGAACGGGCAATAGGGCTTTTTGTAAAGAAAAAGCTGATGGATTCCCCTGCCTATTGGCGGGAACATGCTCGGCCCGGACAGACTGTAAATGGCGAATATGCTGGCTTCCTGTTGAAAAGGACGGCGGCTTATATTGCTCTGAGGGAGCAAATGGCGGCAAGGGGCGCTGTCGGGGCTGGGAGGCCTGCAACGAAGAAGGACTGCTAACTATTAGCAGGAAAAGGGTCGCATTATGGGGAATAAAATTATAGATGAACTGTAGCCAAGGAAAAGCCCAAGAGGTGTGTTTGATGAGCGGCCTGAAAGATGATTGGCATAAAATACCTTTGTTTTCAGACATTGACCCGGCTGATTTAGAGTCCATGCTCACCTGTATTGGCGGCTATGAGAGAAGGTATGCCGCCGGTGAATATATTTTCCATGCTAAAGAACAAATCAAGGCCATAGGGCTCGTGCTTGCGGGTACCGTCCACATGTTGAAGGAGGATGTCTGGGGCAATAAAACTTTGTTGACGGTGATAAGGGAACAGGATGTATTTGGCGAGACCTTCGCTTGTGGTAATGCTTTTGTTGCTTCGGT
>JAAZKX010000076.1 GCA_012799605.1 Bacillota bacterium | reverse complement strand
TATGAAATGCAAGCCCGGGCTATCTTTAATGCCGTCAGCCGGCTGGTAAAAGAAGATGTGGAAGTTTATCCGGAGATTATGATTCCGCTAGTAGGGCTTCCGGCTGAGCTAGAACTGTTACGTACTTTAGTTATTCGGGTGGCCCAAGAGGTCAAGCAGCACAATGATGTTAAGTTTGATTATTCAGTTGGGACGATGATAGAACTGCCGCGGGCCTGTCTTGTTGCTGATCAAATCGCGCATCATGCCGATTTCTTTTCATTTGGCACTAATGATTTGACCCAAACAACCTTTGGTTTTAGCCGCGATGATGCCGAAAGTAAGTTTTTGCCCATTTATCTCGAGCAAAAAATCCTGGCAGAAAACCCCTTCGCTGTTTTGGATGCCGAAGGAGTGGGCCAGCTAATTACACTGGCAGTCGACAAAGGGCGGACGATAAATAAGGGGCTTCAGGTAGGGATTTGCGGTGAACACGGCGGCGATCCGAAATCTATCGCTTTCTGTTCCCAGGCCGGCTTCGATTATGTAAGCTGCTCACCGTTTCGGGTACCTATCGCCAGATTGGCAGCGGCTCAATCGCAGTTGATCCATAGCCAATAGCACTTTAGACAGCCCGCGCCGTGCGCGGGCTGTCTAGAATTTGCCCGGCCCGGGCCCGTCCGGCCAAAGGGCCGGGCAATTAGAATATTTTCCCAGAAGGCGGGCATAATTAACAGATAGATGCCCGGATTAGGTTCTGGGAAACAAAAAGCAGGAAATCTTACCCGCTTGACGAACATAAGGAGACGGGTAGGTGGAAACAAGATGAATCGAGGTCTATTTTCCAAAGTTTTTATCGAAGAAGTGCGAGCTGCTTCGGATATAGTGGCGGTGATAAGTGATTATGTACGATTAAAAAAAACAGGGCAGAATTTTGTTGGCCTTTGCCCTTTTCATAGTGAGAACACACCATCTTTTACCGTCAGCCGCCAACGCCAGATGTTCTACTGTTTTGGTTGTAATACCGGTGGTGATGTGTTTGAATTTATACAAAAACAAGAGGCGATAGATTTTCCGGAGGCAGTACGTCTACTAGCTAAACGAGCCCATATACCGGTGCCGCAGCAAAGCCCGGCGGCACAAAAACGGGAAGCGGAGCGGCAAGCTCTATACTTGGCCGGCGAACTGGCTCAAAAATTTTATCAGCATAACCTGCAACAACGGCAGCTGGGCGTCCGGGCCCGGACCTATTTGAAACAAAGAGGTATTGATGAAAACATAGCCAAAGAATTCGGTTTGGGGTTTGCGCCTGACGAGTGGGAAGGTGTAATTAAGTTCCTGCGTATGCAAGGGCTGTCGGTCGCCATTGCGGTCAAGGCAGGGCTGGCCATACCGCGTCCCCAAGGGGGCGGGGCTTATGATCGTTTTCGCGGCCGGCTGATGTTTCCCATCCGTGATTTTCAAGGCCGGGTGGTTGCTTTTGGCGGCCGGATGTTAGGTCCTGGGGAGCCTAAATATCTTAATTCACCAGAGACTCTGATTTATAATAAAGGTCACTTGCTTTACGGGCTAGATCGAGCTCGGCCTGGCATCCAACGGACTGACAAGGTGCTAATTGTGGAAGGCTATTTGGATGTGTTGGCTTGTCATCAGTTTGGTTTTGATTATGCTGTAGCTTCTTTGGGGACTGCATTGACTCAGGATCAGCTTAGGCTGATAAAGCGCTTCACAACCAATATCCTGATTGGCTATGACGCTGACAGGGCCGGCCACCAAGCCACGGTACGGGGTCTTGAGCTGGCCCGTCGCGAAAGGTGCCAAGTTAAAATTTTGCCGCTGCCGGCAAATGAAGATCCAGACGATGTTATTCGTAAGCAGGGGCCGCAAAGTTTTAGCCGCTTGGTTGAAAACGCACTGCCGGTCCCGGTCTACCATTTTGAACGGTTGCTTCATACACACGACATTGGCAGTTTAGAAGGTCGAATAGCAGTAGCGGAAGCGATGGTCCCTCATTTAGCTGGTATAAAAAACCTAGTGGAACGGGAAGAGTATACCAAAAAGGTTGCGCAAAAATTAAATTTAGATCAGCACCTGATAAAAACCCAAATTGAGGCTTCAAGGCGCGCTCAAACTAAAGGCGCCGACTATAAACAGGACCGGGGCCAGGCGCGGCAATCGCTGATGCCAGCTGTACATCAGGCTGAAACGGCAGCTTTATTAGGTTTAGGAAGTCTGTTTCTCAATTGTCCCCAGCTCCGGCTGACTATTGGGGACAGTATTTCCAAAGAATGGCTGGGTAATCAGCCTCTGGCCAAAGTCTTGGCGGTCATGCTGACGCTGTTCGAACAAAGTGGCAGCGATTTTTCTTTGTCTGATCTTAAAAACAAGTTACCTGACGCCAAAACACAGGCTGCCTTAGCCCAGCTGGCAGTTCACCCCGTGCCGGCCTGCGAACCGATGACTTTAATAGCTCATTACGCAGATCGGATCAAGCTTATTTGGATCCAAAAAGAAATTGGATCTTTAAGGCAAGAAATAAATTCGCAGAATAGAGCAGGGAAAACCGAAGATAGCGCGAATTTAATACGTAGGTTGGCAGATTTACACCGTGAAGAAGTTTTACTCAAACAACTAAGCTCAGGAAGAGATACCGGAAGTGGTTGGCTGGAAGGGGGGACAAGACATGCCGAAAAAAGATGATATACTTGCTATCGAAGGTCTATCTGAGCTCATGAAAAAAGGCAAACAGACAGGCGCTATTTCCTATGCCGAAATTATGGACACGTTGCAAAATGTAGAACTAGATCCGGAACAAATCGATCGTATTTATGGGGTGCTGGCAGAAGCTGGAATTGAAGTGAGTGACGAAGGCGGCAATGTCGAATCCCTGGTAACCGAAGACGAACCGGAAGAGGAAGAAGAGGAAGTGGATCTTTCGGTTCCTGAGGGTGTGGCCATTGATGATCCGGTACGCATGTATCTAAAAGAAATTGGCCGCGTGCCGCTTCTGACAGCTGAGGAAGAAGTTGAACTGGCCAAATGCATAGAACAAGATGACATGGATGCCAGGCGGCGCTTGGCCGAAGCCAACTTGCGCCTAGTGGTAAGCATTGCTAAGCGCTATGTAGGCAGGGGTATGCTGTTTCTTGATTTGATTCAAGAAGGCAATTTGGGCCTGCTAAAGGCAGTTGAAAAGTTTGACTACCGCAAGGGTTATAAGTTCAGCACGTATGCTACCTGGTGGATTCGCCAAGCCATTACGCGGGCCATAGCTGACCAGGCCCGGACGATCAGAATACCGGTGCATATGGTGGAGACGATTAACCGCTTAGTGCGGGTACAACGCCAACTGTTGCAGGAATTGGGGCGTGACCCTCTGCCAGAGGAAATTGCTGAAGAAATGGGAATCGGCGTGGAACGGGTACGGGAGATTATGAAAATTGCCCAAGAACCTGTTTCACTGGAAACTCCTATTGGCGAAGAAGAGGACAGCCATCTGGGCGATTTTATCGAAGACCAGGAGGCGCCCTCGCCAGTAGAAGCCGCCTCCTTTGCTTTGTTAAGGGAGCAACTGGAAGAGGTACTAGAAACTCTGACGCCGCGCGAAAAGAGGGTACTGCGGCTGCGATTTGGGCTTGAAGATGGACGGGCTCGTACCTTAGAAGAAGTAGGTCAGACTTTCGGAGTGACCCGGGAACGGATCCGTCAGATTGAAGCCAAGGCTTTGCGCAAGCTCCGTCATCCCAGCCGTAGCAGAAAGCTGAAGGATTTTCTCGATTAAATCAGATGCGTGCAGTATTTTGCTCCGGAAGATAAACAGGGGCCTAAGATAATTTTTGCCCGGGCTCGGAGGTAGCTATTCCGGCCCGGGTTTTTGCTCGAGCCCGGCTAAAGCTGGTTCATGGGTACGGTCAGCAAAACTGAATCAGCCCGCATTGAACAATGACTGTAAATGCGTACTTGGAGGGTGGTAGTTTATGGCGGTAAGGGCGAATTATATAGCTGGTATGCTAGAAGAACTAGCCCCTAGGAGTTTGGCCGAAGAATGGGATAATGTCGGCTGGCAAGTTGGAGACAGTCAGGCAGAAGTTTCAGCGGTACTAGTTGCGCTTGATCCTTCGCCTGCGGCGTTGGCGCAAGCCAAAACTGTAGGGGCGGAGCTTATGATTACCCACCATCCGCTGATTTTTCGACCGCTCAAACGTCTTCGGTTGGACATACCGGCGGAAGCGTTGATAGCCCAGTTTCTGGCGGCGAAGGTGGGAGTTTATACGCTCCATACTAATTTGGACAACTCACCTCAAGGAACATCAGCCGTCCTGGCCCGTAAATTGGGGTTAGTTGAAACTACGGTTCTTAGCCCTAGTAAAAGGCAGCAGTTATACAAATTGGTAACATTTGTTCCACCGGCGCACATAGAAGCTGTTCGGCGGGCCGTAACTGATGCTGGCGCAGGCTGGATTGGCAAGTACAGCCACTGTACCTTTCAAACGGCCGGAACGGGTACCTTTTTGCCCCAGGAAGGAACTACACCTTTCATTGGCGAAATTGGACGCTTGGAATATACGGATGAATTGCGCTTGGAGACTATTGTACCAGCAGAACGGCTCGGGCAAGTTGTCGAGGCTTTGCAAGCTGCTCATCCCTACGAAGAGGTGGCTTACGATGTTTATCCTCTCGTTCAAAAGGGTCAGGCCTACGGTCTGGGCTGCTTGGGGTTGTTGCCGGAGGTCAAGCCGTTAGCAGATTTTGCTCAGCAAGTTAAGACTGCGCTGTCACTGTCTGCACTAGCTGTGGTGGGGGAAGAAGACAAGCCGATCGGCAAGGTGGCAGTCTGTGGCGGTAGCGGTTCGTCGAAGGTACATCAGGCCAGCTCTGCAGGGGCTGATGTTCTTGTTACCGGCGATGTAAAGTATCATGATGCCCAAGACGCTGCTTTATTGGGGCTGGCGCTAATCGATGCTGGGCATGCCGGAACCGAAAACCCGCTGATTTTTATGCTAGCCGATTATTTGACCCGCCGGCTCAAGCGTCACGATGTAACTGTGCATACATACTGTGCTCCGGATATTTTCCGGCTAATTTAATGACTGATCTTTG
>JAAZKX010000075.1 GCA_012799605.1 Bacillota bacterium | reverse complement strand
TGTTCTTCACGTAGTCAGCGTGACCGGGACAGTCGACGTGGGCATAGTGACGGTTCTCGGTCTCGTATTCCACATGGGAAGTCGCAATAGTGATCCCGCGAGCCCGCTCTTCCGGTGCTTTGTCGATTTTATCGAAGGGGATAAAATCGGTAAGTCCAACGTGCGCCAAGCAACTGGTGATAGCCGCGGTTAACGTTGTTTTACCATGATCCACATGGCCGATAGTACCGACGTTCACATGAGGCTTGGTCCGTTCGAACTTTTGCTTCGCCATTTTTTCTCCTCCTTAATCAAAGCATAAATGTTGGTTTCCAACCAGGCGAACGGTTGGATATTGTGAATAATCTTTAACGAATAATAATCTTCGGGCATTAGCTTCTACACAGCCCCGCTGTTTTCCTCTAAGTATGCCCATAATTGGAGAGAATTAATAGCAATGTTTTCCTATAAAAAAATAACGAGCGAACCTCCCGGTTCACCCGCTTGTAGCGGCTGCAATTATAAATGCTGTTTCTCATTAGGCCAATCGTAATCGAAATCGCAGCCTGCAGCAGTCCCAGCTGTTGTTGCTCCCTACCATTTACAGCCCCAAAAAGAAACCCTTACTCAGCATCCCTTCCACTTCTTCCAGGCGGCGTTGGGTTTTTAGCGGATCAAAGGCAGCAACCGACACCACCAGATAATTAGAAAGTAACATCACTGACAGCATACTGTTTTTAGGTAATATGCCCGGCATCTGACAGACCAGAAAAATATCGCCTAAATGTTCCACCGCTTTGTAAGAAGGTGAGGTAAAGAGTATTACCTTCACTTCCTTTGATTTAAGAAATGTTAACGAGTTTGCCAGCATTCTCTGGTAGCGCGGGAACATATATGAGATGCAAACATCGCCCTTTTTTGCACAGGCAATCTCTTCCGGATAAATACCGCCGGCACCGCCCACAAATTGCACCCGGTCGCGTACCTGACCCAAATAAGAGGCCAAGTAATGCGCTACGCCGAAGGTAGAGCGCGAGCCAAGAATATAAAGGCTTTGAGCTTCAACAATGGCTTCAATGGCAGCTTCCAATTGCTCGGGGTCTACCTGCTGGACTGTCTGGTTAAGAGCATCCACCTCTGCGTCCAGTAAATCCGCTAGCTGGCGTCCTTTTTTTGCCTTTACATAAGAATCCTCATAACGCTTGGGCAAACTTGCTTTTTCCACCAATCCCCGCTGGATTTCCTCTTGCAACTGGGTGTAGCCTTGGAAGCCGAGGATGCGGGCAAACCTGATCACAGAGGTGGTGCTCACTTGTGCTTGCCGCGCCATTTCCTCCAGGGTAATAAAGGCTAATTCATCATAGCAGCGAATAATAAAATCGGAAATCTTCCGCTGGGTTTTGGTAAAGTTATGATAATTATCATGGATCTTAAGTAAAATAGGCAATTTAATCAGCTTCCTTTTATTTATAATTCATTGCCTTTATCTTAAACCAGACCGCGAACTTGTGTAAACCCAACTAACAGGCAGCTACCATCAAAAACGTGCCCACGGGGAAAGATCAACCATTTTGGCTTGGGGGTTTTCCGCTGCGGCCCGGTAGATGGAGTTCATAGCATAAATGCTTTCCCCACCGCGAGGAGCACAGCTTTTACATGCTTCAACTTCCAACCCAATCCCCATATCTATCACCACATCCCAGATGGTACCGCCACCTCGCTGGGAGGGAATGGTAAGCATATTGTGCTGCTGAGCGAACTGCCTGGCTGCAATAGCCTCGGTTACAGTACCGACCTGGTTGGGCTTAAATACAAATCCTTGCACAGCACCAGTATTATATGCCCGTTCCAGGCACTTTCGGTTTGTAACCGTAAGATCATCGCCCACAATAAGGGTGCGGTCCATTATCTTAGAAGCCTGAACGTAGCCGTCCCAGTCGTTTTGATCGAGCACATCTTCGATAAAAAGAAAATTAAATTTATCTGTTAGCCTCTTTAGGTAGGAAATCTGCTCAGCCGCGGTCACCTGGGTCCCGTTTAGAAGGTAGGTCTTGGTGTGCGGGTCATACATCTCACTTGCAGCCACATCCAGGGCATAAGCCACCTTGTCCTCATAGCCGCAGCGCTTTACCGCCTCGGCTAGAAGCTCCATAATTGCTTCCGGATCTTCCATCGGTGGCAACCAGCCATGCCCGTTTCCGCGTTCAGCCGGCACCCCGCCTTGTTCGCGGGTAAATAGTTCACCAATTGCCTGATGCACTCGAACGATAATTTCAATCGCTTCAGCAACGTCGTTCGCTTTGTAGGGTATAAAGGTAAATTCCTGAAAGCATACCGTCCGCTTGGGATGTCTACCACCGATAATACTATTGGCCATCGGCACCGGAAGCGTCCTTAACTTGCCGCCGGCCAGGTATTGGTATAGGTCCTGGTTATTAGCCTTTGCAGCCGCCAGCAGACAGGCTATAGACACGCTGTAGGTGGCATTGCCCCCTAGCCTGGATTTGTTAGCAGTGCCATCTAAATCGATCAGGCGGCAATCAATGGCTTCCTGTTCGGTCACATCCATCCCAATAAGAGCCGGGGCAATGACGCGATGGATGTTGTCGATGGCATTAAATACACTCAGACCACAAAAACGCCCTGGGTTATTATCGCGCAATACGTGAGCCTCATGCTTACCGACCGAAGTACCAGTTGGCGCTGCCCCACGGCCAACAACCCCGTTTTTTAGGGTAACGTCCACCTCCACTACTGGACGGAACTTGCAGTCCATTACTTGCCGGGCATGAATAGAGTCAATTTTGGTTCCATAACCCATTTTTATTGCAACCCTTCCTCATTTGTTAGAAAACCAGTCCTTGACCGGTTAAAATTTGATCAAGGGCTCAAAATCAAATAGCACAGCATCCGGGTTTTCATCCGCCGCCCGGTAAAGAACATTACAAGCATAAATCCGTTCGCCTGAGCGCGGCGCGCTGTTTTTTACAGCTGGTGTCTGCAGGGCCAAGCATAAATCCATGACCACATCATCGATAACCCCGCCGCCTCGTTGCGACGGCACAGTGATAATATTGTGCGCTTGGGCAAATCGATGTGTTTCCAAACTTTCGGTGATAGTGCCGACTTGGTTAGGCTTAAAAATAAAACCCTCTACAGCATTCATTTTATATGCTTTTTTCAATCGCTCCCGGTTAGTAGCGATGAAATCATCGCCGATTATCAGCGAGCGATCAATGGCTTGAACAGCTTTTTGATAGCCCTGCCAGTCATTTTCATCTAGCGGATCCTCAATATAAAGAAAGTTATACTGCTTGGTCAGTTCTTGGATCAGTTGAATCATGTCATCGGAAGAAAGCCATTTCCCGCCGATGAAATATTTCTGCTTGGCAGCATCATATATTTCACTGGCAGCTACATCAAGCGCATATGCCACCTTATGTTCATAGCCACAACGGATCACAGCCTCATGTAGCAGCTCCATCGCCTGTCTCGGATCATCGGAGGGCGGCCGCCAACCGTAATAGTGGCCCACTTGGGCCGGACGGCCGCGCTGTGATTCGGTAATCACCTGGCCGATCATAGGAAAAACCCGCATCGCAATCTCCACAGCTTCAGCCATATGGTCTGCTTTGTAGGGGCAGAAGGTAAACTCTTGAATCCCCATAACAAAATCACCGTACCGGCCGCCGTTGATGCTGTTAAAAGTGGGCACGGGTAAAGTTTTTATCGGCCCCGGTGCCAAATAGCGATACAACGGTAAGCCTGCTATAGCGGCAGCCGCTTTGATGCAGGCAATAGAAGTAGCATAAATGGTGTTGCCCCCAAGATTGGCTTTATTGGGCGTACCATCTAGTTCAATTAGGCGGTAGTCAATCTTTGCCTGATCGGTCACATCCAAGCCCTTAATGGCCGGAGCGATAATTTCATGTACATTTTCAATCGCCTTATAGACGCTTTTGCCCGCAAATTTGGTCTGATCATTATCAACCAAAACCAAAGCCTCATGCATTCCAACCGAAGTGCCGGTGGAGGCTGAGCCCCTACCTCTTATCCCACCTTTGGTAATAACATCCACTTCAATTATTGGCCGGGATTTACTGTCTAAAATCTGGCGTGCATGGACTGACTCAATAGCAGTCCTGTTTACAGTCATTTTTATCGACCCTTTATCTATAGTTTTGGTACATACATGATATTGAAATCGCAGACATTGGTCCCGGTATTACCAGTAAACACACCGCCACCTACCGGCATCAATGCTTCGTAACAGGAATGATGACGTAAAGCTGCGTGAAAATCAATCCCTCGGGCTTGGGCCCGGCCGTAAGTTTTAGAATCGGTAATGCCACCGGCTATAAGCGTGGACCCGTCGGTTCCTTCCGTATCGATGGATAACAGGCATGCACCAGGGGCATCCACTGCAGAAATAGCAAAACTGACCGTCATTTCCTGGCCCGGACCACCATGGCCTTTGATCAGGCTGTTATGGCTGATTTTAGTCGTAGCTTCACCGGAACTGATAACCACACATGGTGCTGACACCGGGTTGCCGTAGTTTTGAATTTCACGGGCAATGGAAGCCATAATGGTTCCCACATCCCTGCTTTCACCTTCTATAAACGTTGACAAAACCAAGGCCCTCAGACCCATTTCTTCCGCGATCTCCTGGGCTATATAACAAGAATCCGATACCGAATTTAGGCCAAAATAGGTAAACTGAGGGAATGCCTTTGGGGTTTCACCTTCGGGGCCACAATTCATAAGGTAATCCACCACTGCAGCTGGCAGTTTATCGGCGATATCATATTGCCTGATAACACGGCGGGCATCGTCCAATGTAGTGTCATCTACCCCAATGGGAGTTCCGGTTAAATTGGGATAGGGAATGCCAATATCACCGGTCCGCGGATACCCCACCACGTCGAAAATGGAAAAGCCAATCATATCAGCGCCGGTCGCCGCAATACGTTTGGCCAGGTTGCCGCCATTAGTCTGGGAAATATGGCGTCTGATTGCGTTGATTTCCATAATATTGGCGCCTGATTTAAGCAATATATCGGTGGTGACCTGCTCGTCCTCTAAAGTCAGGCCGGGAATAGGGCAGGCCATCAAAGCAGAGCTGCCCCCGCTCATCAAAGTGATGAACAAATCATCAGCGGTCGCCTTATCGACCACATCCAAAATAATTTTACAAGCCCGGAGTCCTTCCTCATTGGGAAGAGGATGCCCGCCGATAAATACCTCTGTATTACGGTAATAATCGGTCTCTTCAGCGATCTTCACAATGGCAAACCCGCGGGTCAATCTATCACCCAGAATCTCATCTACAGCCATAGCCATGTGATTGCATGCTTTCCCAGCACCAATCATGTATATATTTTTTTTCTGACTTAAATCCCAGCTTTCAGTCCCCACATGAAGCCAGTCGCCCTCAAGACGCATGATGCTTTTTATTCGGTCCCCAGCATCCATGCGCTGCAGTGTTTTGTCAGTAATCTCAAGCGCAATTTTTTTGGCCTCAATATCTCCTGCTGCTAAAATTTCTTCGTGATTCTTAATTTTTCTCCAGGTCACATTATATCTCCCCTTCAGCAGCAGCCCTGTTCTGGGACCGCCAGTGCATAACCGTAGATAGTATGATCAAAATTGCCGCCGCTAAAATTAGACCAAAAGCGATTGGTCTTCGCACAAAAACAGCAAACGAGTTATTGCTAATTTGCAGTGAACGGCGAAACTCACTTTCAAACCTACCCCCCAATACCAATCCCAACACCGCCGGTGCCATGGGGAAATCGGCCTTGGTCATGATAAAACCAAGCAGGCCTAGCACCAAAGCGACAATAACATCAAAAAAGTTATTGTTTAACGCATAAGAGCCAACCAGAGATAAGACAACCAGGACAGAATTTAAAAAGTTTGTCGGTACACTGAGAACCCGGATGAACATCTGGATCCCAAACATCTGTAAAAGAACCATGAAAATCGTACCAGCCATAAGGGTGGTAAAAAGACCGATTATGATATCCGGATGCTCAGCAAATAGCAGCGGGCCAGGCTGTAAGCCATGCAGAATCAAACCGCCCAGCATCATAGCAGTCACACTGTCGCCGGGAATACCTAACGTCAAAAGTGGAATCAAAGCCCCGCCACAAACACCATTATTGGCCGCTTCGGCCGAAATAACCCCACGGTGATTCCCACGACCGAAACTGTCCGGATCCTTAGAAAACTTCTTTGTTTGGTCATAAGCGATATAGGCCGCTATATTGCCGCCGGTAGCCGGAATAGCGCCAATTAAGGTTCCGATAGCACTGGAACGGATAATAACAAATTTCTCCTGCCAAAGCTCTTTTAGCGAAGGCACAAAATCCCGCAACCGTATCTTGTATTCGCCTTTAGCTTGCACCCCTTCTTCCAAGCATCCGGTTAATATTTGGGGGATCGAATAAAAACCAATCAGCGCCGGCATCAAGCTGATGCCCCCTAATAGGTTCACATTACCAAAGGTAAAGCGTAAATTGCCCCAGACAGGATCGATTCCAATAAAAGAAATACCGATACCAAGTAAACCTGCCAGGATACCTTTGAGAATAGATTTACCCGATACTGCAATAATGATGGAAAGCCCAAACAAAGCCAAAGCGCAGTATTCCGGTGATCCAAACTCAATGCACACACTGGCCAGCAATGGGGCACAGAAGATCAAAATGATCCAGCTAAAGAAAGTTCCAATACCAGAAGCAAATGCAGCCCATCCCAGGGCCTTAGCCCCTCGGCCCTGCTGGGCCATAGGGTAGCCGTCCATAGTAGTAACACAAGCATCGGGTGTACCGGGGATGTTAAGCAATATAGCCGGTATTGCCCCGCCGGCTATTCCGCCCACATAACAACCGAGCATCATACCAATAGCCTGAACAGGATCCATCGTGTATGTCAACGGAATCAATAATGCGACGCCCATGGTAGCAGTAAGGCCAGGTAAAGAGCCAAATACGAGCCCCATCAACGTCCCTAGCATAATAACTAGCATGGTCATAGGCGAGCCCAACACCCCGACAGCCGCAGAAATAATTAAGGATAAATCGCCCATAATCTGCTCTCCTTATGACAAAATAGCACTAAGCAACGGTTCCGGTAAAGAAATAGCAAACAACTTTACAAATACAACATGAATCAATATCGTAGTAGCAATAGCAACCAGGATGCAAGTTTCAAGTTTGGTTGCCGGCCTTAAAACTTTGGCCGTAACTGTTACAAAAGCCATCGTAGCCAACGAAAATCCAACTAAGTTCCAAGCCGCCGCATAAGCAATAATTAGGGCGGTGGTGATGATAACCCGCCGATCCAGCGGCTCAAACACATATTGTTCCTTCTCTTCAGCCCTTAATTGCCTTCTTTCATGCAAAGTCAAAGTGCTGAACACCTTTTTTATCCGTACTTCGTTAACCAAATTTTTAATGATCAAGATAATGCAAATCCCCAGCATAAGAGCATAAACCCCGACGGGGAAAGTGTAGGATTTCATCCCCCTCACTTTCGCTGTTACTGGATTGAGCCGGGCATATGCAATCATAACCAAGCTATAAATGGCTAAGACCAGGCACGTTATTAATTCATAAACACGAGCAGTTTTACTCATAAAGAGTACTCCCTTACAAGTTGTTAAATGGTTAACCTGCCAACGCCCGCTGTATCAGCGGGCGTTGGCGGGAACTTTAGCAGTTACTCGACAAAATATTTGTCATAGGCCAATTTGAGCCCATTGTAAACTTCAGCTACAATCTCATCCAATTCGGATCCAATGGTTCCCGGAGAGGAAAAGCTGCGTTCTTTAGCAAAAGCCTGGTAGGCATCAGACTGGCATGCATCCTGGAACATCTTTGATAAAACTTCTTTAACCTCGGGATCCAAACCCTTAGGAGCCATCATAAAACTCATCTGACGAATATATCCGGCCCCGAACACATCATAGCCGCATTCCAAAATAGTAGGTACATCGGGTAAAACATCCGATCGTTCCTGAGTCATAAGGGCCAAAACTTCAATTTCGCCAGCTTCAACTTGAGCTACAAAATCACCATAGTTACTGCACGAAACTTCTACGTGACCGCCCAAAACTTCAGTAACACAACGGGAACCACTGTCAAAACAAACCAGATTAGTATCGATATCAGCCACTTCCTGCAGAAGGGTCATGTAGACTGGGGCAGTACCAAAGGTGTTGGACATAGCTACTACCGTCTCGCCCGGCCGTTGGCGGGCATCCTCGATAAAAGCATTCAAATCCTCATAAGCACCAGCCTTGGCCACGATAGCAATCGGGTCTTCCATCACCAAGCAAATATTTTCAAAATCGCCTTCCAGATCAGATGAGACACTTCCCTCAGCCGCCAGCCCCACATAAGTGCTGGTGGCAAAGCCGACAGTGTAACCGTCCGCTTTAGCATTAATAGCTTCAGTTATACCGACTGCGCTAGAGCCGCCAGCTACGTTTTTAATTACCAAATCAACATCGAACATTTCTTTAAATATTGGCTGCAACTGACGCGCGGCAACGTCATTGGCCCCGCCGGCATTCCACGGTACTATTACCGTGATTTCTTTCGTGGGATAGTCCAAAGCCGCGTTTTTTTGACCAGCGTTACCACCGTTGCTGCAACCGATTGCCGTCATCGCCACCAAGCAAAGAACCAAAACTAGAATGGCTGATCTTTTCATGATTTCTCCCCCTGTTCAATAAGCCTTCAATATGTCTTACCATTAACTAGCATACAAAAATCCTGTTTTGGGTAGATTACCGTCTTGATCGAACTGATAATAGAAAGGCTCAGTCACAATTTCTACCTGAGAAAGCGCCCGTGCTTCAGCGATAAGAGCCTCCGAGATCTCCATCCGGCTCATGCATGAAGTATTACGTATTCGCAGCAGACGAATATTGTCATAATCCACATCCGGGGCTGTCTTAATTCCGGCTTTCATAGCGGTTTCATCATTGTCCATAATTATTGGCAGCTTGCTAGGAATAGTGGTCCTGGCAGTAAGGGAGTTGGGATATGTTTTTTCCATTTCCAGCTTCTGAAACAGCTTCATTGTAGCAATATCAGCAAAGCCTGCCCCGGCTGCATTACCATCAGTTTCTTCAGTCAAATCCAAAACCACCAGGCGCTTAATAAAAGGACTAGCATCCATGTGCTCCGAAGAAAAGCGTTGAATAATATTGGGATCCATACCAGTACCAGTAATATTTTTGCCAATCTCGTCCACTACCACAAGATCCAAGTCATCAAAGGGGATCTTAGGCATAAGCGATTTTGCCAGCTCCAATAATCTAGGTTCCTCGGCCAAAATTTGTTCCTTGGGGATGGCCTTGATTAGATAAGTCTGCCTAAACGCATTTTCCACCACAGCCAAGGAAAGCAGCAAATTTGACCGAGCCAGGGAAACCTTACCCATTGTAACCAAATTCCTAGGCATATTGGCCATGCCCTTGAGGTGGCAATAATCCGCTCCTTTTTGCTTACCCAGCCCGATTACATTCATTTTAACCATCCCGCTCTCATACGGCCCCCTGAAGGTAGTATGGGGTTTAACGCGGGCAATGCTAATGGTATAATCGGCTTTGGCAGCATGAACATCAAAATAGACCGGAACATTTTCATCGGTATAGCCAATAATCACAGGTTCCATACAAGATCGAATTTCCACGCCCATGGTCTGCTCGCTAATTCCCAGGTATTCAAGTAGGCGAACCTGTCCCACCGCATCAGCCCCGCCATGACTACCCATAGCAGGAACAATAAACACCTGGGCTCCGTAATCCTTTAGCACTTCTATGGTGGCGGACACCATAACTGGTAAATTGTAAATGCCTCTGCTTCCCACAGCCAAAGCTACTGTTTTTCCGCGAACAAGATCAAGATAACCAGATCCCACCAGTTCTTCCCGGGTAGTAGCAGCAACATCGTCGATCTTCCGATCCTCATATTGTATTGTGATACCCACCATTTTAGGGAATTGAATTCCAGTAAGAAACTGATCATAGTAGCCCGTGCGAGCCAATTTCATTGGTAAGACCTCCAGCAGTTTGAAGGTAACACATTTGATAACAAATCCTATAATCCCCGTAAACATCAACTTCCGATTACAGCATCACAGACACAAACCACCTCCATCCTGATTCCGTAATAGAGTTTGGTTCATGAATGAAACAATTCGTACCTGTACTATAGTATACATAACATAATAGCCACCCGTCAACTGAGCACGTTACCTAACCAAGCCTTTTTCTGTTCTATAACAAGCCTCTATGTTTAATAGCTCACTCAAACAGCATTTGGCTCCCACCTACATTACATTTGCACTTCAAATAAGTTGTAACACCAAATAAATAAAGTCCCCACAAATCAATGCAGGGACCGGTCATGAACCGCGACATACTATCTATGCTCGTTTCAGGGATGGGGTAAGAAAAATTTGGGCCCAGATATAGTTGCGTCAAAAGCCGGGTTGATGTACCCTTTGAGGTAGGATGTCGAAGTAGTCAAGCCCATATAATATAGCAGGCCAAGGGGATAGGATATTTACCCTATCAGCATTACAATAGATAAGGAGTGAGCAGGAAAATGATTTTGGTTAATACCGACTATATTTCCGGTAAAGAGCTGGAGACGCTGGGGATAGTTAAAGGCAGCACCATCCAGACCAGGCATTTGGGGAAGGATATTAGCCAGGGTTTAAAGCATTTAATCGGGGGCGAGCTTAAAGCCTACACCGAAATGATGGATAGCGCCCGGGATTTAGCAACTAAAAGAATGGTTCAAGAGGCGGAAAAATTGCAGGCAGATGCGGTCATTAACATTCGTTATGCCTCCGCTTCCGTGATGCAGGGCGCAGCTGAGGTAATTGTCTATGGAACCGCGGTGAAATTTAAGTAAGTGGGAAATGCTCCCCTACCAATCTTCTTGAGCAATTTTTCACTATGGGTCGCTTTTACTTCTTGTAGATAATTCTAGGCCTGTCCCCGGGCAAATTATTCAATCCTTTTTCTAATTCCCGGACTAATCCCTCGGATTTGCTTTGAAAGATAGTGTAGTAGACCTATTTAGTTACTATTTCTATCCGCTCTATACAACCCGAATTTATTTCTTCGTCATTTTCCAGTAACAAAAACTCGGAATTCAGAACCACTCTATTCTCGAGGCAGCGACCGCTTTTTAATTTTATGTTAACTTTCTGATATCCCATACCGGATTCCGGTAGTTTTATAAGTATAATGGGGTTGCACAACTCCCCGTTGTAGGGTATCGGAACTCGTTGGTACAACGTTGTTTTAAAAAACGAAATCCCTGCACTAGTTTGCAGGGATTTAAATTTCGTCTGGAGCCCACGACCGGGATCGAACCGGTGACCTCCGCCTTACCAAGGCGACGCTCTGCCTACTGAGCCACGTGGGCTTTTGGTTGCGGGGGCCGGATTTGAACCAGCGACCTCCGGGTTATGAGCCCGACGAGCTACCGAACTGCTCCACCCCGCGTTGTACTGGTGGAGAGGGGTGGATTTGAACCACCGAAGGCATCGCCAGCAGATTTACAGTCTGCCCCCTTTGGCCAGACTTGGGTACCTCTCCATACATCTTAAGCACAGTACATATTATCACAACAGTATTTTTTTGTCCAGTATATATTTTGGAGCCGACGACCGGACTTGAACCGGTAGCCTGCTGATTACAAATCAGCTGCTCTGCCAATTGAGCTACGTCGGCCTGTTTTTAACACACATATTATAGTACTTGGTTTAGAGATTAAAGTCAACAGTTTAATCTTCGCAACGTTTTTCCAGGTATTTTTCCAGCTTGCGCTTTACCCGTTGAAGTGCATTGTCGACTGATTTTACATGCCGGTTAAGTTCAGCCGCTATTTCTTGGTAGCTCCTTCCCTCCAGATACGACACTAGCACTTGCCATTCCAGATCGCTCAGTATTTCGCCCATTTTACTTTCGATATCATCAAATTCTTCCCTGTTTATAACAAGCTCCTCCGGATCGCTTATATGGACGCCGGAGATAACATCCATCAGTGTACGATCCGAATCTTCATCATAAATAGGTTTATTTAACGATATATAAGAGTTCAGCGGAATATGCTTTTGCCTAGTCGCCGTTTTAATGGCGGTGATTATCTGTCTGGTTACGCAAAGTTCGGCAAATGCACGGAAGGAAGAAAGCTTGTCAGCTCGAAAGTCACGGACTGCTTTATAAAGACCTATCATACCCTCCTGGATGATATCATCTCGGTCGGCTCCAACCAAAAAATACGACCGTGCCTTAGCCCGAACAAAGTTTTTATATTTGTTAATCAGGACTTCTAAGGCAACCTCACTACCGTCACGGGCCTTGGATACCAGCTCTTCATCCTGGATCTCGCGTAGATCGCAGTACATCTCCTGTGCGGCACCCATGGTCACTAGCCTCGCCTCCATCTACTAGGCCGCCATATCTTTTTACGTATATGGGTTGTCCCAGTGCCTATAATTATAGTACTCCAGTACATAATCCGTCAAGGGTAGCGGCGTCACTTAAATCAAGGCTACAATTATCAAATCCCAAGCTTTTGTGTGCTCAAAAAACTCACTTTTGATCACGCTGCCGCACTGCCTCATACAACAAAAGCGAGGCAGCTACTGAGGTGTTCAGCGATGTTATTTCAGGTCGCATCGGAATCCGGACCAGAAAGTCACACTCTCGCGCTATCAGCCGGCCTAGCCCTTTGTCTTCGCCCCCTACCACCAATGCAACCGGATCGGTCAAATCTGTTTCGTAATACAAGCTGTCTCCGTCCATATCAGCCCCCATAACCCATAAGCCGGCGGCTTTAAGATCGGTAAGGCAGCGCCTTAAATTAGTCACCCGGGCTACTGGTATGTGATCCAGCGCCCCGGCAGCTGCTTTTTCCGCCGCCCCGGTAATAGGTGCAGCCCGCCGCAGAGGAATGACAAGACCATGAGCACCGGCAGCTGCAGCCGTCCGGGCGGCTGCGCCTAAATTGCGTGGATCTTCTACTTGGGCCAAAGCTAATATCAAAGGCGGTTCTTTTCGCGCTGCGGCCCGGGCCAAAATATCATCCACATGCACATAGCGTCGCGGGACGGTAAATGCGACCACCCCCTGGTGCACAAGCCCGCTGGTGAGATTGTCTAATTGCCGCCGCTCGACATTCTCTACCGGTATGCGGCGCCTTTGGGCCAAGGCTCTAATTTCATCTATTTTTCTCCCACCTTGAACCCCAATTAAAATTTTGCTTATCGTTCTATTGGCCCGGATAGCATCAAGCACTATGTTGCGGCCCCAAATCAGTTTGTCTTGCCCCATAACTATCACCATCCGCTTTAGGGGTTTAGTTTGTCCGCCCGTTTTAATCTTACGTTCGAAACCCCATCTCTATTACTAACAAATTTGGCCCGTCCACAGGAAAAACGGCCTTCATAACATACGCCTTCGGTTTCACAGCTAGGCCCGGCTGATGAAAAAAGAAGTGGCGCCACCTGAAGAACCAGTTTCCTCATCTCCTCGGCTAGCCGCCGTATCTCCCACTGGGCGCGGTGACAGCAGCGCAACCGGAAAAAGTTGTGTAAACTACGGCAATTAAAAGTTGCGACCAACTTTGTTTCGCAAGCATTGGGCAGCACATAGCGTGCGTCCTCAGCTGGCACCTGCTCGACTAATTTGTTATAGGCCTTTTGAATCGCAACCATGGTTTGTAAAAAGGCTTTCTTGGCCGCTGGACAACTATCGATGCTAGGGGGCACAATATAGGTAAATGAGTCCTCTTTGACATAGCGCTGTGATTGCTGCGAATAAGAAGCTATCCGATGCCGCACCAGCTGGTGTGATAAGGCCCGGCTTACTCCTTCGATCGTAAAGGTGAAAGAAACATGCTCTAGCGGTGATTCGTGTCCGCTGTTGAGAAGGTGGGTTATTAGCCGGGCTACTTTTTCATCGGTAAGCTCTTCGAGCAAGTCTGCGGCTCCAGTTTTTGAATAACACAACCGGGCCGCAGCTGCTACTGTCCGTTCGGGATCGGGGGTATAATTTAGTAATTCGACTTTCATCTTAACTGCCTCCTTCGATAAACTACTGCCCGTAAAGGCCTTTTGGCCGGGTAGAAGCGGCCAAAATTAAGAAGGTGCAGCCCTACCTATAGCGCCAACGAACCCCGGCGGCAGTATCTTCCAAAATAATTCCCAGCTGGCTCAAGCGGTCACGGACTCGGTCAGCAGTGGCATAATCTTTGCGCGCCCGGGCATCTTCCCTAAGTTCAGCTACCAGTTGAATCAGATCATCGAGCAAAGCTTTATCCGCTGACCTTTCGCTTGTACCGGTAAGTCCCAACACCCCGCCCAAAGAGAGAAACAAATCCCGTCCATCTGCCAGCATTACTGCCCGCTCGCCCTCGATGGCACCTGCGGCTAAATAACGGTTGAGATCCCGGGCCAAATCGAACAAAACTCCCACCGCTTGGGCGGTATTGAAATCATCGTCCATAGCCGTCTCAAAGGCTTGGCGATGTTTGGCCAATAGATCTTGAAATTGCCGGGCTGCGGGTGATAAGTCGGCCGGGGGCTTAATTTCTGTCCCGGCCAGGGCCCGTTCCAGATTGTCTTCTAGATTTACTAGCCGCTTCCAACCCCGTACTGCCGCCGGCATATCCTCGAGCCGAAAATCCAGCGGGCTGCGGTAATGGGTCGATAGTATATAGTATCTGATCGCTGGGCCCGGATACTGTTTGATCAGATCGCGAACCCGGGTTATATTCCCAACCGATTTGGCCATCTTTTCGCCACCCATGTTAATAAAACCGTTATGAACCCAGTAACGAACAAAAGGAGTTCCTAGGGCAGCTTCCGACTGCGCTACTTCGTTTTCGTGATGCGGAAAAATGAGGTCCGAACCGCCGCCGTGGAAATCAAAGCCCGGCCCAAGATATTTAAGCGCCATCACAGAACATTCGATATGCCAACCTGGCCGGCCAGGCCCCCAGGGGCTATCCCAAGCCGGTTCATTTTCTTTCGAAGGTTTCCATAAAACAAAATCCATCGGATGCCGCTTACGCTCATCCACTTCTACCCGGGCGCCGGCTTTTAAGTCATCGAGGCTGCGCCCCGACAGCTTGCCGTATTCGGGAAAGCTTTCGACTGAATAATAAACGCTACCGTCAAGCACATAGGCGTGCCCTTTTTCGATCAGTTTGTCCACTAGAGCAATTATATCAGAGATGTGATCCGTCACCCGGGGATAAACATCGACCCGTTGGATTCCCAGGGCATCCATATCGTGAAAATACTCTTTGATATAACGGTCGGCTATCTCAAGAGCACTGACGCCTTCTTTCTGGGCCTGATTGATAATTTTGTCGTCTACATCGGTAAAGTTCTGAACATAGCGCACCGAATACCCCTTGTAGGTCAAATAGCGTCGAATTACGTCCCAAACCAAAAACGGGCGCGCATTTCCGATATGGCAAAAGTTATAAGGGGTCACTCCGCACACATAAATGCTGACCTTCCCTGGATCGCGAGGAACAAACTCACGCAGGCTTTTGGTCATGGTATCATAAACCTTGAGCGACATTCTGATTCTCCTTTCCTATTACCGTTGCCTAGTAATGATAAAAACCCTGTTTTTGGACCGCTTCAAGGCGGGCTTTCACTTGCTCCCAGCCTAACAGAGCGATGATCCTAAATATTTCTGCCCCTCGCAGCCTGCCGGTAAGAGCCACCCGCAGCGGCAGATACACCCGGCGAGTAGTAAGATCCATATCTTTACACAGCTGACGTAGTTCTGTACGTATAGCTGCCACTTTAAATTCAGGCAACCTGCCCAAGCGCTCGAGAACAGCCGTAAACACTGCCGGCACTTGTTCTTCCTTTAACACTTGAATCGCCCTTTTGCTTTCCGGCTCAATTTTAGATTCAAAAAAGAACGACACCCGTTCATTGATCTCAGCTATTTCATCCAGCTCGCCCCGCATAGTCTCGGCCAGCTGCAACAACCAAGCGTATTCATCTTCATCAGGCTCGCTGACATAACCTGCTTCCCGTAGATAAGGCAAGGCTAGCTCCAATATTCGTTCGGGTGAGCTACTTTTAAGGTAGTAATTGTTAATTTTGCGCAGTTGATCGGGATTAAATATGGCCGGGGTTTGGCTGATCTGCTCCAGCCGGAAGCTCTTACTTGCATCCTTTACGGTGAAAAATGGTTTTTCCGGCCCTTTCCAGCCGAGAAGAAGGAGGAAATTGGCTAAGGATTCGGGAAGATAGCCGCGTTGCCGGTATTCCTCTACCGTGCCTAGCCCAACTGTGGCCGACAGCCTCCCCTCGTCATCGGTCAAAGCTGGCAAATGGGCAAATTTGGGCGGTCTCCAGCCCAAGGCCTCATACAGCATTACCTGGCGGGTGGTATTCGCCAGTTGCTCGTCACCACAAATTACATGGCTGATACCCATAAAATGATCGTCAAGAACCACAGCGAAGTTATACGTTGGCAAACCATCAGCCTTCACGACAATAAAATCATTTGGGGCCTCGCTTTCAATTTCTATTGGCCCGTTGATCAAATCAGTGAAAGTGATCGCTTTGCTGCCAGAGGTCCGAAACCGCACCACCGGCTCCCTGCCATCCGCGATCAGGCGAGCCCGATCTTCTTCGTTTAAATTTCGGCAGCGGCCGGTATAGCGTGGGGTTTCCCCATGCGATAACATTTCGCGGCGCTTATCGGCCAGCTCGCGGCTATCGCAAAAACAATGATAACAAAATCCATCCTCGATCAGCCGCTTGGTAAACCGCGTATACACATCCGTACGTTCCGATTGACGATAGGGGCCATACGAGCCCCCTTTATCCGGGCCTTCATCCCAGCTTATTCCCAACCAAGCCAGGTCTTTGTAAATAGACTGCTCCACCGCCTTTGACGAACGATCTTGGTCGATGTCATCGCTTCTTAGTATTAAAGTCCCCTCATAAGCCTGGGTAAACAGGTAATTAAAAAGCGCTATTCGCGCTCTTCTTAAATTTAATAATCCCGTAGGGCTGGGGGCAATTCTAACCCGCACTTTATCCATAAAAATAGAGGCCTCCCTTGGCTCTAGTTCCTACTATTATACCATGCAATTTAACCCAATAACAAGCACAGTACTGGCCACAGCCAAAAAG
>JAAZKX010000074.1 GCA_012799605.1 Bacillota bacterium | reverse complement strand
TGTTCTTCACGTAGTCAGCGTGACCGGGACAGTCGACGTGGGCATAGTGACGGTTCTCGGTCTCGTATTCCACATGGGAAGTCGCAATAGTGATCCCGCGAGCCCGCTCTTCCGGTGCTTTGTCGATCTGATCATAGGGAATAAAGTTCGACAGCCCAGCATCAGACAATAGTTTGGTAATTGCAGCAGTAAGTGTTGTTTTGCCATGGTCGACATGGCCAATGGTTCCGACATTTACGTGGGGCTTAGTCCGCTCAAACTTTTGCTTCGCCATGTTTTTTCCTCCTTACTTAATTTGGCTTACCCAGATAATCCCTGGGTCTGAGTAATAATTTTTTCCGCCAGGTTTTTGGGAACCTGGTTATAGTGGGAAAACTGCATCGAGTAATTACCTCGTCCCTGGGTACGAGACCTCAGGTCAGTGGCATAGCCGAACATCTCAGCCAGCGGCACCAGGGCATCAATAGCCTGCACCCCGCTTCTTTGATCTAGCCTTTCGATACCTCCGCGGCGGCCGTTCAGGTCGGCTATTACGTCTCCCATGTACTCTTCCGGCACCAGAACCTCCACTTTCATTATCGGCTCCAGCAACACCGGTTCTGCTCGGGAAACTGCATTTTTAAACCCAATGGAACCTGCAATTTTAAATGCCATTTCCGAAGAGTCTACTTCATGATAGGATCCGTCATACAACGTAACTCCAATATCTACTAAAGGATATCCGGCTAAAATGCCATTTTCCGCCGCCTCGCGTACCCCTGCTTCCACTGCCGGGATAAACTCTTTGGGTACAACCCCACCGACGATTTTGCTTTCAAAGACAAAACCTTGGCCTCGTTCCAGCGGTTTGACCTCCAGTTTGACATCTCCATATTGCCCGCGTCCACCGGTTTGGCGGACAAACCGCCCTTCGGCTTGGGCCGGCTGGCTGATGCTTTCTTTGTAGGCCACCTCCGGTGTGCCCACATTGGCACCGACTTTGAACTCGCGCAGCAAACGATCTACGATAATTTCCAGGTGCAGCTCGCCCATGCCGGCGATCAGTGTCTGCCCTGTCTCCGGCTCAGTATGAATACGAAAGGTGGGGTCTTCTTCTTCCAACTTCCCTAATGCTTCGCCCAGTTTATCCTGATCTACTTTGGTTCGCGGCTCAATAGCTACATAAATAACCGGCTCGGGAAAACGCATGGATTCCAGTAAAATCGGTGCTGCCTCATCGCAAAGTGTATCTCCAGTATGTGTGTTTCTCAGTCCGACTATGGCCACAATGTCGCCGGTAAAAGCTTTGTCCGCTTCGGAACGGTGGTTAGCATGCATTCTTATTATGCGGCCGATCCGCTCCTTCCGACCGCGATTAGTGTTGTAAATATAAGATCCTGCTTTTAAAACGCCGGAATAAACCCGGACAAAAACAAGTTTGCCGACGAAAGGATCGGTCATCACCTTGAAGGCCAAGGCACTAAATGGCGCCTCGTCGCTAGCTGACCGCTCTTCTTCTGCTTCCGTTTGGGGATGAAGTCCGCGAACAGCTGGTATATCCAGCGGCGATGGTAAATAGTCCACGATAGCGTCCAACACCGGCTGCACACCCTTATTGCGGTAAGACGAACCGCAAAGGACAGGAACAATTTTACCCTGCAAGGTTCCCTGACGCAGCGCTGCTTTGATTTCTTCTACTGTAATATTTTCGCCTTCGAGATACTTTTCCATAATATTATCGTCTATTTCAGCCAACGATTCCAGCATTTTATCCCGTTGCTGTTCGGCTTCGTCTACAAGCTCAGGTGGGATTTCGCCTTCTTTGCTTTCCGCCCCGATCTCATCGAGATAAACAAGGCTGTGCATAGAAACTAAATCCACCGTACCTTGAAAATTATCTTCTTTACCAATAGGAATTTCGACCGGCACCGGATTGGCACCCAAGCGGGTGCGAATCATATCGACAGTATGGAAAAAATCTGCTCCGACAATATCCATCTTGTTTACATAAGCGATGCGCGGTACTTTATAGCGATCGGCTTGGTGCCATACTGTCTCGGACTGGGGTTCAACACCACCTTTGGCACAAAAGACAGCAACTGCTCCGTCTAATACCCGCAGTGAGCGTTCGACTTCCATGGTGAAATCAACGTGGCCGGGCGTGTCAATAATGTTTATGCAATGGCCGCGCCAGACACAAGTAGTAGCCGCTGACGTAATTGTGATGCCCCGTTCCTGCTCTTGAACCATCCAGTCCATCGCAGCAGCCCCGTCGTGTACTTCGCCCATTTTATGCACTTTGCCGGTGTAAAATAGGATCCGTTCTGTAGTTGTGGTTTTGCCGGCATCAATATGGGCCATGATACCAATGTTGCGCGTATTTTGCAGTTGGTGTTGCCTAGGCATGGATTTCACCCCTTTCCGTAAGATAGGTTACCAAACCGTTTTTGTTTACCAGCGGTAATGAGCAAATGCCTTATTGGCCTCGGCCATTCTGTGGGTATCTTCACGTTTTTTCACAGCCCCGCCGGTGCCATTGGCCGCATCCATAATCTCCGCCGCCAACCGCTCCGGCATAGTGCGTTCACCCCGGGCGCGTGAATACTGAACCAACCATCTGATAGCCAGCGATGGACGGCGTTCAGGACGCACTTCCACCGGCACTTGGTAGTTGGCCCCGCCTACCCGACGAGCCCGCACTTCCACCAGAGGAGTTATATTTTTAATCGCTTGATCAAAAATCTCCAGCGGATTGCGTTTGGTCTTTTCGTGTATGTGTTCCAAAGCATCATAGCAGATACGCTCGGCAACGCTGCGCTGCCCGCTGGTGAGTAATTTGTTTATTAAGCGGGTTACCATATCGCTCCCATAAACAGGATCCGGAGCAATTTCCCGTTTGGGAACGTAGCCTCGTCTTGGCATCCTCTTCCCTCCTTTGTGCTGTTAGTTTTTCGGGCGTTTAGTACCGTATTTGGATCGGCTCTGACGCCGCTCATCAACGCCTGCGGCATCTAGTGTTCCCCGAACAACATGGTACCTTACCCCGGGTATGTCTTTAATACGACCACCACGTACCAGAACCACAGCGTGCTCCTGGAGATTATGGCCAATACCGGGGATGTAGGAAGTAACTTCAAATCCATTAGTCAAGCGCACCCGGGCCACTTTCCGCAGGGCTGAGTTCGGCTTCTTCGGCGTTGTAGTGTACACACGGGTACACACCCCGCGCCGTTGCGGCGACCCTTGCAGTGCAGGTGCCGATGGTTTTCCTTTTATCATCTTCCGCCCTTGACGGATCAATTGGTTTATTGTCGGCATCTTCCCACCTCCTTCCCCTATCCCTCGATCACGGCTGCCGCCGCTGCTCCAACTTGGATTCCGCAAGCCTTGCCTAAGGTCTTCATATCATCTACATACGTACACGGAACTCCGTTTTCCTGACACAATGTTAACAGAGGCTCTACCACGAAGGGTTCAGCATCTTTAGCTACGTAAACCCGGCTAGCGGTACCTTTTTGCACTGCTTTCAGCGTCTGTTTGGTACCAACCGACTTCCTTTTGGCTGCTTTGAGCACATCCAGCATCATTATGCATCCCCCAATCTTGATAGTATCTTTTTGACGAAGCAGAGCCAGGTCCAACACTTATTATATGTGCTCGGTGGACCTGGCTCCAAACTAGCTCAGTTGATATTGCCCAGCTGCCTACCTTGGAGCGAAGGCAGCCTTAGGTCACACTCGGATATTTTACCACTGCCGCAAGTAGCTGTCAAGGTGCGGCTAAAGGCTCAGCTGCTGGGGCAGTATCAGCAGTTTGTTCGAGCTCTTCCGGTTTCTCGGTTTCTTCGTCCTCAGATAAGAGTTCGGTTTTGATTTGGTCATAACCGGCCATGCCAGTTCCGGCCGGGATAAGTTTACCGATAATGACGTTTTCCTTTAGGCCCAGCAGATAATCGGTCTTGCCTTTGATGGCCGCATCGGTAAGCACCCGGGTAGTTTCTTGGAATGAAGCCGCCGATAAGAACGATTCGGTCGCCAAGGAGGCTTTAGTAATGCCCAGCAAAATCGGCCGAGCTGTGGCCGGTTCTCCATCGGCCTGCAACGCCTTCATGTTCTCTTCTTCAAATTCGCTCACATCCACTAAAGAACCCGGAAGTAATTCGGTATCCCCGCATTCTTCCACCTTCACCTTTTTTAGCATCTGGCGGACAATAATTTCAATGTGTTTGTCGTTGATTTCCACCCCTTGAAAACGGTATACCCGCTGGACTTCGTGCAATAAGAATGCTTGGACAGCGGTCATGCCTTTAATTCGAAGTAGCTCGTGCGGGTCGATAGGGCCTTCGGTAAGTTGCTCACCCGCTAACACGGATTGGCCTTCTTTAACATATACCCTGGCCCCGTGCGGTACAGCAAAAGAATGAGCTTCGCCTGTTTCTTTATCTACTACCTGGATCTCAGTCCGGCCCCGGTTTTCAGTAATATGAACCGCACCATCCATATCAGATATTACAGCCGCATTTTTAGGCTTTCGCGCCTCAAACAGCTCTTCCACCCGGGGCAGGCCTTGAGTGATATCATCACCGGCTACACCACCCGTATGGAAAGTCCGCATAGTCAGCTGAGTACCCGGTTCGCCAATCGATTGCGCCGCCACAATTCCGACCGCTTCCCCTACATCTACCATCCGGCCGGTAGCCAGGCTGCGCCCGTAGCATTTAGCACAGACCCCGTTTTTAGTCCGGCACTGCAATACTGTGCGCACCCTAATCCCTTCGATCCCAACCTTAGTAAGAACATCAGCCACTTCAGTACTAATTTCCTCGCCTTCTAAAATCAGGACTTCACCGGTTTCCGGATGCACGACGTCCTCAGCAGCTATCCGGCCCACAATCCGCTTGGACAGCGACTGCAGCTCTTCATTGCCATCGAACATGGCCGTCATATAAAAGCCTTCACTGGTGCCGCAATCCTCTTCCCTAACAATTACATCCTGAGATACATCCACCAGTCGCCTGGTCAGATAACCGGAATCGGCTGTCCTTAAGGCAGTATCAGCCAGCCCTTTCCGGGCCCCGTGGGTGGAAATAAAGTACTCCAGCACGGTCAGGCCTTCATGGAAATTAGAACGGATGGGCAGGTCGATGATCCGTCCGGACGGGTCGGCCATCAAGCCACGCATTCCAGCCAATTGTCTCAGCTGCTGGATATTGCCGCGGGCACCGGAAGTGGCCATCATGAACACCGGGTTAAAAGGATCCAAGTTTTCCACCAAGGATTCAGTAACTTTATCCGTAGCCTCGTTCCAAATCTTAATCACTTGTTGGTAACGTTCATCGGCGGTCACTAACCCCGTGCGGTATTGCTCTTCGATCTCTTCAATTTTACGGTCAGCTTCGGCTAGGATTTCCGTTTTTGTCGTCGGTACAATAGTGTCATCAATCGAAATGGTGATCCCGGCCATGGTAGCATAATGGAAACCCAAGGCCTTGATCCGGTCTAGCATACCGACCGTCAATTCAATGCCATAGCGATAATAGCTGTCACTGACTATTTTGCCCAGCATCTTTTTGTCCACGACCTCATTTAGAAGGTCGCCGTACATCCCTTCCGGCAGAGCCTGGTTAAAAATAAGACGGCCCAAGGTAGTTTCGACCAACTTATCTTTTAGCCAAACTTTGATCAGGGCTTGTAGTGACAATTCCCCGGCATCATGAGCCATTTCCGCCTCTTCAGCGCTGGTAAAAATGCGTCCGGCGCCGGGGGCGTCTTCTCTGACGCTAGTCAAATAGTAGATACCAATTACCATATCCTGGGTCGGAACAGCCAGCGGGCGGCCGTTGGCTGGAGATAAAATATTGTAAGCCGATAGCATCAGCACCCGAGCCTCAGCCTGAGCTTCGGCTGACAACGGAACGTGAACCGCCATCTGGTCACCGTCAAAATCAGCATTATAGGCTGAACAAACCAGGGGATGAATTTGGATCGCCCGCCCTTCCACCAGTACCGGTTCAAATGCTTGGATCCCGAGTCGGTGCAAGGTGGGAGCCCGGTTTAACATGACCGGATGCTCCTCAATCACATTTTCGAGCACATCCCAAACTTCTTCCCGCACTCGCTCTACCATCCGCTTGGCACTTTTGATATTGTTGGCCAGTTCACGCTCTACTAGCTCTTTCATAACAAATGGCTTAAATAGCTCCAAAGCCATCTCTTTGGGCAGGCCGCACTGGTGCATAGCCAGATCCGGTCCTACCACAATCACCGAGCGGCCGGAATAGTCAACCCGCTTACCAAGAAGGTTTTGGCGAAACCGTCCCTGCTTACCCTTGAGCAAATCGCTAAGGGATTTTAAGGCCCTGTTACCAGGCCCGGTTACCGGCCGTCCGCGGCGGCCGTTATCGATCAGCGCATCCACTGCTTCCTGTAGCATGCGCTTTTCATTGCGAACAATGATATCTGGTGCTTGCAGCTCTAGCAAGCGCTTAAGCCGGTTGTTGCGGTTGATCACACGTCGATAAAGGTCATTTAGGTCCGAGGTAGCGAAGCGTCCCCCGTCCAGCTGCACCATCGGCCGCAGCTCCGGCGGAATAACCGGGATAACATCTAAAATCATCCATTCAGGCCGGTTGCCACTTTTGCGAAATGCTTCCACTACTTCCAACCGCCGGATAGCACGGATCTTCCTTTGGCCACGCACATTTTTAAGTTCTTGTCTAAGCTCAGCCGCCAGCTCATCCAGCTCGATTGCAGCTAGCAACTTTCTGATAGCCTCGGCCCCCATGTCGGCCTGAAAACCAGCGCCGTATTCATCGCGATATTCCCTGTATTCGGCCTCGCTGAGTATTTGCTTATACACCAACGGAGTTTGGCCAGGATCGGTCACCACGTAAGCGGCAAAATATAACACTTTCTCCATCAAGCGCGGCGACATATCCAAGATAAGGCCCATCCGGCTTGGGATGCCCTTGAAATACCAAATATGGGAAGCAGGAGCCGCCAGCTCTATATGGCCCATTCGCTCACGCCGTACTTTAGCCCGAGTTACCTCCACCCCACAGCGATCGCAGACGATTCCCTTATGCCTGATCCGTTTATATTTACCGCAATGGCACTCCCAGTCCTTGGTGGGACCAAAGATGCGTTCACAAAATAGGCCTTCCCGCTCCGGTTTTAACGTCCGGTAATTTATCGTCTCCGGCTTTTTGACTTCACCGCTAGACCAGGCGCGCACCTGATCCGGTGAGGCCAAAGCAATCCGAATGCGGTCAAATCTATTTGCCTCCAGCAAAGGGCCTCGCTCCCTTCCACTTTTAGTCATATTCCTCACCGTCACCGGCCGCCGATGCCACTTGGGCCGGTTCCGTTTCATCCTCTGTTTCCTTATCAGCCTGTTTCTTGTTTTTGGTCCGCGAGCCGGGGCGGCTGTCGATATTAAGCTCCAGTTCCCGAGCCGCTGAAACCACATCGTCTTCTTCGTCGCGAATATCTATTTCTTTTTCGTCTTTATTTAGTACCTTGGCATCGAGGCACAAGCTTTGCAGTTCTTTGATCAGCACCTTAAATGATTCCGGCACACCCGGTTCCGGTACATTTTCCCCTTTAACAATGGCTTCATAAGTCCTGACTCGGCCCACCACATCGTCCGACTTTACCGTCAGCAACTCCTGCAGGGTATAGGCTGAACCGTAAGCTTCCAGAGCCCACACTTCCATTTCGCCAAAGCGCTGGCCGCCGAACTGGGCCTTGCCACCCAGAGGCTGCTGGGTAACCAACGAATAGGGGCCGGTAGAGCGAGCATGGATCTTATCGTCGACTAAATGAGCCAGTTTTAACATATAGATATAACCGACTGTTATTGGGTTATCAAAAGGCAAACCACTGCGCCCATCGCGTAGCTGTATTTTGCCGTCAGGAGGCAAGTTGGCTTCGGAGAGCATGTCTCTGATTTCCTCTTCGCTAGCCCCATCAAAAACCGGAGTCGCAACCTTAAGCCCCAGAATTTTAGCCGCCCAGCCTAAATGTGTTTCTAATACTTGGCCGATGTTCAGCCGCGACGGTACCCCCAGCGGATTAAGCACTATATCAACCGGTTCGCCGTCAGGCAAAAAAGGCATATCCTCTTCCGGTAAAATTTGGGCAATAACTCCCTTATTACCATGCCGGCCAGCCATCTTGTCCCCTTCGGAGATTTTCCTCTTTTGGGCCACATATACACGTACCAATTGGTTTATTCCGGGAGCAATCTCATCGCCGTCATCACGGGAAAAAACCTTTACATCGACTACGATTCCGGCTTCTCCGTGAGGTACGCGCAAAGACGTATCCCGTACCTCCCGGGCCTTTTCACCAAAAATGGCTCGCAGCAACCGCTCTTCGGCCGTAAGCTCGGTCTCCCCTTTGGGCGTAACCTTCCCAACCAGGATGTCACCTGAGCGCACCTCGGCCCCGATGCGAATAATGCCGCGGTCATCCAAATCTTTTAAAGCATCTTCGCCGACATTAGGTATATCCCGGGTAATTTCCTCCGGGCCTAGTTTGGTGTCACGGGCATCGCATTCATATTCTTCGATATGAATGGATGTGAACACATCTTCTTTGACCAGCCGTTTGGAAATCAAAATAGCGTCCTCATAGTTATAACCCTCCCAGGGCATAAAGGCCACCAATACATTCCGGCCCAGGGCCAGCTCGCCCCGGTCGGTGGAAGGGCCGTCTGCCAGGATGGTCCCTACCTCAACCCGCTCACCTTTGGTTACGATGGGACATTGATTGATACAAGTCCCCTGGTTGGAACGCACGAATTTATCCAACTGATACCGATCCAAAGTACCGTCGTCGGCCCGGACAACGACTGCATCAGCCGTAGTATGAACTACAACACCCGGCCGGCTGGCTGTCACCAATACGCCGGAGTCATACGCCGCTTTGCTTTCTATGCCGGTACCTACCAGCGGTGCTTCCGGCACCAACAGCGGCACCGCTTGTCGCTGCATGTTGGAACCCATTAAGGCCCGATTAGCATCATCGTGTTCTAAAAAAGGAATTAGGGCCGTCGCTACCGAAACTAGTTGTTTAGGCGATACATCCATAAAGTCCACCTGCTCGGCAGCCACCTCCACGATGCGGTTGCCGTAGCGGACCGTAACTTTGTTATTGACAAACCGCCCCTCATCCGTTAGCGGTTCGTTAGCTTGGGCAACAATATATTCATCTTCCTCATCGGCGGTCATATAAACAATTTCATCAGTCACCACACCGCTTTCTTTATCCACCTTACGATATGGTGTTTCAATAAAGCCGTACTCATTTACCCGGGCATAAGTGGACAGCGAGCTGATAAGGCCAATATTAGGCCCTTCTGGGGTTTCAATAGGGCAGATACGCCCATAGTGGGAATAGTGGACGTCGCGCACCTCAAAGCCAGCCCGTTCCCGGGACAAGCCCCCAGGGCCCAGCGCCGACAGGCGCCGTTTGTGGGTCAGCTCAGCCAACGGATTCGTCTGATCCATAAACTGTGATAGCTGAGAACTGCCAAAAAACTCCTTGATGGATGCTACTACCGGCCGAATATTAATGAGGGCCTGGGGCGTGACAATATCCACATCTTGGATAGTCATCCGCTCCCGCACAACCCTTTCCATTCTAGACAGCCCGATACGGAATTGGTTTTGCAGCAGTTCACCGACCGAGCGTAGCCTTCTGTTGCCCAAATGGTCGATATCATCGACATGGCCTTTTCCATCCCTAAGCCCAATTAAGTATTTAATAGTAGCGATGATATCTTCCTTGGTCAAGATCTGCTTATCGAGGTCAATATCCAGCTTCAGTTTCTTATTGAACTTATACCGGCCTACAGCGGCCAAATCATAACGTTTGGGTTGGAAAAACAAGTTTCCAAGCAAATTGCGAGCGCTGTCCACAGTAGGCGGCTCTCCTGGACGGAGGCGCTTGTAGACCTCTACCAAACCCTCTTCTTCGTTTTTAGTGCTGTCACGCTCCAAGGTAGTTTGGATACAGCTGTGGTTATCGAACAGCTCCATAATCTGGCTGTCAGAACCGTAGCCTAAAGCTCGTACCAGAGCAGTAGCTGGAATTTTCCGGGTCCGGTCTACCCGCACAGTAATGACATCGCGGGTATTTAGCTCAAATTCCAGCCAGGCACCCCGATTGGGCATTATGGTCGCGTTGAAAACTTCTTTACCTTGTTCTTCAGTCTTGGAAAAGTAGACTCCGGGCGAGCGCACCAACTGGCTCACTACCACCCGTTCGGCCCCGTTGATAATAAACGTGCCTTTGTCGGTCATTAAGGGGAAATCGCCCATAAAGACCTCCTGCTCCTTGACTTCGCCCGTCTCTTTATTATGCAGCCGGACCTTTGCTTTTAAAGGAGCAGCGTAAGTAACATCGCGTTCCTTACATTCTTCCACCAAATGCTTGGGCTCACCGAGGCTATAGGTAACAAATTCCAAGATAAGATTACCGGTAAAATCCAAAATCGGTGAAATTTCCTCGAACGTCTCCTTTAATCCCTGTTCTAAAAACCATTGATAGGAACTGCGCTGGATCTCAATCAGATTAGGAAGGTCAAGAACATCTACCAATTTGGCAAAACTATGCCGCTCATTGGCGGAACCCCGATTAGGATGCAGCAAGTTGACTTCACCCCTCAGCTTGCTAATGATGGTCTCCAGAAAACAACAACATCCATACTAAAAACACCGAAAGCAAGGCGGCTAATCAGGCAGGCTTCGCCTCGCTTAAAGACAAAAAGAGCCACTTAGTATTATTTCCATTTTTACCAAAGATTATCCCCTCGCCTGTCATAATCCTTGAAGAACGTATGATACCCCTAGTCGCATCTAATTATGCTATCATAAAGTTGATTATACGTCAATAGCATTTTTTTGCCCGCCGTGGGTAGAACCGACCAGAGTTTCGTTCACAGAAGTTTAATCAGTTAAAAAAGGTGTTGCAAAAGGTAGGTACTTCTTCCATAGGACCGGTATGTGTTTGTACCTGCTGTATGCTATACTGGTGTCACCTGCCATTAATAACCGCTACGAAAATAGAAAGGAGCATTAGCGTGAATTTTAACATCACTGATCGCGTAACCTGGGTTGGAAAAACCGATTGGGAACTTAAATGGTTTCATGGCTACGAGTATTCGGTTCATAAAGGTTCGTCCTACAATTCCTATTTGATCAGGGACCAAAAGACTGTTTTAATCGACACTGTTTGGCAACCTTTTGCCCAAGAGTTTGTGGCCCGGCTGAAGGACATCATCGATCTGGCGGATATCGACTATATCATAGCCAACCATGCCGAAATAGACCACAGCGGAGCCCTGCCGGCGCTGTTGCGGGAAATTCCGGAAACACCCGTCTACTGCAGTACTAACGGTATCAAATCGTTGAAAGGGCATTTTCACGAGGATTGGAACTTTGTCCCGGTCAACACCGGCGACAGCTTGGATATCGGCAGCAGTAAACTAATTTTTATCGAGGCCCCGATGCTGCACTGGCCCGATAGCATGTTCACTTACCTAACTGGGGACAATATTTTATTTAGCAACGATGCCTTTGGTCAACATTACGCTTCCGAATTTCTTTACAACGACTTGGTAGATCAAGGAGAACTGTTTCATGAAGCGATGAAATATTATGCCAACATCTTAAATCCCTTCAGCCGGCTGGTAAAAAGAAAGATTGAAGAACTGCTAGCCCTGAAGGTACCAGTGGATATGATCTGCCCCAGCCATGGTGTTATTTGGCGCCAAGACCCGCTGCAGATTGTAAACAAATACTTAGCCTGGTCTCAAGCCTATCAGGAGGATCAAATTACGATCATCTACGATACAATGTGGAACGGTACCCGCCGTATGGCCGAAGCCATCGCCGATGGCATCGCCGCCGCAGACAGCAGCACCGAAGTTAAGCTCTTCAATAGCGCCAAAAGCGATCGCAACGATATCTTGACCGAGGTGTTTAAATCGAAAGCAATTTTGGTCGGCTCACCCACTGTCAACCGCAGTGTTTTAGCCTCCACTTCTACTTTTCTTGATGTCGCCCAGGGCCTGGCTTTTAAAAACAAAAGCGCCGCTGCATTTGGAACATACGGCTGGAGCGGTGAATCAGTGGACCTGTTGACTACCCGCTTAAAAGAAGCTGGCTTTAACGTAGTCAGTGAGGGCATCAAAACCACCTGGAATCCGGACAGCGATGCTCTGGCCCGCTGCCATCAATTCGGACAACAGTTCGTCGGCCAATTATAGTAGAGCCATGTCAGGGAAAATTGTCGTTGTCGTCGGCGGCGGGGCTGCCGGGCTGATGGCTGCCCTGGCCGCCTCCGAGCATGGTGCCCAGGTAATTTTGCTAGAAAAAAATCCGCGGGTGGGGAAAAAACTTCTGGCCACCGGCAACGGCCGCTGTAATTATACTAACGAAGATCTGAAGCTAGCCCATTTCCACGGTTCCGATCCAAATTTTATCCGTACTATTTTAAGCCGCTTTAGCGGCGCCCAAACGCTGCAGTATTTTTACCAGCTAGGGGTGGAGCCAGTTACAGAAGAGGCCGGGAAAGTCTTCCCGGCCTCCGGCCAAGCCTCCAGTATACTGGATGTATTACGTCATCAGGCAGAATATCAAGGGGTGGCCCTGGTCAGTAATACTACAGCCAAACGGGTGGACAAAAACGGATCGTCGTTTACCGTTTATACATCTGTTGGTTCTTTTATAGCCGAAGCCGTGATCTTAGCTACCGGCGGCAAAGCCGGCCCACAATTTGGCTGCAGCGGCGATGGTTATGCCCTGGCTGCCCGTTGGGGCCATAAGTTAATTGAGCCCTTCCCGGCCCTGGTGCAACTTAGGTTAAAAGCACCGTTTTTGAAAGCAGCAGCTGGAGTGAAGGTGCAAGGCCGAGCCGAAGTCTACCACGAAGCTGATCGGCCAAGCCAGGCTGAAGGCGAGCTGTTGTTTACCAATTACGGTATTTCGGGGCCACCGATTTTGGCTGTCAGCCGGGCGGCCAGCGAGGCCTTAAGCCGGGGCCATCAGCCGGCGCTCAAACTTAATTTGTTGCCTCGGCAGCAGCCCGATGAAGTCGCCAGCTATCTCCAAGACCGTTTTCGACGGCTAAGCCATAAAACAGCTGAACTTAGCCTGGTCGGCTTTATCAATAAACGGCTGATAATAATCCTGCTTAAAGAAGCCGGAATCGAGCTGAAACTGCCTGCGGGTAAAATCAGCCTGGCTCAAATAAAGCGCTTGGCAGCTTTACTTACCAGTTGGGTTTTTACCGTTGTCGGTACCAATGGTTGGACCGCGGCCCAAGTTACAGCCGGCGGACTCGATCACCGCCAGATCTGCCCCCGGACCCTTCAGTCCAAACTAGTACCTGGGCTTTACTTCGCCGGGGAGCTGATAGATGTAGACGGCGACTGCGGTGGTTATAACCTGCAATGGGCTTGGTCATCAGGTTATACTGCCGGAGTTTTTGCCGCCCTATAACTGTTCCTATTCCAGCTCCAATTGGCGGCGGTTGGACAACAAAGCGTCAACCACTTTTTTATCTAAGGCCCCGGATCGAACTTGCTCCAATAAGATTTTTTCTATTTGAGGCCCAGACAGGCTAGGACGGTAGGGACGCTCTTCCCGTAAGGCGGTATAAATATCAGCCACTGCAATAATACGAGCACCTTTGGGTATCTTTTCGCCAGCGAGTTGAAATGGATAGCCGCTACCGTCCAAGCGTTCATGATGCGCCGCAGCCCACTGGGCCAGTGGTAGCCCCTCCGTGGCCGGTTTCAGAAGCCAATAAGTATAGTACGGATGCTGCTTGATCAAGCCAAATTCCGCCGCCGTCAGCCGGCCGTCTTTTTCCAAAATATGTTCGGGGATCGTAATCTTGCCCAGATCGTGAAGCAAACCGGCTGCTTCCAACAAAGAACAATCCCGGGCCCCAAAGCCAAGGGCTGTGCCCAAAAAACGGGCACAGGCAGCCACGCTACGGGAATGATGGTAGGTAAAACGACTTTTAGCATCCACCACACAGGCAAATAAGCGGGCCAAATCTACCAAGTCCGCCTGTGGTTTTTTATTGATGCTATCCAGCAGGAAAAGCAACCTGTCTTCTAGCCAGGGCGCAGTTAAATCGAGCCACAAGCTGTCGCGCCTTAATAGCTCGAGCAAAAGCGCAACCAATTCCGGGTCAAATTCTTTGCCGGCCTCGTCTTGTATGCGGCCTTTAATTGACCCGGTTTGTTGTAAGATGGGGATATCATCCCTAATTAAAACATTAACCCTGTCGGTCAAATGAACAATGCGGCTGATAAGGGGTATTCGGCTGCTTTCAAAACCTGAAGGATTGCCCCCGGCCCAGCGGTCATGATGGACCAGCACTTTGGCAGCTAGGCCGGCTAAAGCTCGAATCCCACGTGTAAACTCAAAGCCCCGCTGGCAATGCTCCCAGCGGGCCTCCGTTTCCAGCTCGAATTTCGCCAAGCTATCTTTTTGGTCGAAGCTAGCTATCCCGGCATCGTGGATTATTGCTGTTTTAAACAACTGATACAGTTCTGCCGGCCCCATCCCGGCGGCTTGGCCCAGCACTAGTGATAAGTAAGCTACCCGTTGGTGATGAACCAATAAGCCCCGGTAAGTAAAATCTAAACTGCGGGAAGCACTAAGTAAAAACTTTTCTTCCTGCACTTTTAGCATAATAACCTACTCCTTGCTGGCAATCTAGCAATAAGGTGCTGCTTGGGAAACTCAAGCAGCACCTTGTTTAGCGGCTGACCCCACTGGCGGCGTCAGTTTTAATAATTGTCCGCCGCTGGTTGGTAGAAAGATTGCGGGTGAGCACAAGCCGGGCAGACCTCGGGGGCCTCCTTGCCTTCGTGGACATAACCACAGTTACGGCACTGCCATCTGATCGGCTCGGGCCGAATAAATACGGTATCGGTTTTTACCCGCTCCAACAACTGACGATATCTTTTTTCGTGCTCTTGTTCAACTTCAGCCACTTCTTCCATGTAGGTGGCAATCTCAGCGAAGCCTTCTTCACGGGCAGTCTGGGCAAATTCCTTGTACATTTCGGTCCACTCATAATGTTCGCCATCGATGGCAGCCTGCAGGTTTTGGGCTGTATCGCCGATCAAGCCCAGATAGCGAGCCCACATTTTAGCGTGTTCCTTTTCATGTTCTGCTGTTTCTTGAAATACTGCTGCTATCTGTTCATATCCAGCTCTTTTAGCAACTGAAGCAAATAAGGCATACTTAGTACGAGCTTCAGCCTCACCGGTAAATGCCGCCAACAAATTTTTCTCTGTCTGGGTCCCTTTTAATTTTTCGGTCATGGGTAGGCCTCCTTTAGATAGTTTTCTTGTCAGCTATTTAATCTGTTCGCTATGCGTAATGATAACTCCTGCTAAAATCAAAAATTATTTTACCTTTGCTTGGGCCAACATCATGTTTTTTGTTTTACTCATAAGAAAAAGCCCGGAAAAACCAGGCTTTTTAGGTCGGTTATTTAATTTCTACTTCAGCGCCCGCTTCCACTAGCTTTTCTTTGATCTCTTCGGCCTCTTCTTTGGATACCTTTTCCTTAATGGCCTTGGGAGCGCTGTCGACTAAATCCTTAGCATCTTTAAGGCCGACGCCGGTGATTTCGCGCACTGTCTTGATTACTTGAATCTTTTTCTGTCCAGCAGCGGTCAGAATTACATCAAACTCTGTCTGCTCCTCTTCCTCCGGCGCAGCAGCTGCACCAGCTACCGGGGCTGCTACCGCCATAGGTGCCGCAGCTGAAACACCGAATTCCTCTTCCAGAGCCTTTACGAGTTCCGATAGCTCCAGCACGCTCATACCTTTGATAACTTCGATAAGTTCTTCCTTGGTCATTTTATTTCCTCCTTAAAATTTCCTATCCAGCTACTTTTTCCTTTTCCGCGCGGATAGCATCAAGCGCATAAACAAGGTTTCTTTGGGGCCCGGCTAATACGGTAGCCAGCCCACGGATCGGGCCTTGCAGCACACCCAGCAATTGGGCTACCAATACCTCATAGGGCGGTAAATCAGCCAGGGCTTGGACTCCGGCAGCGTCAATGACTTTCTCTTCTAAGATTGCGCCCTTTATCTTTAGGGCCCGGTGTTTTTTGGCAAATTCGGCCAGTATTTTGGCTGGGGCCACCGGATCATCATATGAAAAGGCCAAAGCCGTAGGGCCGACTAAATAGGGATCTAATGCATCACCGATCTTGTCCTGGGCTGCTAGCTGCGTAAGGGTATTTTTAGCTACCCGGTATTCGAGCCCGGCTTCCCTAAGCTGTCTTCTTAGCTCGGTAATCTCTGCCACCGTCAGGCCGCGGTAATCGGTCAAAATCGTAGCTTGGGCCCGTTGGAGTTTATCTTTTAGGTCTGCCACGACTGCTTTTTTTTCGGGTCGCGCCATTTTTTCACCTCCTGCCTCGCCCAACTAGAAAGGGTCGTCATGCCATAGACAGACGACCCTAACCAACTTAAGGGTTTTCAACCTCGGCAGGCGGCAACGCCTTTAAGCAAAGCACCTGCTGTCTACGGCGAATCATATTTATTTGGATTGGTTGATCATTCATCCGTTTCGGCCAAAGGACGCAAAGGGTTAATCTTAACCCCAGGTCCCATGGTAGCTGAAACAGCAACGCTTCTGATATATTGGCCTTTTACAACTTGGGGCCGGGCCCGGATAACTGCATCCAGTAAGGCATTATAGTTTTCGGCCAGTTTTTCAGTGGAAAACGACAGCCGTCCAATAGGAACATGGATTATACTGCTTTTGTCCAGCCGATACTCTACCTTACCGCGCTGAATATCAGTTACTGCCTGACCGACATCCATAGTCACCGTCCCCGCTTTCGGGTTTGGCATCAGGCCTTTGGGACCCAAGATCCGTCCCAAGCGGCCGACTATGCTCATCAAGTCCGGCGTAGCCACTGCCACATCAAAATCCAACCAGCCGCCCTGAATCTTTTCAGCAACATCCTCGGCCCCTACCATGAAAGCACCAGCTTCCTCGGCCTCTTTTGCTTTCTCGCCTTTGGCAAAAACCAGCACTCGGACTGTTTTTCCGGTTCCATGGGGCAAAACCACCGCTCCACGAACCTGCTGGTCAGCGCGGCGAGGATCCACATTGAGACGAATATGAACTTCAACCGTCTCATCAAATTTGGCCGGCGGCAGCTCCTTAATTAAAGCCAAGGCTTCGGCAGCCTCATACAAACGGTGGCGATCAACTTTGCTTGCCGCTTCACGATAACGTTTTCCACGTGTCATCTGTCATTCCCCCTTGTGGTAATAGCGGATTACTCCTCCCACTTTGCTGCTTATTTAACCACTTCAATACCCATGCTGCGTGCCGTGCCGCTGATCATTCTCATAGCAGCCTCTATGCTGGCGGCATTGAGATCTTGTTTTTTAAGCTCGGCAATTTCGCGCACTTTAGCTTCACTAATCTTACCTACCTTAACCCGGTTAGGCTCGCCTGATGCAGTTTCTACCCCAGCAGCTTTTTTTATCAATACCGCCGCCGGAGGCGTCTTACAAACAAAGGAAAACGAGCGGTCCTGGAATATAGTAATTTCAGCCGGGATAATCATCCCTTCTTGATCAGCCGTGCGAGCATTGAATTCTTTAACAAAGGCCATTATATTTACGCCGTGTTGGCCGAGTGCCGGACCTACTGGGGGCGCAGGTGTGGCCTTGCCGGCGGGAATTTGCAGCTTAACAATAGCCGCAACTTTTTTCGCCACCTGGCTCCACCTCCTTGTTTACATCTTCTAGTCCTACATTTTTTCAAGCTGCATAAAATCAATTTCTAACGGGGTATCGCGGCCGAACAACGAAATATGCACTCTGACTTTGCCTTTATCCACAAGCACTTCGTCAACAGTACCCATGAAGCCCTCAAAAGGACCATCTATTAGGCGCACGTTTTGGCCACGCTCCAGTTTCAGGCGAGGTTTCGCTTCTTCAATGCCCATCTGGTGTAAAATCCCCTGAACCTCGTGTTCACGCAGCGGGATCGGTTTGGAACCCGACCCGACAAAACCGGTAACTCCCGGCGTATTGCGTACCACATACCAAGAATCGTCACCCAGCAGCATTTCGACTAGCACGTACCCCGGGAAAATCTTCTTTTTGGTTATCTTTTTTTTCCCATCCTTGATTTCTATCTGATCTTCCATGGGAACCAATATACGAAAAATCTTATCCTGCATGCCCATAGAGTCAACCCTTTTTTCAAGGTTGGTCTTAACTTTATTTTCATAACCGGAGTACGTATGGATCACGTACCATTGTTTGGAATTTGTCACTGGAAAACCCCACCCTCCAAAACTGGCTACCTGATCAGCAGTATGAGCAGCCGAGCGACAGCGGAATCTACAACCCAAATCAATGCCGCCACAATAGTCACCGATATCAAAACGACGGCAGTAAAGGTGGTTATTTCCGCCCGACCAGGCCAAATAACCTTCTTAAGTTCGGCGCGTACTTCACGAAAGAAACGGGCCACGCGCTGGCCCAAAGCAGCAATCTTACCTTTGGCAGCCTCTGCCATTACCTCACATCCTCTAAAACTGCGTAGGTAAATGGAATAACTTACCTTGTTTCCCTATGCACAGTGTGGCTTTTGCAGAAAGGGCAATATTTCTTGAGCTCAAGTCTACCAGTAGTTGTTCGTCTGTTTTTTGTTGTGATATAGTTACGTCGCTTGCAATCGGAGCAAGCCAATGTTACCTTCACACGCACCTACTGCACCTCCCAGTACCGCTTACGGCTTACCCATTCACTGTATCACAGGGAAATTAGCCTTGTCAATGTTCTCCGGCCGGAAAATTTGGTCCGGATTAAAATACCTCCGATACGACCCCGGCTCCGACAGTACGCCCGCCTTCACGGATGGCAAACCGCAGCCCCTTTTCAATCGCAATAGGGGTAATGAGCTCGATGTCCATCACCACGTTGTCACCGGGCATGACC
>JAAZKX010000073.1 GCA_012799605.1 Bacillota bacterium | reverse complement strand
TTTATAGGGCAAATTGAATGTCTGTAGCCGGTGGTATAATTTTACCTTTTTTTCAAATACTAACTTTGACGAAACTGGCATCTTTAAACAGGGGGAATTATAATGTCCGGTTTACGAGAAAAAAACTGCCCCATGTGTGGTAATGTTATTTTGGATCTGGGTTTGAGTGAAGATGAAGGTGCACTTTGTTACGCCTGTTATCGTAAGGTAGCAGCCCAGCAAAAGAAAGTTCAGGAGGCTTAAACTAAGTGGGGTTCTTTTCTTCCCCACCCCGTGGAATCCGGGTTAGTGTAGATGATGCGTTGGCTGCCCAAAAACTGGCTAACAGCCTGTGGCAGAGCATCCAATACCAATGCTCGGCTGCTGCCAAGCAGAAACTAATCGCCCTTTGTATCGGCACCGACCGTTCTACTGGGGATGCCCTTGGTCCACTTACCGGTAGTTTTTTGCAACAAGCAAACTACTCGCAGCTTGAAGTTATGGGCACTTTAGCCCACCCGGTCCATGCCACAAACCTCAAGCAGGTTCTCTCGACTTTGGAGGCCCACTCGAGTGACCGCTGTGTCATCGCTGTCGATGCCTGTTTAGGCCGGTTGGAAAGCGTCGGCAAAATTGCCTTTGCCCCCGGAGCGCTCAGACCCGGCACTGGGGTCAACAAAACGCTGCCACAAGTGGGCAACTTCAATATTGTCGGCATTGTAAACGTTAGCGGATTTATGGAACATTTGGTGCTTCAAAACACCCGCCTGCATCTAGTCTACCGTATGGCAGCAATTATCGCTGATGCCATCGCGATCGTGGGCCATCGACTAGAGGTAGAAAAGTCAGCCGCTGGATCAGAGAGCTAAAATTTCCGGGGTCATAGATAGTAGCTGTAATCAAGTTAGGCGAGACCGGCTAAATCCCGGTCCCGCCTAACTTTTATTAAAAATAGCGTTCTTTGGAGCGGATACGCCTGATGATACGCTGAGCCCCGAGCGGCCGTTTTCTTTTGACCTCGCTTAGGTTGCGCTGGCCTCGTCTAAGTAGCAGCCAGGTTAACCATAAGATAAGCGCCAACTGAAGCATTAAAGAGCACCCCGGCAACATATTCGGCACTACGAGCCGCTTTTCCTGCTGCCAATCTGTACCACCGGTGGCAGGCCCGGCATCTGAATAATACCTGTTGACGCCAGGTCAGCTTTTTAGTACACTGGCTTCACGCATTAATTAGATCTGCTTCTAATCATATCAACCACCTACTTAGGAGGCTTAGATATTGCGCTCTGATTTGGTATTTAAGGCGACAGGGTCAAAACATCGTTTATTCTCTTAACACCACTGTATTTCAGGCAGCTTTAGCTTGGTTGCTAACCTTAGCTGGTGCAGAAAAAATAACGTCGGCTGCCGAGGAAAGGTTCGAGGAGGGATCTCCCAGGATGACCGCGGATAAAAATAGCTTTAAGACAGTAGGATTAAAGTATTGATCTGGAGGTGGCCGCGCTGAAAACAATTGGCCTTGTCGGTGGAATGAGTTGGGAAAGCAGCGCCCATTACTACCGCATCATAAACGAAACCGTCAAAAACAAGCTGGGAGGGCTGCATTCTGCCCAGTGTATTTTATCCAGCCTTGATTTTCACCCCTTAGAAGAAGCCCAAGCGCAGGGTGATTGGGAGACAGTGGCTGAAATTTTAGCTACAGCTGCCCTAGGGTTGGAACAGGCCGGAGCCGATTTTGTCCTCCTTTGTTCAAATACAGCCCATAAAGTTGCAGCTCTGGTGGAAAAACGCATTACTATCCCTCTTCTTCATATTGCCGATGTGACTGCCAAAGAGGTCAGCAGAAATTCTATCGCTAAGGTGGGCTTGCTGGGAACCAGATTTACCTTGGACGAAAACTTTTATACTGACCGATTAAAACAATATGGCTTAGAGCCGTTGCTTCCTCCGGCCAAGGAGCGGGCACAGATCGACCATATTATTTTCGCCGAGCTTTGCCGGGGAATTATCAAGGCCGAATCAAAACAACTATGCCTGGCTATAATGGCCAGGCTTGCCGACCGAGGCGCCCAGGGCATCATCCTCGGCTGTACGGAGATCGGCCTGATAGTTGGTCAAGAAGATACGGCTACCCCCCTGTTCGATACCTCGGCTATCCATGCCCGTGCTGCTGCCGAGCTGGCCTTGCAGCCGTAAAGCTAGCTTGATAATTTTTGAGTCAGGATCAGCCGTTCAATGGTCTTTGATCTTTTTCCGGCT
>JAAZKX010000009.1 GCA_012799605.1 Bacillota bacterium | reverse complement strand
TTCCTTTAAAAGGGAAAGAGGCGGTAGTAATCGGGCGTAGCAACATTGTCGGCAAGCCGATAGCTCATCTACTGCTGGCCCAGCACGCCACAGTAACAGTGTGCCACAGTCGAACGGTTAAGTTAAGCAATGTTGCCCGGCGGGCTGATATATTGGTGGCAGCAGTGGGGCGGCCGCACATGGTCACAGGAGAAATGATAAAACCAGGGGCAACAGTTATAGACGTTGGGATTAACCGTACAGCAGACGGATTGGTCGGGGATGTGGATTTTGAAGCGGCTCGGGAAGTGGCCAGCTACATTACTCCTGTCCCTGGCGGGGTAGGTCCGCTTACGATTGCTATGCTGCTGCAAAACACATTGGAGGCTGCGGCAACAAACCGGACCGTTAATTAATTTAAGTTAGGCCGCCGGCATAAATGCTGGCGGCCTTTTGGCTGTCGGGTTCAGTATGGTGTATCCAATATTTTAGCAACAGGTAGCAGGATGCGATCTGCTTTGATCAGGATAAATCTTTCAGGATTATCTGCACCTTTCGCTGCATATTATGTTTAGGAACTAGCGAGAGGAGAAGGATTATCTTGCCTACCAAGTATGTTGTCAATGTACCGATAGCGGACGTATGGGATGTCCCCGACCACAGTAATCGCAGCCGGCTTACACAATCGCTGTTAGGCGATTTTTTGGCAGTGGAAAAGGAAAGAAATTTCTGGGTGCGGGTCCGATTATTTAATGGCTACAAAGGTTATGTGAAACGGGCTCATTTGCTGCCACAGCCAGCTTTAGTTTCAGGTTTATGGGGCACGATAAAAGTTGCCGAAGCACAAATACAGTTCCAGCAGGAATTAAAACCCTACCGGTCAATTACAGTATATATGGGGACGCAACTGCGGCTGGCTGAACATACGGGCCGGGATGCTTATTATACGGTGCATCTACCTGATGGGAGTACTGGCTTCATCGACCGGGAAACCCTTACCACCGGCAGGCTGTTGACTAAACCGCTGGCGGCAGCTAAACGGGCCCAGAAACTAGCCTTTTCCTTTCTGGGATCCCCTTATCTATGGGGCGGCATAACTTGTGCCGGGGTCGATTGTTCAGGCTTGGTGCAAACAGTTTTCCGTTGCGCGGGTATGTTGTTGCCGAGGGATGCGGACCAACAATACCTTTGGTCCCAGCCGGTGACCGCTGAGCCTGCCCCGGGTGACCTGGTGTTTTTTGCTACCAGTGAACCCAATGTGCCCGCTCATGTAGGTATATATACGGGGCAAAACCGATTTCTTCATGCATCGAGTTACTTAGGAGGGGTTGTAGTGACATCCCTTAACAGCCCCTTTTATCGTCGCTGTTTTTTAGGCTGGCGCCGCTGTGATTATCATCCTTATCGGGAGGGAGGATTTAACCCCAGCCAAGGCGAAGTTAGCTGGCGAAACAAAGGGTAGTAAGAAAAAGGACAGGAACCAGATAACGCTTCTAGGTTTTTTCATAAGGGGTTGTACAATGCGAACATTTGTGATTGTAAGTGGCCTGTCAGGGGCCGGAAAATCCACTGCAGTACGAGTGCTAGAGGACATGGGTTATTTTTGTGTGGACAACTTGCCGCCGGATTTATTGCCCAAGTTCGCTGAATTGTGTCTGCAGGGCAAGGTCAACAAAGTAGCTCTGGGGATTGACATTAGGGGCAGAGGCTTTTTCCAGCATATTTTAGAACGGCTTGAGGAACTGGAAAAAATGGGGCTTAACTACCGCATTATTTTTTTGGAGGCATCTGATGAGACCCTGATTCGCCGCTATAAGGCAACCCGCCGCCGCCATCCTTTGGCTAAAGAAGGGCGGGTACAAGATGGGATTGCTGACGAGCGGAAACGGATGGGTAAATTACGCAGCAAGGCAACCTACGTCATCGATACAACTAATACGACCCCGGCCCAGCTGAAAGAACAAATTCGTACTTTTTTCGCCGAAGAAAGCGATTATGAACGCCTTCTGATTACTTTAGTCAGTTTTGGTTTCAAATGGGGCCTGCCGCTCGATGTAGATATGGTTTTCGATGTGCGCTTTTTACCTAATCCTTACTATCTGGAAGAGTTGCGGGACCGTACCGGCAAAGATTTGGCAGTACGGGAATATGTGCTTAAATGGCCGCTGACGCAGGAGTTTCTTACCAAGACATTGGCTCTTATAGAATTTTTAATCCCGCATTTTATTGTCGAAGGAAAAACCAGTCTAGTCCTTGGTATCGGCTGTACTGGCGGGCAACATCGGTCGGTATGCATAGTGGAGGAATTTTACCATCAGTTAAGTCTCAATAAACACCGGGTTCTGTTAGAGCACCGAGATATGAATAAGAATATGGGGGCAGAAGCTTGAGCTCTCCACGGCAACCAGCCCTTCCGGAACCCAGGATTGTAGCCTTGGGTGGGGGCACGGGCCTGTCAACCCTCCTGCGGGGCCTAAAAGAACATACACCTTTTATAACCGCTATAGTGGCCGTGACCGATACCGGCGGCAGCTCGGGGCGCTTGCGATCGGAGCTGGGAATATTGCCGCCAGGGGATATACGCGATTGTTTAATAGCTTTGGCTGAAACAGAGCCGGTGATGAAGCAGCTGTTTCAATACCGGTTTCCCAGTGGATCCAGCTTGGCCGGGCATTGCTTTGGCAATCTATTTTTGGCTACCATGTGTAAAGTCACTAATAACCTTGAAACCGCGATTGCGGCTACTAGCCGGGTTTTGGCAGTAAAAGGCCAAGTATTGCCAGCTACTTTGACCAGTGCCAACTTATTAGCCCAGTATGAGGATGGAATTATAGCCCGGGGCGAAACAAAGATTGCAAGCTCTACGGCTCCAATTCGGCGCTTGAGCCTGGACCCGCCTACTTGCCGCCCGGTTCCTGCGGCTTTAATTGCTATTCAAAAGGCAGATTTAATTGTTTTGGGCCCCGGTAGCTTATATACAAGCGTGTTGCCTAATGTACTGGTCGAAGGAATACCGGCGGCTTTAGCCGCCAGTCCAGCCATAAAAGCGTATGTTGTTAATGTCATGACCCAGCCGGGAGAAACTGATGGTTATACGGCTTCAGATCATGTTCGGGCCGTAATCGATTATTGCGGGAAGGGAGTTATCGATTGGGTGCTAGTCAATACTGAACTTCCATCTGGCGCTGCACTGGCGCGTTACCGCGAAGAAGGGTCTGAGCCGACGTCAGTCGATAGAAAAGAACTGGCAGTTATCGGCCCCCGGGTTAAAGAAGCATCCTTACTGTCTCATAATAATATGGTCCGCCATGATCCGGACAAACTTGCCCAAGCGCTGCTGTCACTTATAAATTGATGGGTGTGGGGATTGATGTACAAAACGTTTTCTTATACGGTAAAAGATGAATTGGCCCGGCTTAAGCCGGGCAATCCCTGCTGTCTCAAAGCGGAACTGCTTAGCTTTTTGCGTTCCGGTGCTGTACTGGAAGTAGGGCAGTCAGGCCTGAAGGTGATTGCAACTACCGAAAACCCTTCGGTGGCTCGGCGGATTTTTCGGTTATTAAAAAGCACTTCAACTTTGCAAGTTGAAATTACACGCAAACCGCGACGGGTCCAAAACCGCAACCTTTACGTTGTTTCTTTGCCTACCCAGCCGGGGTTAAAGGATTTTTTGGTCTGGTTAAATTTCCTAGGTAACGGAGTCCGTACGGAGGAAACAGTATTTCCACGGCAAAGATGCTGCCGGCGAAGTTATTTGCGCGGGTTTTTTCTGGGAGCTGGATCTTTAATTAATCCGAACCGTTCTTATCATTTAGAACTGGTGACAGGAAATTGCCAAAGCGCTGCCCAGCTGGTCTGCTTGCTGAAGTCATTTGATTTACGGGTTCGGCAAGTAAAGCGCAAGGGGTGGCATGTGGTTTATTTAAAGGGGGGGGACGATATTGCCGCTTTTTTAACCTTGATCGGTGCTGTGACCAGTCGGTTGGAGTTGGAAAATATCCGGGTGGTAAAAGGAGTGCGCAATAAGGTAAACCGGCTGGTAAATTGCGATACGGCCAACCTCAACAAGACTGTGGCGGCCGCCAGTAGGCAGGTGGCTGCGATTCGTTGCCTGGTCGACAATGTTGGCCTGGACAATGTACCCCGACCGTTGCGGGAAGTTCTGTGCCTACGGCTCAAGTACCCGGAGGCAACGTTAAAGGAACTAGGGCAACAACTAGATCCCCCCCTGGGTAAATCCGGGGTAAATCACCGCTTGCGGCGCTTGGAACAGATGGCTGCTCCATTTAGGTTTGACTCTAAAGAAGGTTTTTAGGAGTTAAATGGCGAAACTTGCTGACAATGGCAGGAGGCCAACCAACCATTGAAATAAATTGACCGGGATGACCTGGGGGGAGAGGGGTACAAAATTATGGGTGTAGCACATAGCCTTGTTTTGGAGCAAACTCAAACTCAAAAATTGATAATGACCCAAGAACTTCGCCAGGCTATTGCTATTTTACAAATGCCAGCTCACGAATTGTTGCTCTATGTTCAGAAGCAAGTGGCAGAAAATCCGCTGCTAGAATTGGAAGAGAGCGATACGCAATGGGAATTGCCGGAGGCCGAACCAGATTGGGCTGAATATTTTCGTGACAGTGATGATCTTGGCTTTGTACCCAAGTCGAATATTTTTGGGGAGGGCCCATCTTGGGATAACTTTATCAGCCGCGAACACACGCTCGTGGAAGGGTTGTTGGCTGAGTGGGGGCTAATTGCCCGGGATCAAAAAGAACGACATATCGGCGAGTTTATTATTGGCTGCTTGGATGAATACGGCTATTTACGCTGCTGTGTAAATGAGATCGCTGTCCGGTTGCAGCAGCCGTCGCCAGAAGTGCTACGGATTTTGAAAGCAATCCAGCAGATGGGCCCAATAGGTGTAGGGGCAAGGAGCCTTGAGGAATGTCTTTTGCTTCAGGCTGAATCGCTGGGGTTATTGACGCCGGAGGTAAAACAGGTAATCACAAATTATTTGCCTGATTTGGCCCAGGGTCGCTTTGGTCATATCGCCCGAGAACTCGGGTTGACGTTGCCCCAGGTTCAGGCTATCCGTGATACTATTCGCCTGTTGGATCCCAAACCAGGCCGAAAATTCGATGATGGCGAACAAATACAGTACATTACCCCTGATGTTACAGTGCACAAGGCGGATAACGAATACATTATTTTGGTCAATGATTCCGTCGGTAACCGGCTGCATGTCAGCGACCATTACCGCCGCATTTTAACTGATAGTCAGGATGTTGATGACCAGACTAAAAAATATGTGGAAACAAAGCTCAACTCAGCAGTATGGTTCATCCGCAGTATAGAACAGCGGCGGATAACGATCTATCGGATTGTAGAGGTGCTTCTTAAAAAACAGCGTCCCTTTTTTGACAATGGGATTCGCTACCTGCGCCCACTTACATTGCGCGAGGTTGCGGATAAAATAGACGTGCATGAGTCCACTGTAAGCCGGGCTACAGCTAACAAACATATCCAAACTCCTTATGGCGTATTTCCGCTCAGGGTGCTGTTCGACAGTGGGGTGGATAGTGTAAATGGCCAAGGAATGGCAGCTAAATCAGTGAAACGATTATTGGCTGATTTGGTCAGCAAAGAAAGCCCCGCCAGGCCCTATAGCGATCAAAAATTATCAGAGCTGTTGGCAGAACAGGGTATAAATATATCCCGCCGGACTGTGGCCAAATATCGTCATGATATCAATATCCCCGCGTCAATACATCGGCGCCGGTACGAACAGGCGAAGGCCTGACATATCTGTACCCGGGCCGCATCTCGACCCTCTTCCCCAAATAGCATACGGATTATATCAAAATTGCAGTGCCGCTTAGTGCCGGAGCTGATAGAGGTTCTAAGTCGGAGGTATACTATTTTACGAACTATCTCTTTGCTTATGCCCATAGGGCGGAGGATGTTAGCGCGGGAAGTACCTGGAAACAGTGATAACAGTGTGATGGTGCGCCAGGATATGGGAAGAGCTGCGGCTCAGCACTGTGGTTCCGGCCCGGGGTGGTATGGGTGAAGATTGGAATGAGCAGGCAGGAAGCATTGCGGCTAAAATCGCGGCTAAACTAGGGGCTAATTACCGGTTACTTCATTTACCAGCTAATCTGGGCGCGAAAGCTGTAGCTGCTGTGTCCCGGGAGCCGGAAATACGCGAGGTTTTACAAGTGGCTCGATCAGCTTCGGTGCTACTACTTGGGATCGGTGCTGCACAAGTTACAGTCCAGCGGCAAAATTTGGATCCCAGTCAATGGAAGCAGCTCCAACAGATGGGTGCGGTAGGTGAAACTTTTGGCTGCTATTTCAACCGCAACGGAGATATCGTATACATATCTTCCAGTATCGGACTGAATCTGGAAAACATCAAACCAATAGGGCGGGTAATTGTAGTAGCCGGCGGCAGCAACAAGGCAGAAGCTATATTAGCGTACTGTCATATAATTTTCCGGCTCCGGCCCTGATTACTGACGAAGGAGCCTTGCTTGCAATGGCAAGCATTATTGAAAAAAGGGGGGACTTGTAGGCGACTTGGCGGCAAGGTTATGGCTAATTTAGGAAAGGAAGGATATTCATGGCGATTAGGGTAGCTATCAATGGCTTTGGCCGGATCGGGAGACTTTTTTTGCGAGCGGCCCTTTCCAACCCCACTGTCAAAGTGGTAGCTATAAACGGAGTGCGTGATAATGCTATGTCAGCCCATTTGCTCAAATACGATTCTTTGTATGGCACTTTGCACCACGAGGTAACTGCTGCTGAAAATGGGATCAAAGTAGATAATACGGATATTCGTACTTTTAATATCCGTGATTCATATGACTTTCCTTGGGCAGATGTCGGTGCAGATGTCATACTGGAATCGACTGGTAGACTGCGGGAGCGGGGAAAAATAGAGCATCATCTCGCATCAGGGGCTAAAAAGGTTGTTGTCTCTTCGCCCGTCAAAGGTGAAGATTTAACGATAGTAATGGGGGTCAATGAAAAGCATTATGATCCCGAAATCCATAACATTATCTCTAATGCTTCATGCACCACGAACTGCTTGGCACCGGTAGTCAAAGTAGTACACGAAAACTTTGGTATCGTCAAGGGGCTTATGGTAACAGTGCATTCCTACACTTTGGACCAGAAGATACTTGATGCTAACCATAAGGATCTGCGCCGGGCCCGGGCAGCGGCATATTCTATAATCCCGACCACGACTGGTGCAGCCAAAGCAGTGGCATTGGTTTTGCCGGAGCTTAAAGGCAAACTTAACGGTTATGCTTTACGGGTTCCTACGCCAACTGTATCTGTTGTAGACCTTACCTTGGAGCTTGACAAGGAAGCTTCGGCCAAGGAGATCAATCAGGCTTTTAAGGCTGCTGGTGAAGGTGCATTAGAAGGAATTTTGAGCTATACTGAAGAGCCTTTGGTTTCTTCGGATTTCCGCGGCAATTCGACCTCGGCCATCGTTGACGGCGAATTAACACAGGCAATAGGCAATATGGCCAAGGTAGTTGCCTGGTATGACAACGAATGGGGTTACAGCTGCCGTTGTGTTGACCTTGTCGCTTATATAGGGGAAAAGGGATACTAGTTTGCTTGTTTGTGGCTAACAACAAGGGCCGGGTCTTTACCCTGGCCCTTTAAATCGAAAGGGGATTATAGTGCCCATGGCCAAAAAAACACTCCGCAATATCCAAGTAGCGGGCAAGCGGGTGCTAGTTCGGGTTGATTTTAATGTTCCCCTGCAAGATGGTCAGGTGGCTGATGACACCCGTATCCGTGCAGCGTTACCCACCATCCGCTTTCTAAGGGAATCCGGTGCCAAAATTATCCTCGTTTCCCACCTGGGACGCCCTAAAGGGAAAATAGTGCCTGAACTGCGGCTAAATCCTGTTGCCGAGCGCTTATCCGAATTGTTAGAAACCAGAGTTAACAAGCTGGATGTTTCCATCGGCCCGGAGGCTCAAACAGCTGCTGCCTCTTTAAATAATGGTGAAGTTTTGCTGCTGGAAAACATCCGTTTTTACCCCGGTGAAGAAAAAAACTGCCCTCAGCTGGCCCACGATTTGGCTCAGCTAGCAGAAGTTTATATTAATGATGCCTTCGGTACCGCCCACCGGGCCCATTCATCCACTGTCGGGGTGGCAGCATTTCTTCCAGCCGTTGCCGGTTTACTGTTGGAACAAGAACTTAAAATGCTGGGCGATGCTTTAAACAAACCAAAGCGCCCCTTTGTGGCTGTACTGGGCGGGGCCAAAATATCGGATAAAATAATAGTGCTGGAGAACCTGACAACAACAGTAGATATACTTATAATTGGCGGCGGTATGGCTTTCACTTTTTTGGCGGCCCAAGGGATAGAGGTCGGACGTTCGCTGCTGGAAAAAAATAAAATTACAGTAGCGGCTCGTATCATGGATCTGGCCCAAGAACACAATGTCCAGTTACTATTACCGCAGGATGTGGTTGTGGCTTCCGAGCCAGCGAATGAGGTCCCGGCTGAAGTTGTAGCAGTGGATGCCATCCCTACTGATCAGATGGGATTAGATATTGGGCCCCGAACCGCTCAACAGTATGCTAGGGCTATTTCGCAGGCTAAAACTGTTTTTTTTAATGGGCCGATGGGAGCATTTGAGTATACTCCGTTTGCGGCAGGGACTAAAACAGTGGCCCAGGCCTTGGCTGATTCTGCCGCCATCAGCATCGTAGGCGGCGGGGATTCTGCTGCAGCCATAGCTAAATTCGGGCTTGGTGCCAAGATAACCCATATTTCCACTGGCGGCGGGGCAGCGCTCAAATTTTTAGAAGGGAAGGAACTACCGGGCCTTGCAGCCTTAGAGGACGAATAGGAGTGAAATGTATGCGAACCCCGATCATTGCTGGTAATTGGAAGATGAATAAAACCGTACCGGAATCCGTAGCGCTGGTACGCGAACTTAAACCGCTTTTGGTAGCTAAGCCCCAACAGGCAGACGTTATTGTCTGCCCACCTTTTACAGCTTTATATCCTGTCAGCCGTGAACTCGATGCCGGAGAAATAGCCTTAGGAGCCCAGGATCTGTTTTGGGCCCCAAAGGGAGCGTACACCGGTGAAATTTCAGCCGCCATGCTACTTGATTTGGGCGTAAGCTATGTGATTGTAGGCCATTCCGAACGGCGTGCCTACCAGAATGAAAACAACGCATTAGTCGCAAAAAAATTAGCAGCAGCATTTGAAGCGGGACTTAGGCCCATTTTGTGCGTAGGAGAAAAATTAGCCCAGCGTGAGGCGGGCTTGGCGGATAGGATTGTCCGGGCCCAGCTGGAGGAGAATATAAAACCACTTATGGCTGACCAAATACGAAAATTAATTATTGCTTACGAGCCTGTCTGGGCTATTGGAACCGGCCGTTCGGCTGAGCCCCGGGATGCTGGCGTGATGGCTCGAGCGATCCGAACTGCTATTGCGGCCAAATTCGGGACCAAGGTTGCGGCCGAGGTGAGGGTTTTATACGGCGGCAGTGTGACCGGGGCTAACAGCAAAGACTTCTTAGAAGTAGATGGCATCGATGGCGCTTTGGTAGGTGGTGCCAGCCTTAAAGCAGAGGAATTTGCTGCTATTGTTAAATCAGCGTCTTGATCGAGGTGATGAAATGCCTATTCGCCCAGTAGTGCTGATTATAATGGACGGCTGGGGTTGCGCTCCCAAAAGCCGAGGTAATGCCATAGCCCGGGCTAAGACAGCGCATATTACAGGATTAAAGCGCCGGTTTCCGCATACCTTGCTAGGGGCTGCGGGGGAAGATGTCGGGCTTCCGGCGGGCCAAATGGGAAATTCTGAAGTAGGGCATCTTAATCTCGGGGCAGGGCGCATAGTCTATCAGGATTATTCCCGTATTAACCAGGCGATTGCCGGGGGGGACTTTTTTACTAATCCGGCTTTACAAACAGCATTTGCACAGGCCCGTGACCATAGCCTCCACCTGATGGGTTTAGTTTCTGACGGCGGGATCCATAGCCATATTAGCCATATCCAGGCCCTGTTGGAGTTAGCTGCAAGGCACGGTTTGTCGCGGGTGTTTGTGCATGCATTTTTAGATGGGCGCGATGTGCCGCCAACAAGCGCGATTGGTTATTTATCCGAGCTAGAGAAAAAAATGGCCCAACTCAATTGCGGTAGTATTGCTACTGTTAGCGGTCGCTATTTCGCCATGGACCGGGACCGGCGCTGGGACCGCACAGCTTTGACTTATAAAGCCTTAGTTTATGGAAAAGGTCAGCGGGCTAAAACAGCTATTGATGCTGTTCGACAAGCTTATGAGCGCGGAGAAACTGATGAGTTTGTGCAGCCTACCGTCGTGGCCCCAAATGGTAACCCCACCACCCGGATACAAGATGGGGATGTTATTGTGTTTTTTAATTTCCGGCCCGACCGGGCCCGCCAGCTGACGCGAAGCTTTGTCGATAAAAACTTCACTAAATTTCAACGAGGATCGCAACCGCCGCAGGTGCATTTTGTTTGTTTAACCCAATATGATGAAACTATCGAGGTTCCGATGGCGTTTGCACCCGTGAGGCTGCCTAATACTTTGGGCGAGTATTTAGCTGCTCATGGGCTCAAACAGCTTAGAATTGCGGAAACAGAAAAATATGCCCATGTGACTTTCTTTTTTAACGGCGGTGAAGAAAAACCGCATCCTGGTGAAGAGCGGCGTCTTATCCCTTCACCGCAAGTTGCTACCTATGATCTCAAACCAGAAATGAGTGCCTACCAAGTTACAGAGACAGTGATAGAAGAGCTGCGGCGGGAGAAGTTCGATTTTGTAGTCCTCAATTATGCTAACGTAGACATGGTGGGGCATACGGGTAGCATTGCCGCCACTATTCAGGCGGTTGAGACAGTTGACTGGTGTGTAGGTCAGGTGGTTGAACAAGTACTGAAGCTTGGAGGAGCTGGTTTAATTACTGCCGATCATGGCAACGGTGAAGAAATGCTTGACAAAAAAAACCAGCCTCAGACAGCCCATTCGTGCAACCCTGTCCCTTTTATTTTAGCTTCTGCCGGTTCTGGGTTACACAAGCTACGGTCAGGCCGCTTGGCTGATATAGCCCCCACGATACTGGATTTGTTAGGTTTACCGAAGCCGGTTGAGATGACCGGGCATTCTTTGTTAAAAAAGGTCTAAAGAAGCCAGAATGTAGTTAAGACTAACAGGAGGTGTGATCGGTTTTGCCTACGCGCATAGTCGATATTTATGCCCGGGAGATTTTGGATTCCCGTGGTAATCCCACTGTTGAAGCGGATGTACTTTTGGCCGATGGAAGTTTTGGTCGGGCTGCGGTTCCCTCCGGGGCTTCGACCGGGGCCAAAGAGGCGCTGGAACTTAGGGATGGTGATATGAACCGCTATTTGGGAAGAGGAGTACTTAAGGCGGTAGAGAACATCAAGCGGATACTGGCCCCGGAACTTAACGGTCTTGATGCTTTAGATCAGGCGACCTTGGATAAGGCGATGATTGCCTTGGATGGAACGGACAGCAAAAGCAAGTTGGGGGCCAATGCTATTTTAGCTGTTTCACTGGCGGTGGCCCAGGCGGCAGCCACTTCTTTGGGCTTGCCCCTTTACCGTTATCTGGGTGGAGCAGCAGCCCGCCTGCTACCGGTACCGATGATGAACATCTTAAATGGTGGCGAACATGCCGACAACAACGTTGATATCCAAGAATTTATGATCATGCCGGCTGGAGCGGCCAGTTTTTCTGAAGCTGTCCGCCAGGGGGCAGAAGTCTTTCATGCCCTGAGAAAGGTACTCAAACAAAAAGGCTTGGGCAGCGGCCAGGGCGATGAAGGCGGCTTTGCTCCCAATCTGCACTCCAACGAGGAAGCGCTAGAACTTTTGGTTGCAGCTATCGAAGCGGCTGGATTTGAACCCGGCCGGGATGTGTTTTTGGCTATGGACGTCGCTGCTTCCGAGCTATATAAAGATGGCCATTATGTACTAGCCGGGGAAGGGAAAACATTAACGGCATCGGAGTTGGTGGATTACTATCTTAAACTTCATCAGTGTTATCCGATAGTCTCAATTGAAGATGGTTTGGCCGAAGATGACTGGGAAGGATGGCAGGAGATGACTTCTCGCCTGGGGTCTGATCTTCAGCTGGTGGGTGATGATATATTCGTTACCAATACCAAACTGCTCCGGCAGGGTATAGAACGCAAGGTGGGCAATTCGATTTTGATCAAGGTTAACCAAATCGGCACTTTGACCGAAACCTTGGCCGCAATAGAAATGGCCAAACAAGCCGGCTATACAGCGGTTATATCGCACCGGTCTGGGGAAACTGAAGATACCGCGATTGCTGACATCGCAGTAGCAACAGGTGCCGGCCAGATCAAGACCGGGGCTCCATCGCGGTCTGAGCGGGTAGCCAAGTATAACCAGCTAATTCGCATCGAAGAGCAGCTGGGAGGGAATGCAATCTACGCCGGGATGGGGGTTATCAACACCGGGGCAAAAATTTAGGCAATCGAAGCTACCCAAGCTGCAAATGCCAAAAATGGCAACGTTTTAGCTGCTTGCCAATTCGTTGCCATTTACTATTATGTATGCTAGAATTAACGAGGTGCTAGCAGAAAATAACTAAAAATTAATGGTGGGGGTGAAAAAAGTGCATACTGCGCTCACACTCTTGTTTGTTGTCTCTTGTATCTGCCTCGTTGTGCTCGTGCTTCTTCAATCAGGCAAAAGTGCGGGGCTGTCCATCGGTGGGGGGGCAGAGACATTTGCCGGAAGAAAAAAGGGCTGGCAGGAAAAACTTGCTGGCTGGACCAAGTATGTTGCTGCAGCTTTTATGGTGCTAGCATTGCTTTTAGCAATTTTCTAGCTTTGGTGGCACTTACCACTGAGGTAGGTGCTTTTAACCTTGCCGTACCATTGTTTGAGGAGGCGAACCTTAAGAAATGATATCCATTGTTTCGTTGGCCCCAGCAGCCGGGTTGTTGGCGCTGATTTTTGCTTGCTATTTTACCGGTCGGGTTGTCAAGGCTGATCCTGGTACTAAAAAAATGCGGGAAATAGCGGATGCTATTTACGAAGGGGCTATGGCTTTTTTGATGCGGGAATACAAAGCCCTAGTTGTTTTTATCGTTGTCTTGTTTATCGTATTATCCCTTATTATTGACATCAAAACAGCCATCTGTTTTCTTTTTGGTGCCCTTTGCTCCATGGGAGCAGGTTTTATCGGCATGAATGTAGCCACCCGGGCTAATGTTCGTACTGCTAATGCGGCTCACCGGGGACAGGGTCCTGCTTTGGACATCGCCTTTTCCGGCGGGGCAGTTATGGGCATGTCTGTGGTCGGGCTGGGGCTGTTGGGATTAGGGATTTTCTATCAGCTGTATAAAGACCCTGCTATCGTGAACGGATTCGGTCTCGGCGCGAGCTCGATTGCTTTGTTTGCCCGGGCCGGCGGGGGCATCTACACTAAAGCAGCTGATGTCGGGGCTGATTTGGTCGGAAAAGTTGAAGCCGGCATTCCTGAGGATGACCCACGTAACCCAGCCGTGATTGCTGACAATGTGGGTGACAATGTGGGCGATGTGGCTGGTATGGGAGCAGATTTATTTGAGTCTTATGTGGGATCGATTATCGCGGCCATGTCCATTGGCATTATTACTCACGGTTTGGACGGTGTGCTACTGCCCTTGCTGTTGGCTGCTGTTGGCATCGTAGCCAGTGTCATCGCCACATTTTTTGTCCGCGGTGGCGAAGGAACTAATGTGCAAGGTGCACTGCGCAATGGGACTTTTGGCAGTACGATTATAGTTGCCATTGCCGGCTATTTTTTAACCCAGCATGTGATCGGCGAAATTGGGCCATTTTTGGCGGTTGTAGCTGGTTTGGCAGCCGGTACTGGCATTGGTTTGGTATCCGAGTATTATACCTCGGCCGATTACAAGCCGACGCAAGGCATTGCTGAAGCAGCGCAGACCGGTCCAGCCACTACTATTATTTCCGGGCTAGCAGTAGGCATGGCCAGTACCGGGTGGCCAATTATTATGATTGCAGCCGCTATCTATATAGCCAACCATTTTGCCGGATTATACGGTATTGCTTTGGCGGGTGTGGGCATGCTGTCTACTACTGGCATGACCGTCTCAGTGGATGCTTATGGGCCGATTGCTGATAACGCGGGCGGTATTGCCGAAATGGCTGAGCTGGACCCAAAAGTGCGGGAAATCACTGATACCTTGGATGCGGTCGGAAATACCACCGCAGCTATTGGTAAAGGATTTGCCATCGGATCTGCTGCCCTGACTGCATTGGGATTGTTTGCTGCTTATGCTACAGCGGTCGGGCTCGAGGAAAACGGGCTCAGTATTTTGGATGCCCGGGTAACTGTAGGGTTATTTATCGGCGGCGTCCTTCCGTATTTGTTTTCCTCCATGACTATGCAAGCGGTCGGCCGGGCAGCATTTCGTATGATCGAAGAAGTTCGACGTCAGTTTCGAGAAATACCCGGCATTATGGAAGGCGAAGCCCGGCCTGATTATGCCCGCTGCGTAGACATCAGCACAGCGGCGGCTTTGCGCGAAATGATACTCCCGGGCCTGATGGCAGTTGTAGTGCCGCTGGCAGTGGGATTTGTACTGGGTAAAGAAGCCCTCGGTGGTTTATTGGCCGGTGGATTGGTAAGTGGTGTGCTAATGGCTATCCAGATGGCCAACGCAGGCGGGGCTTGGGATAACGCTAAAAAATATATCGAAAGTGGTCAATTTGGTGGCAAAGGAACACCTGCCCATGCTGCAGCCGTAGTGGGCGACACAGTGGGCGATCCCTTTAAGGATACATCCGGGCCATCAATAAATATTCTGATAAAACTTATGACGATAGTAGCCCTCGTTTTTGCCCCTATGTTTATATAATTTTTGTTTGTGATGGTGGTTGGTTCTCTGCTTTTGGGAGCACCGTACTGTGTTACTTATGTTAAAGCCGTTAAGTAAGATTTAGGTAGAGATGAGGAGTCAAAAATGAAAGAGACCTCAAGCTACACCCAATAAAGGGGGCCCCCAACCAAAGGAGCTGAGGTCTCATATTTAAGATTCGCTTTGTAATGAGTGTAGTCCTTTTTGCTAAGGGAAGTTTGGATTGCAATTCCTAACTGATTACAAGCATAGCTAAACTGGGTAAACGGATCCTTTTCCAAAGGAGTTGAACCCCTACGCCTATATTCGAACACAGTCTTTTTATCGTAGTTTCTTTCTTTTCCTGTTCAAACTTATCCCTTAGCCTTCTTTTTGTTTCCCTAGTAGCCTTAGGGCTAAGGATGCCTCCGTTTAAAAAGCTCCCTCAGAAAGGACTTAGAGACCGCAATGCCTTCGTACTTCTCCAGTAGCTCCGCATAGTGAGAAAAGTTTGCTCCATAATACTTGTTATCATAAAGAGTTAGAATCTCCTCTCTGACGTCATTCCCAATGGCGTTAACAGGCTTTCTACCCCTGTTCCCATGCACAAAGAAGGCCTTTCCCTTCTCCTTGTATCCTTTGATTAAGCGGTTAACATGGCGTCGACTACAGCCAAGCTCTATGGCCGCCCGATTCTTATTCCCGTTGGTTTCTACTAACTTCTTGATAATCCTATACTTTGCATGTTCTGTCATTGTTAATATGACCTTTCTCATTAGACTCACCCCGCTATTTAAGATCTAGACGGGATTGTATTCTCTCTTCGGGACATTTTCCCTTGTTGTCTAATGAGACATTATCGCTTTTCCACCACTGTTTTAGCACGACTGCATCAAAAAACTTGCGGTCGCAAACCAACCATGTTATAATATGAACAAATAGAGGGTGCGGTGGCGAAGAGGCTAACGCCGTGGTCTGCAAAACCACTATTCGCCGGTTCGA
>JAAZKX010000085.1 GCA_012799605.1 Bacillota bacterium | reverse complement strand
CGCGCTAATCCCGTTGCTGCTGCAAGTGGTTATACCCGGGCTCAGTTCGACTCTTTGATCAACAACTCGGGTATGATTTTGACGATTCTTCCCTTGATAATTCTTTACATCTTTGTACAGCGCTACTTTATCGAAGGTGTGGAGCGTACGGGTATCGTTGGTTAAGGTTATTCCACTGGTATTCTACAGTTTGCTATAAATTCACATTGAAAAGGGAGGCCCCGTTAAATGTTTCGTTTGCGGCACTTACCTAAACTACTTCTTTTTACAGCAGTAATCATACTGCTTACGGCCCTTCCTCGAACGGTTATGGCTCAAAATGGCATCGAGGGCCCAGAACCGCTCTTCGAGCGAAGAGAACCTTATCGCGAGTTTTTAGACCGCTATGCGGATGCAGTGCAACCGGATGCGGAAATCGTTATCCCTGGAATTTTCTATTCCGCTACAGATATGAATGTCGCTGCCCAGAGAAACCCTTTCGGGCATGAAGGAACTGCCCTTTACACAGAAGAAAGAGGTTTTGTGGAATGGACAGTTAATGTCCCGGAGGCAGGGCTTTACAATTTGGAAATTTTGTACTACCCTGTCCAGGGCCGCGGCTCCGAAATAGTCAGGGAAATTACGATCAACGGCGAAAAGCTATTTGCCGGTTCAGAAAGCTTGATTTTCCACAGGGTGTTCAGTGATGCAGGCCCATTCTTGCGGGACTCTGCAGGTAATGAGATCCGCCCGCAGCAAGTGGAAAACCCGCGGTGGCGGAGAGTTTACTTGGCTGATCCCCTTGGTTTTGTTATGGAACCGTTCCTCTTTTATTTTGAGGAAGGCATTAACACAATCCGCTTGAGTTCCGTTGCAGAACCGATGCTCATAGCGGAAATGCGCCTGAAGCAGGCACCGCGCCCACCGGCGTATGCTGAGGCTTTGGAAGAATTCGAAAAAGCCGGTTATACCGCGACCAAGGGCCACCAAATTTTTGTGCAGGGCGAGGATGCTACAATCCGTTCCAGCCCCTCGCTTTTTGCTGTATCTGATCAAGGGGATCCCACGCTCATGCCTTACCACCCAGCTGAAATTAGGCTGAACTCGTTCGGCGGCCATAGATGGCAGGTACTGGGGGACTGGGCAACCTGGGAATTCGAAGTTCCCGAATCCGGCTTATACGAGATTGCAATTAAAAGCAAACAGGATGTACGCAGGGGCGTTTTCAGCACCAGGCGCATCCGTATTGACGGTGAAGTCCCTTACCGGGAGCTAGACTCCGTTGGCTTTAACTATTCGCCGCGCTACGAAATGAAGAGGCTTGGCCTGGATACTCACGATGAGCCATTTTTGTTCTATCTTGAAAAAGGCAAGCACGAAATTTCGCTCGAAGCGGTATTGGGCGATTTGGCCGATCTGCTTTTCTTAACGGAAGAGGCGCTTTATGAGCTTACTTCCATTTATCGCAGCATCATTATGATTACCTCCACCACGCCTGACCCGATGCGCAGCTATCAGTTGGACCGCAGGATTCCTAACCTACTCAAGAGGTTGGACGAACAATCTCGGGTCTTAACAGAAATGGCAATAGAGTTTGAATCGCTCACAGGCCAAAGGGGTGGGCACTTGGCCACTTTGACCGATCTGAGCAGAATGTTGGACAGAATGGTGGATAAACCCGAATCCATTCCCAATTTGCTCAAAGAATACCGCGATGGTATTGGCAGCTTGGGTACCTGGGTTATGGATACGCGCAACCAGCCTCTCCAAATTGACTATATGGTGATTAGTTCGCCAGGCGAGAAACTGCCGCGCGCCACACCAACCCGGTGGGAAGTTTTCATGCACGAAATCAGGGCGTTTTTGGCCTCGTTCGTTCATGACTATACCGGTGTTCTGGATATTTCCGAAACGGAAAGCGCTTCTGATTTGAAATCGATAAAAGTCTGGATTGGTTCCGGCCGAGATCAGGCCCATATCCTCAAACAGATGATCGAAGATGATTTTACGCCCCAGACGGGTATTCAGGTGAAGCTGGAATTGGTAAACGATATGCAGTCCTTACTGATTCCCACCATTATTGCAGGAACACAACCGGACGTTGCGCTCGGAGCTGCCAACATGGACCTGGCCTTCCGCGGTGCAGTCCATGACCTAAGCAAGTTTCCCGATTTTGAGGAAGTAAGCCAACGCTTTAGAAAATCGGCTTTGCTCAGCTTTAGATTTAGGGATCAAGTCTTTGCGCTGCCTGAAACGCAGAACTTCCCCATGCTCTTTTATCGCAAGGACATCCTGACAGATCTCGGGCAAGGTGTACCACAAACTTGGGACGATTTGTATGCACTTCTGCCCGAGCTGCACAACAACCACCTGGAATTTGGCATGGCCCCCAATATGGGCACCTATGCAACGTTCCTTTATCAAAAAGGTGTGGCATTATATAAAGAAGATGCAATTGCAGCTAACTTAGAAAGCGAAGCGGCCATCGCCACTTTTGAACAGATGACCAATCTGTACACACAATCGGGCCTGCCGCTCCAATATGACTTTATCAACCGGTTCCGCATGGGCGAAATGCCCCTGGCAGTAGCGGACTACGGCGAGTACAATACACTGGCCGTCTTTGCGCCCGAACTGCGCGGCGCATGGGGCATGGCACCAATTCCAGGCACGGTGCAGCCTGACGGCACTATTAACCGTACAGCGCCTCACAACACAGGCGGAGCAATTATTCTGGATAACTCTGAAAACAAAGATGAGGCCTGGGAGTTTCTCAAATGGTGGACTTCCACCGAATCGCAAGTTCGCTTCGGCCGGGAGATGGAGGCACTTATGGGTGCTGCCGCCAGATATGCAACAGCTAACGTGGAAGCGATGCAAAGGCTGCCCTGGACGATGGAGGAAAGGGACAACCTGAATACCCAATGGGAATGGGTTGAAGGAATGCCGCCGGTTCTGGGAGGGTACTACATCACCCGCCAGTTTGACTGGCTGTTTAGAGCGGTTGTGCTCCAAAACGAACCTGTGCGCGAATCTGTGCTTGACTATTCGCGTGAGATCAACCGGGAAATTACCCGTAAACGGATTGAATTCGGTTTAGAGACCGATATGGATAAACTTGATCCAAAGTACAAAGAACTGTATTGGAACAACTACACCCATGTCTACCGTTTAGATGTGGATGATGATAGAACAGATGAAGAATATAGGGATGTTCTGGAGCGAAGAGGTGTTCTGGAAGACCTTTAATTTGTCGCAATCAATCTAATGATGCTTACGCGAAAGTGATCTAAATGGGGGAGATGTTATGAATTCGGCGCTATCCACCAGTACCGCAGTGCCGCAAAAGCCTACTTTGAGAGAAAAACTTAGTCAGGTCTGGGACGAAGTCAAACTCAATAAAATATCATATTTGTTTGTTGCCCCGTTCCTTCTGTTATTTAGTTTATTTGTGGTAATTCCCATCCTTTTGTCTATTGGCTTAAGCTTCACCTACTTCAATATGGTGCAGGCGCCAACATGGGTGGGCTGGCAAAACTATTTGACACTGTTTTTGGAGGATGAGGTATTTCTGATTGCGGTACGCAACACGCTGCTCTTTGCCGTGATTACCGGCCCGATCAGCTACATTCTCTGTTTTGTGTCCGCTTGGCTGATCAATGAGTTGAAGCCCAGGTTGCGGAGTATTGTAACGTTATTGTTCTATGCTCCAAGTATCTCGGCAAATGCATACTTGATCTGGACCGTGATGTTCAGCGGCGACTCGTATGGATATATAAATGGTGTCCTACTTTACTGGGGCATTATCG
>JAAZKX010000072.1 GCA_012799605.1 Bacillota bacterium | reverse complement strand
GGGCAAAGGTGGACCCAAAACGGGGGCAACATTCAGGAGCCGGTAAAGACCACTTACTGGATTCATGATGATCTTCCTTCAAGAGACGAATTTAGCAAAAAAAAAGGTTTTAGGGCCGAAAATGGAGCTGGCGAACGTTAATTAAATAACATTTTGTTTTATTGCCTATTACCTCTAATTATGATAAGCTAAGAGCATATAGTGCTCACATTGGTGAGGATGTCTTATCATAGAGGAAGGGAGGACACCCATGACTAGCTTAAAGCGGACTCCTTTGTTTGAAGTTCACCAACAGCTGGGGGGCAAAATGGTACCCTTTGCGGGTTGGGAGATGCCGGTTCAATATACGGGCATTATTGACGAGACAAAGGTAACGCGCACTAAAGCAACCCTGTTTGACATTGCCCACATGGGACAGATCCAGGTTACAGGTTCCGAGGCCGAAGAGTTTCTACAACGCGTGGTCACCAACGATGTTAGTCGATTAAAGGTCAATCAGGCTCAGTACACATTTTTATGCCGGGAAAACGGCGGTACAATAGACGATATATTGGTTTATCGGCTTGATGAGAGCAAATATCTGTTGGTGGTTAATGCTTCCAACGCTGATAAAGACTTTGATTGGCTGACCCAACAGCGGCAGGGAAATGTGCAGGTAGATAACTTATCGGCTGAAGAAGGACAATTGGCTCTTCAGGGACCGGCGGCGGCGGAAATACTGGCTAAATTAACAGACACGGACATCGCCGAGATCAAGTATTTTAGGCTTATACCGGAGGTGGAGGTAGCAGGCGTCAAATGCTTGGTTTCCCGGACGGGCTACACGGGCGAGGACGGTTTTGAACTTTACTCCAGCCGTGAGCATTTGGTTACCCTGTGGGAGGCGCTGTTAGAGGCAGGCGCAACTGCCGGACTTATCCCGGCAGGCTTAGGTGCCCGGGACGTGCTTCGTTTAGAGGCGGGGCTGCCCCTATATGGCAACGAACTCGATGAAGATATTAGTCCATTGGAAGCCGGACAAAATTTCTTTGTTAAACTAGATAAAAATGTTGACTTCATCGGTAAGGCTGCCTTACAAAAGCAATTAGACGAGGGATTGACGCGGCGGCTGGTAGGATTTGAAACTTTGGAACGAGCAATTCCGCGCGGCGGCTACGACATCTTCCACGAGGGTGAAAACATTGGACAAGTTACTTCCGGATCGTTTTCACCTACGTTAGGTAAAGTAATTGGATTTGGGTTCGTCAATCCCAAATGGGGCGCCGTTGGCACTGAGCTTGCGATCCAGGTTCGGCGCCGTCTGGTCAAGGCCCAAGTTGTTTCACTACCATTTTACCGGAGGGAGAAATAATGTCGAAGATACCGGAAGAACTGCGTTATTTGGATACCCACGAATGGGTACGGGTGGAAGGTGACAAGGCCTATGTGGGCATTACTGATTATGCCCAGGATCAACTAGGTGATGTTGTTTTTGTCGAATTGCCCGAGGAAGGGGAAGAGTTCGAGCAAAAAGACAGTATTGCTGTAGTAGAATCGGTGAAAGCTGCGGCCGATATTTATGCCCCGATTTCGGGCACTGTGTTGGCTGTAAACGAGGCTTTGGAAGACAACCCTGAGCTGGTCAATGAGGATCCTTACGGCGAGGGATGGATGTTCACCCTTTCAATCGATAATGAAGAAGAATTAGAAGAGATGCTTACAGCTGAAGGTTATAAAAAAGTTTTAGAAGAGGAGGCCTAAGGATGAGTCGGCATTACCTGCCCCATACTGACGAAGAGCGGGCGGCTATGCTCGAGACTCTAGGATTAAACACGATAGAAGATCTGTTTAACGATATACCAGACCAGGTACGACTCGATCGCGAGCTGGATTTGCCTGCTCCCCTGACAGAGCCGGAATTGTATAGCCGGATGTATGCCTTGGCCGCTAAAAATGCCAATCTAAATGAATATGCTGCTTTCCTGGGGGCTGGGGTATATGATCACTATGTTCCTAGCGCAGTCCGGCATATATTGGCCCGGAATGAGTTTTACACGGCTTATACCCCCTATCAACCAGAAACCAGCCAGGGCTTTTTGCAGGCCATGTTCGAATATCAAGATATGATTTGTGAGTTAACCGGTATGGATGTAGCCAATGCTTCTTTGTATGACGGGGCTACAGCGGTGGCGGAAGCAGCTTTGGTGGCTGTAAATGCTACCCGGAGCACTGAAATACTGGTAGTCGATACGGTAAATCCGGCCTATCGGGCGGTGCTTTCTACTTACGTGACCCCGCAAGGGTTTCCAGTTAAGGAATTACCCAGTGTTGATGGAGTGTTGGATATAGATGCTGTGGCTGCTAATGTAGGCCCGGAAACTGCTTGTGTAATTATCCAAAGCCCCAACTTTTTTGGGAATTTGGAAGATGTAGCAGCAGTATCGGCGCAGTTAGCAGATCACAAAGCCCTTCTTATTGTAGTTGCTGATCCTATCAGTCTTGGTTTGTTAAAACCACCGCTCGAAGCGGATATTGTGGTCGGAGATGGCCAAAGCTTGGGCAACGCGCCCAGCTACGGCGGCCCCCTGCTCGGTTTTTTGGCTGCTAAACAAAAGCTGGTACGAAGACTGCCAGGGCGTATTGTGGGACAGACCACGGATAAAGAAGGAAACCGTGGTTTTGTTTTAACTTTACAAACCCGTGAGCAGCATATCCGCCGTGATAAAGCCACCTCGAATATTTGCTCCAACCAAGCTTTAAATGCTCTGGCTGCGGCTGTGTATATGAGCTTGATGGGGCCAAACGGTTTGCGTCAGGTAGCAGAGCTGTCTCTGCAGAAGGCTCATTACGCGGCTGATAAAATTGCGGCCGTCGAAGGCTGTTCACTGGCTTTTGATCAGCCCTTCTTTAAGGAATTTGTCATCAGGACTAACCAGCCTATCGCTGATATAAATAAAGAACTGTTACAACATAAGATTATCGGCGGCCTTGATCTGGAACGCTACTATCCCGAACTTAAAAATCATATGCTGCTGTGTGTGACTGAACGCCGGACGCGAGGGGAGATCGACACATTAGTGTCAGTATTGGAGGGGATGTCATGAGACGCGAAAAAGCCTTGATTTTCGAATTAGGAAGCCCCGGACGCGAAGGCTTTTCCCTACCGGCTAGCGATGTTCCCGAACGAGAGCCGGCCGACTTAATACCGTCCACGTTCTTGCGGGAGAGAGCACCTGATCTACCCCAGGTTTCTGAAGGGGAAGCAGTTCGCCATTATGTGGAACTGTCGCGCCGAAATTTTGGTGTGGACAGCGGATTTTATCCGTTAGGTTCCTGCACTATGAAATATAATCCAAAAATCAATGAAGATGTGGCCGCGTTGCCGGGCTTTGCCCAGCTTCACCCCTATCAACCGGAAGAGCTAAGCCAAGGGATGCTGCAGATGCTTTACGAGCTGGATCAATATCTAGCGGAACTTACCGGGATGGACCGGGTTACTGTTCAGCCAGCTGCCGGGGCTCAAGGCGAGCTGACCGGCCTGATGCTGATCCGGGCTTACCATGAACACCGCGGGGATAAGCGCCGCACAGTTATCTGCCCCGATTCGGCCCACGGCACCAACCCAGCCAGTGCGGCTATGTCCGGCTACAAAGTGTTGGAGATACCATCGACGAAACAAGGTTTGGTTGACGTGAAAGCCCTGGAGGAAGCCTTGGACGAAGATGTAGCCGCTTTGATGCTGACCAACCCCAACACACTGGGCTTGTTTGAGGTAGATATTCCCAAAATAGCTGAACTAGTGCATAAAGTAGGCGGGCTACTTTACTATGATGGAGCTAATTTAAATGCTATCATGGGTCACGCCCGGCCTGGTGATATGGGCTTTGACGTCGTACATTTGAATTTGCATAAAACTTTGTCCACACCCCACGGTGGCGGCGGACCAGGTAGCGGTGCTGTCGGTGTCAAGAAGGACTTGGTCCCCTTCCTGCCAGTCCCGGTAGTGGAAAAAGTACAAGATAAATATTCTTTAAATTATGATTTACCTCATAGTATCGGTAAGGTGCAAGGATTCTATGGCAATGTCGGCGTTGCTTTAAAAGCGTACACCTATATGCTACAGATGGGCGCTGCCGGTCTCAAGCAGGCAAGTAGCGATGCTGTCTTGAATGCTAATTACGTCCGTCATCTACTCAAAAATGATTATTGGCTCCCACATGATTATGGCCCTTGCAAACACGAATTTGTGCTCAGCGCCAAAAATCTCAAAGACAAATATGGCGTTCGGACATTGGACATTGCCAAACGCCTGATCGACCATGGAGTTCATCCGCCCACAGTGTACTTCCCCCTTATTGTAGATGAAGCCTTGATGATTGAACCTACAGAAACGGAATCAAAACAAACACTGGATGAGTTTATAGAAGTTATGAAGGCAATTGCAAAAGAGGCAGCTACTAATCCAGAAGTGGTGCTGGAAGCGCCTCATACCTCGGTAGTGGGCCGGTTGGATGAAGTAAAAGCAGCCCGACAACTTGTTTTGCGGCGGCAGAAATAGAAATAGCCAGAAAAAGCCGGTTGCTGGGAACAGGCAACCGGCTTTTTTAATTCTTTACCTGCCAAAGGCTACGTCCCCGCGGCTGGGAAAAGTCGGTCCAGAAACAGTGCGAGGCCGTCTTTGCTGTTTGGGGCTGTAATATAATCGGCTTGGCGGCGTACGGCCTCGGGCGCGTTGCCCATGGCAACCCCAAGACCGGCGGTGCGAATTAGCCCTATATCGTTGTACCCATCGCCTACTGCGATGGTAGCCTCTAGCGGGATATTGAGCTGGGCGGCTAGATGCTGAAGCGCTGCTCCTTTGGATACGCCAGCCGCCAGCACTTCGAGCAGATGGCGGTAAGAGGAGGTGATGGTAACCCGCGAGCCTAAGTTAGATTCGATTAGAGCCTTTATTTGGTTCAGTTCTTTTGGTTCACCGAGAAAATCGATTTGTTCTGGTTCTTGGGCGGCGATGGCGGCCAAATCAGGCACTATATGCGGGGTGACGGTCGAATATCTAAGATATTCTTGGTTCCACGGGGCTAGATGCTGTAAATAAAGTTGGCCTGCTTTGTATAGTTGGCAGGCGGTGCCGGTTTGATCTGCGATGGCGATCAGGGCCTGGGCGCTATAGCTTTCGATCTGGTGCCGGGCCAGTATTTTTCCGGACATCGTTTGTAAAATAGCGCCGTGGTTTAGGATCAAAGGTAAGGTCAAACCCAGCCGTTTAGCATAGGGCAGGGCATCACTAAACAGGCGCCCGGTAGCGAAGGTGATTTTTAAGCCCAGGGTTTGGGCTTTGTTAAGGGCAGCTTCGGTGCGGGCGGTCAGGCGGCTGTTTTGATCGAGCACGGTGCCATCCAGATCGAGGACCAGAAGGCGATAATTGGTTAGCATCCCGGTCACCTGGGGGAACCGGATTGGGCTTTTCCGGCATAAAAAGCGCGCTTGAGGGCTGAGGCTGTATGTTTAGGGTCGGGGGCGGAGATCAGAGCCGAAATTACTGCCAAGCCAGCTACTCCGGTGGCAGCCACGGAAGCGGCATTTTCAAGGTTGATGCCGCCGATGGCTACAATGGGGATACTGACGGCTTCACAGATGGCGCGGATGTTGTCCAGTCCGATAGCTTCTCCGGCATCTGCTTTGGTCGCAGTGGGAAAAACAGCTCCTACACCTAAGTAGTCGGCCCCGTCTGATTCGGCTTGCCGAGCTTCTTCGGGTGTGGAAGCTGAAATACCGATTATTTTATTCGATCCCATCAGTTTTCGCGCCAGCGAGCAGGGGATATCATCTTGCCCCAGATGAACCCCTTCAGCATCGATTGCCAAGGCGATGTCGAGTCGATCATTGACGATGAGCGGGATCTGATGGCGGCGGGTAAGAGCGAGCAAGGCCTGGGCTTCTTCGAGCATGCGCCGGCTGCTTGTATTCTTAGCCCGGTATTGCACCAGGGTCGCCCCGCCCAAAATAGCCTCTTTTACTATCTGCTCTAACGGACGCCCTTTTGCCAGGGTTTTGTCGGTCAGGAGATAGAGATCGTATTGAATTTTCACCGGTCAAACCTCCCTATAATCATATATTCTCAGCCGGGTCTGCAATTGTTTTTGGCGCAGGTTATACAGCGCATCGAACAGATGAGCTTGAAAAGTTCCGGGGCCGCTGGCGTTTTCGGCTGCTATTTCAGCAGCTACGCCGTAAGCGGCCAAAGCGCCGGCGGTAGCTGAAAACGGATCAGCGGCTGTTGCAGCCCAAGCTGCTATCACCGAGGTGGCCATACAGCCGGTGCCGGTAACAGCGGTAAGATACGGATGGCCGTTGTCGATGCGGACGGCTTTATTACCATCGGATACATAGTCTGAGCGGCCGGTAAGAGCCGCTATCGCTTTGTATTTTTGGGCTACTTTTGTAGCTACTTGTATGCGATCTTGTTCCAAATCTGCTACAGCCGTATTTTCCGGCCGAGCGTCTACTCCACGGGGCCGCACTTTTTTCCCGGCTAAAAAGCCCAGTTCGGAACTATTGGCTCGGATGATGGTACAGCCGACCTGATTTAAAGTTTCCAAGATCATGCGGGTGCGAAAGGGTGTGCTGCCTACTGCAACCGGATCGATAACTACCGGAATATTAAGCTGATTGGCTGCTTTCCCAGCAGCTAGCATGACTGCGGCTGAAGTTGAAGTTAAAGTGCCGCAGTTTAATACTAGTGCTTGGGCATTTTTGGCCATAGCGGTGGCATCTTCTACCGCCCTGGACATTACCGGCGTTGCTCCGGCAGCCAGGGTGATATTGGCGCTGATGTTGGTAACTACTAGATTAGTAATGTGGAGAATAAGGGGGCGTTGTTGTCTGACTTTTTCATTTAACTTACAAATATATTCAACCCAATCCATCATTTTACCTCCTAATGACAGCTAGGAGTAATTAGCCCTGAAAATGTAGCCCGGTTATAACATTCGGCATCAGGTTTAAATCCCCTGTCGGTTGCTCTGTACTTGTTTAATGTTGACCCGGTTAGCATGCGCGGGGTTTAACACATAAAATCTGTGTTTCAAGGCCAAACTGTGGTTGAATGCCAGCCGGGCAAGATATTGAAACTCTAACTGGAGCGATGTGCACATGGGATTATGGCAGCAGCTGTTCGGAAAACGAAAAGCCCGCGGCCCAAAGATATTATCCCTGGCTGATGATCTGGTTATCAGCGAGCGAGAGCAAAAGTTAAACACAAAGCTGTCCGCAAATCTGACCGCCAACCTTAATACCATCGTTGATCTTTTCGGCAATAGCGCCGATTTTACTATTCGCCATTTCAAAGCTGGTCCCGACCAACTCCCCGGGGCAGTAGTGGTTTTAGAAGGTTTGGTCAGGGAAGATTCGATCAAAGATATACAGCGCGTGGTATTGGTAGACAGTTTAAAACTGGACCTAAAGGCGGCCAAACCGAAGGCGTTTTATCAATTAATCAAGGATCGCTTGTTACCCAACTACGATCTGAAGGAATTGGATACCTTCGACCGCCTGTGTGAGAATTTGTCCTCGGGGCATAAGCTGCTACTCTTTGATGGTGTGGACAAGGCGCTAGATTGCGGTGTAGAAGGCTATAAAAGCCGGGCTATTGAGGAACCATCGGCGGAGACTGTCATTCGTGGCCCACGGGAGGGCTTTGTGGAGAGTATTCGAACAAACACATCCCTGATCCGCCGCCGAATAAAAACACCCAACTTGTGGATCGAAAGTTTTAGCCTCGGTAATTTGACCCGCACCGAGGTTAATATGGCCTACATCAAGGGGTTGGTCTCCGATCAGCTGGTGGCTGAGGTGCGTTCCCGGTTGGAGCGAATAGATATTGACAGTGTGTTAGAAAGCGGTTACGTTGAAGAATTTATTGAAGATGACCCCTTTACTATATTTCCACAGCTAGCGCGGACTGAACGGCCCGATAAGGTGGCTGCTGGTTTGTTGGAGGGAAAGGTGGCCATCTTTACTGATGGAACTCCGTTTGTGCTCATAACTCCTATTAATCTGTGGGAGCTGCTGCAGGCCCCAGACGATTATTATGAGCGGGCTTCGATCGCAGCTTTTATCCGTAATTTGCGTATTTTTGCTTATTGGGTATCTATTTTACTTCCCGGATCTTATGTAGCGGTGGTTAATTTTCATCACGAACTGCTGCCCTCGGAGCTGGCCCTTAGGATTGCTGCTACCCGCGAGGGAGTACCTTTTCCGGTGGTGGCTGAGGTTTTGATTATGGAATTAACCTTTGAGATGCTGCGCGAAGCTGGGATTCGCTTACCTCAGGCTATCGGCTCCGCTATCAGTATTGTTGGGGCGCTGATTTTAGGCGAAGCGGCGATCAGGGCCGGCCTGGCCTCTCCGGCGGTTATTATCATTGTTGCTATCACGGCAATTGCATCATTTACGGTCCCGGCTTTTGACTTGGGAATTTCGGGCCGATTGCTACTGTTTTTATTCATTATGCTTGGGGCAACGATTGGCCTTCTCGGTATCCAGCTGGGGCTTCTTATGCTGCTAATTCACCTTTGCTCGTTGCGCTCGTTCGGCACCCCTTACTTTGTACCTATCGGGCCGATGGTGGTCAAAGACTGGCGCGATGTGTTTATCCGTATCTGGTGGTGGGGTATGCTCAAACGGCCTCATTTAGTCGGTACCCGGGATCTAGACCGGGAATCGCCGGGGCAGATGCCGCGCCCCGAATCTCAGGATGAGGGTGATGACCATGAAGATAACTAAAATTGCCAACCGCCAGCTGCTGTTTATTTTGTTTATGATGCGGACCACAGTCACGATTGCCTTTTTGCCGGTGCTAACTTCTGCTGATGCCGCCCAGGATGCTTGGGTGGCAGCCCTGTTTACTTTTTTGGGCTCGGCGGTAATAGTAATATTGGTCGCTGCTTTGGGGGCAAAATATCCCAAGCAAACTATAGTAGAATATAGCACCGCGCTGGTGAGCACCTGGCCGGGGAAGGTCGTCTCAGCTGTGGTTTTATGGGCTTTGTTTACGATTGCAGCAACCGATGTACGCATTTACGGTGAGGTGTTGGTGACTGGTTTTCTGGTTCAAACCCCATTGGCTGTTATTATCGGAGGGATGGTATTTGTGGCGGCGGTGGCCGCTTGGCAGGGAATAGAGGTTATTGCCCGGGTAGCCGACACTTTGTTTCCTTTGTTTGTTCTGATGCTGGTTCTTAGCCTCGGCATGGTGGTACCGTTGGTAGAAATAAGGAATCTGCAGCCGGTTATGGCCCGCGGCTTGTTGCCGGTGGTAAGGGGTAGCATAACCCCGACTGCTATTGCAGCTCAGATGTTGGTCCTAACGATGCTTATCCCAGCTGTAACCGAGCCTAACCGAGCCCTGGCCACAGCGCTGTGGGCTTTGGCCGGTTCATCGCTAGTATTGGTGGTGGTAGCGGTGGTCACGGTCGGAATACTTGGCCCCGAACAGGCTAGCCGCTCGGTGTTTCCTTTTTATGTTTTGACCCGTTCCATTGAAGTAACTGAATTTGTGCAGCGGATAGAGGTACTGCCCATGTTCGCGTGGGGCTTTGGTCTGTTTATAGGGATCGCGACTTTGATCTATTCGTTAGCCTATGGTCTGGCTCAAGTGTTGGGGTTAGCTGATTACCGCCCACTGGTATTTCCTTTGGCCGCGCTTCAGACGACTTTTTCGGTTCAGGCTTATAAAGATGTATTTGAGCTACTGAGATTTTTTAAGCCCCGGGTGGTGGGGCCTTATATACTGGCGTGGTTTATTTTGAGCTTGTTTCCGTTGTGGGCTGCACATTTTATTCGTACCGTCTGGGGTAGCCGAAGACAGGGGGGCAGTGATGGGCAGGGGCGGGTTTGGGGACAAATACTGGCGGTATTTTCTTTTGCTTCTTATCGGCCTCTTTGTGACTATCAGCACCGGCTGTTGGGATCGGCGTGAGCCGGAGCTGCTGGTTTTCGTTTTGTCGGTTGGGTTTGATAAAGAGCCGAGCGGGGACTATAAAATAGTAGCCCAGATGTTTAATCCTTTAGCCCTAAGTCAGGAGGGCTCGGGGGGCGGAAGCCCCGGCGGCGATAAGAAACCATCCTGGGTTGTAGAGGCCAGCGGGCAGACCCCGTTTGAGGCCCGCAAAAACCTGGCCCCGATGGTGAGCCGGGAGCTGTTTTGGTCTTATACCAGTACAGTGCTTATTTCTGAGAAGCTAGCTCGTGAAGGCATTAGGCCAATTATGGATCTGCTCGAACGGGAGCGCCAGTTCCGCCTTATTGCCCGTCCGCTAGTGGCCGAAGGGGATATCAAGGAAATTTTGGCCAGTGAGTACCCGCTGGAGGGATGCAGTGGCCAAGCCCTGCTAAGGCAATTGAATACCGGTGACAAAATGCGTTCAATTGCCCCGGTGTTGGAAATGAGGGAGCTAATTAATGTGGCTGCACAGCCGGGCCGGGATCTGCTGATAGCCAAAGTAAAAGCCCGAGAGGTGAAGGAAGATGCGGCTGGCGACAAAGAGGAGGGGGTAGATAAAATAGTAGCTACCCAGCCTCCAATCTATTTGGGAGGCGGGGCCGCTTTTTGCGGCGACCGGATGGCCGGCTGGATCAGCGATCGTGAAGCTAGAGGCTGGCATTGGGTGCAAGGACGGGTGAGGCGGGAGACGTTGACCCTGGTAATCAGGCCGGATGGGGAGCCGGTATCGGTTGAAATTTTTCGGGTTCAGTCGCAGATAAAACCGGTGGTTAAAGATGATCAGGTAACGATGAAAATAAAAGTGGAAGTAAAAGGGCGGGTCCAGGATCAAGTATCCGAGGCCGATCTGGCCTCGGAGCGAAAGTTCTTGCTGTCGCTGGAGGCCCGGTTGGCCACTTTGATTAAAAATGATATCAAAGCTGCTCTTAAACGGGCTCAGGAGCTGGACAGTGATTTTCTAGGCTTTGGCAATGCAGTTTACCGCATGGAGCCGAAAAAATGGAAGCTGCTCGAATCCAAGTGGTCACAGGTGTTGGCGCAATTGGAATTGGATCTCGATGTGCGGGCTGATGTAACAGTTGCAGGTCTGATCAAAGAGCCGGTCAAAATGAAGTGAGATCAGCTACGATCAGGATTTGAACGGGCCAGGGGGTAAGGGGCTTTGAAAAAACTAGTGGCCGTGGTAGTTACATTGATCATCGTGTTGGCCTTGCAGCTGCCACGATTGACACGAGAGCAAAAGTGGAACGAGCTAGTAGCGTTTTTGGTTCTATGGGTTGTGGCTGTGGTTTATGCCTCCCTGGTGGCCCTGGATGTGCCTTTGCCCAGTATTACCGAGGCTCTTATTTCCTTTTTAGGTGGATAGCAACAACGAAAGGGCAATGCGTTGCCGCTTCGGTTCCACCGACAAGACCCGCACGGTCACTACATCTCCTACGTTGATTACATCCAAGGGCGAATGAATAAAGTGCCGGCTAAGTTCGGAGATATGGGCCAGGCCATCGTGGTGGACGCCGATGTCGATAAAGGCGCCAAAATCAGTGACATTCCGCACTACACCGGGGAGGATCTGGCCCGGGTGCAGGTCGTTTAGATCTAAGACATCAGTACGGAAAACCGGCGGCGGCAGCTGTTCCCGAGGATCGCGCCCTGGTTTTTTAAGTTCGACGATGATGTCCCTGATAGTGGGGAGACCGACATCTAGTTTATGCGCTAGTTCTTGCAGCTGGGCTGCCGAAAAATTTTCGGACTGTAGTTCAGTCAGCGGATAAAGGGCCATGAGCCGTTCGGCTATGGCATAGCTTTCCGGATGGACTGCTGTGTTATCTAGGATTTGTTCGCTGCCCGGGATGCGCAGGAATCCAGCGCACTGTTCGAAAGTTTTAGGACCCAACCGCGGGATACGAAGCAGTTCTTGGCGTGAGCGTAAGGGGCCGTTTTCCTGCCTATAGGCTATGATATTTTGTCCTACCCGGGGTGTTATACCGCTGACATAACTGAGCAACGATAGCGAGGCAGTATTTACATCCACGCCCACACTGTTAACACAGCTTTCGACTACGCCGGCCAGTTTTTCGGCCAGTTTCCCCTGGTGCACATCGTGTTGGTATTGCCCTACCCCCAGCGATTTGGGATCGACTTTTACCAATTCAGCTAACGGGTCCTGCAGGCGGCGGGCGATGGAGATGGCTCCGCGGATGGAAGCCTCAAGATCGGGGAATTCTTCACTTCCCAGTTCGGAAGCCGAATAAACCGAGGCCCCTGCTTCATTGACAATAGTGTAACTTACGGGCCGGGAGGCTTCTTTTAAAACCGTAGCCAGAAACCGTTCGCTTTCACGGGAAGCGGTACCGTTACCCAAAGAGATGACATCTACTCGGTAGCGTTGGATCAGGGCTAATATGGTTTTTTTGGCTTCTTCGATTTTGTTCTGCGGAGGAGTGGGATAACAGATCGCGTGCGCCAGCAGTTTACCTGTGGGATCGACGATCGCTATTTTACAGCCGGTACGGTAAGCTGGGTCAAAACCCATAACTACCTTCCCTCTTACCGGCGGGGCCAGCAGTAGATTTTTTAAGTTGCGGGCAAACACAGTCAAGGCTTGGTTTTCGGCCCGTTCGGTCAGCAGACTGCGGATTTCGCGCTCGATGGAAGGTGCAATAAGGCGCTTGTAGGCAGCGTGGGCTGCTTGGGCTACCAGCTGGTGGGTCGGGGATCCTGTTCGAACATAACGAGTCTCGATGGCGGTTAATATCTTCTGTTCGGGTGCTTTGACCCTAACGGTAAGCACTTTTTCTTTTTCGCCCCGGTTTAGAGCCAAGATGCGGTGGGGGACAATTTTGGCCACCGGCTCACAAAAATCCAGATACAGGGCGTAAGTGGACGAGGGGTTGGCAGCGCCGGTGGCTGTAATCAGGCCTTCGGCGATCGTAAGCCGGCGCACTATTTTTCGTATGTGGGCATCATCGGCGATTATTTCAGCTATAATATCTTGCGCCCCGGCCAGGACCGCTTCCGTATCTTCCAGCCCCAAATCTGGGTTAACAAAGGCGGCCAGGTCGGCGGGAGTTAAGGGAGCTGACTGGGCCATTATCTGACTGGCCAAAGGCTCGAAGCCGCGTTCACGGGCTAAAGTAGCCCTGGTGCGGCGCCGAGGCCTAAATGGGCGGTAGATGTCCTCCACTTCTTGTAAGGTGGCGGCGGACTTTAACTGGGCAGTCAATTGCGGGGTCAGCAGGTCATTGTTTGCCAACAAGCGTGTTACTTCTTCTTTCCGGGCTGCTAAATTGCGCAGGTAATCCAGGCGTTGGGCCAATTGCCTCAGTTGGGCATCATCCAGGCCCCCGGTAGCTTCTTGGCGGTAGCGGGCAATAAAAGGCACGCTACTGCCTTCATCGAGCAGGCGGACTGCCGCCCGGGCTTGTTCGGGTTCGAGGCTCAGTTCGCGGGCCAACAGGGCTAAAATATCAGACATGGTTTGCTCCTTCCTCTGGTCTTTATCCATATTGCCTATCATAACACAAAGTAATGGTAAATTAATCATGATCTGAAAAAGCAGGTGTAGTATACTATTAGGTAGAGGCAAAGTTCCGGCGGCCACTGTGAAGGAGGGGGGATTGATGGCTATTGGCAGTCGGATACGGGGCGGATTATATGGTGTAGCGGTGGGGGATGCCCTGGGAGCAACGGTCGAATTTATGGCCCAGGAGATAGTACAGAAAAGATACGGTGTGCTGACCGATATTATCGGCGGCGGCTGGCTAGGGCTCGCTCCCGGAGATTGGACCGAGGATACAGAACTTACTTTGGCTGTAGCCTCTGGCATCGTGCAGGCGCCGCACGATCCTGTAAATGCTGTGGGGGAAGAATTTTTACGCTGGTATAAAACCAACCCGTCCACCGCAGGCACTACTATCGCAGCTGTATTTCAACAAGTGATAGGAGGATGCAGTTGGCACGAAGCAGCTTACCAGCTTCATTGTAAAACGGCTCATACGGCCGGTAATGAGGCCCTGATGCGGACTTTGCCGGTAGGCTTGGCCTATTGTGAGCGAAAAGAACTGATGGATAAGACGCAAGCTGTTGCCCAAATGACCCATTGGGATAACCGAGCCGTGATTACCTGTCAGTTATATTCCATGTTGGCTTACTTTTTGCTAGGCGGGAAAAACGTAGCCGATAGTATTTCGGCCGCCCATCTGTGGCTGGCTGAACATTATCCCGATCGGGAGGCGCTACAAAGTTTATGGTTGGAGTTAAAGGAGAAAATGGCTAAACCGGAATCTACCGGTTATACTGTCGATACACTGGCGTGCGTCCTTTGGGCGCTCAAGTCCGGAGCTGATTTGGAGCAGGCGGTGATAGCCGCGGTGAATCTGGGCGGCAATGCCAATACCGTAGGGGCCCTTACGGGTGGGCTAGCCGGTGTCTGCTATGGTTTTGAGGCGATCCCGTCCCGTTGGCTGGCTAAGATCAGCCCGGGCCAGCGGGAGCGATTGGATAAAGCGGCTGCTAGCATAAAAAGATTAAGAGGCAGAATGTTTATGGAGGATTCTTACTATAGTTGAT
>JAAZKX010000071.1 GCA_012799605.1 Bacillota bacterium | reverse complement strand
GCTTACGCCGGTACAAATAGGTCGGGGGGAATGTCAAATTTCATACATAGGCTAAATGACAGTGCCCTACCGACTTGAGGAAATTTAGGAGATTGAGCGCTTTACCCGAAACTTGTTGACTCACTCCTTTAAATTAAACCAGCTTGTAATATTCAACCGTGAGCTTTATAATCATGAAAGAGTGTTAAACGATGGGGGAGAAAAACTGTGAACAAAAATATTATTGCTATTTTGGCCGTCATGCTGATTATCGTACTGGTGGGCTTTAGCAGCTATAACCGTTTGGTAGCTATAGATGAGAACGTCAATGGCAAGTGGAGCCAGGTCGAAAACCAGCTACAAAGGCGGGCTGATTTGATCCCTAATTTGGTTGAAACCGTGAAAGGATTCGCTGCTCACGAGGAACAAGTTTTGTCCGAGGTCAGTGCAGCCCGAGCTAAGTTGGCCGGGGCACAAACGGTGCCAGAGGCAGCGGCAGCTGATGCTGAATTGACAAGCGCCTTGAGCAGGTTACTGGTGGTGGTGGAAAACTATCCTACCCTCAAGGCCGATGCTAATTTCCGGCAGCTGCAAGATGAGCTGGCAGGCACCGAAAACCGTATTGCTACTTCCCGGATGGATTATAACACCGCGGTGGAACACTACAATAGTACTATTCGCCGGTTTCCGGACATGATTTGGGCCCGTATGCTTGGCTTTGATTCTAGGGAATACTTTAAGGCTGATGAAGGGGCCCATGATGTACCGGAGGTAAAATTTTAATTTCCAACTGGCCGCAAAGGGGGCGGTTTCATGTCGCTAATAGCCTACAGGAACGGTAGAGTCAAAATCAAATTTATAACCATGCTGGTGGTTTTAATCGCAACCTTCAGTATAATTGTTCAGGCCGCACCCAAAGTTCCGGCCCCACCCGAGCCAGCTCGGTCGGTTAACGACTTTGCCGGTCTGCTGGGCCCTACGGCCGAGCAGGAACTGGAAGCCATCGGGCATGAGATTTGGAAACAAACTGGGGCTGATGTGGTTATAGTTACGGTTCCATCACTGGATGGCTTTTCCATCGAGGAATATGCATTGACCCTCTTTCGTAGCTGGGGCTTGGGGGACAAGGAAAAAAACAACGGAGTGTTGTTCCTTGTTGATAAAGAAAGACTGCTTGGAGGACAGCCCGGAAAAGTCCGGATCGAAGTAGGGTATGGGCTGGAAGGAGCCATACCGGATGGTAAGGCCGGACGAATTTTAGATGAGTTGGTTTTGCCGCCGTGGGAGCAGGGTGAATATGAGACAGGTATAAAAGCCGGCTATCAAGCTTTGGTAGCAGCTGTGGCCGCTGAATATGAGGTCGAACTTGAAGATAATCCGAGGCTGGTTCAAGTTAAAGAATATGCGATGACGGATTCTTCTTCAGCGAAAGTTTATTCCCTTTTGCCGGTTATTTTCTTGTTCCTTATCATCTTGGCTGCCCTGTTTAGCCGGCGGTTTCGCCGTTTAGCTTGGTGGGGTACAGTGTTAAACCGCCATCCGCGAAGACCGCAAGGCCCGTTCGATGATTTTTTCGGCGGTTCGGGCGGGTTTGGCGGCGGTGGATTCGGGCGCGGCGGATTCGGGGGCGGATCTTCCGGCGGCGGCGGAGCTAGCCGCTAAGGCACTAATTTTAGCGCTAAAATTAAAACAGAACCTCGACGGGAGGTTCTGTTTTAATTATGCTTGATATTTATTGACCAAGGTTGGGCGGAGCATTCTGCCCCTGACTTGCCATCTGCTTTTGGGCCATTTCCACCATTTTCCTGGTCATGTGGCCTCCTACCGATCCACAGTCGCGGGACGGTAAGTGACCCCAGTAACCCTGTTGGATGTTTGCGTCTACTCCCAACTCTTTGGCCACTTCGTATTTCCATTGCTGTAGTGCATCATAAGCTTCTGGAACTACCGGACCGCCGTGCGATCTTGTAACTGCTCCTCTTGCCATTTCAGTGTCACCTCCTTTCGGTACTTAGTGTGGCCGAAAAGAGATTTCATATGTGATAAAGATATTTCCTTAGTTCCCAAGTAACGAAAAAACGACCGTGCCGCAAGGTACACAGCCGCTTTTTCGTGCAAGAGGAAGTGTCCAATGCTAGTTTATGGTTTTAAGAGATGAATATACTGTAAATTAATGGTTTTAGCTGCCAGAAAGCGCATGGAGGTTGGGAAAGGTTACCTCCTTCCAGGAAGCTGGAACTTTTTCGATATAACCGGATGCAAGCATATTGCGGGCATAGTGCATGATTCCTTGCGGTGTTATGTCCCAAGAAGTGCCGGGCCAGGTAAGATGTTCCTTATAGGTAGCAGCTGAGACTGTTTTTTCCACCCGGGCCAGGATTTCGGCTGTTTCATCCGGGTTTTGGTTGATAAAATCGAGAGTTTCTGCTAAGGCGGAGCAAAAAGCAGTGTAAGCTTCCGGTTGTTGCTCGTAAAAAGAAGTGGAAGCTACGGCTACAATGTAAGAAAAAGGAGAGCCAAAAGCAGTGAAGCTGTCAGTTACTTGATGGATGTTAGGATCTTTTAACAACTCATACTGATAAGGTGGGGCCCCGTAGTAACAAGTTACATCTTGCTTGGTCAGCAATGCAGTTGCAGCATCGGGATGCGGGATAGCAGTTATAATATCGTCTAACGCCCTGCCGTCGCCCAAGATGCTTTCGGCCTCCATAGCCAGCAAAATATGCTGGTTGCTGCCCGGCCCGGGTAAAGCGATTTTGTCATCAGGGCCTAGATCAGATATGCAGTTGATGTCATCTTTATAAGTTAGAAGCAACAAGGGCATGGAATCCAGGGCACCGGCGATTTTCCAATCAACACCCTTATCCCAACCGACCAAAAATGGCGGAATTCCCATAAAACCGATATCGAGTTGGCCTGCGATCATCGCTTCGCGCACGGATCCGCCCGAACCAAACTTAAGCCGCTCAATTTTTATGCCCGGCAGATGTTTATCGAGCAGTTCCTTTTCCAACATTACAGTCAGCGGTGCATAGCCTAACCCAAACTGATCGGCTAGCCTAATGGTGGGCCTATCTTTTTCTTGCTGAACGGCAGCTGACGAACACCCGATTAAACTGGAACCTACAACCAACAGTGCTAATAAACACCACAAAAAACGGTTCAAACTTGAGACCCCCTTATCCTTCTTTGACATAGAATACGATCGAGGGCCTTGAAATGTGAACCTAAATTGCCTTATTAACATTTTCATATGGCGGGCAGGTTATATCCGGGGCCAAATCGTGGTCTTTTAAAAATATTGCTAACTGGTCATTTTCAAAGTAGGACAGGGCATACCATATAAAGAGGTGAACAAGGTGGGGGAAGGCCCGATCCTGCTGGTGTTGATCCTTTTAATTGGCATCTTTACCCGAAATCCGGTTTTAGCAGGGGCAGCCGTCTTAGTGTTGGCCTTGGGGGGGAAGCCGCTACGGCCGGTACTACTTCTATTTTATCAACGCGGGGTTTTGCTGGGGCTGCTGCTGCTTACGGCGGCAGTACTGGCACCGCTTATGATCGGCGAGCTTGGCTTAGCCGATATTGCCAGCAGTTTGTTTTCCCCCTACGGGCTGGCCGCTGTGCTTGGGGGTGTATTATCATCGATTATGAATCGAAGGGGCGTGGCTTTACTCCAGCTGGAACCATCACTGGCAGCGGGGGTGGTGTTGGGATCGCTTATTTCGATCGCCTTTTTTGAGGGGATACCGGTGGGACCGGTGATGGCCGCCGGCCTTACCAGTGTTTTAATTGCCATACTGCGGGGGTTGAATATGCTATAGAAAAAACATGCCGCACCGCGGCATGTTTGAATTTATCAGCCTGACGGGCGGCGCGGCCCTTTGCTGTCTTTGTTATCATCGTCGGTAAGATCGCGGCTGTATTCCTCTAGCAGCTCTTGGGTAGCTTTTTTTGATTTTTGGTCTGATTTAGTTTTGCGTCCTCGCTTGGATTTAGTCAAGCCTTCTGTCACCTCCTCATGATAAGCTGCCCGTTCTTTTAAGGCCTCCGGCGGCATCCAGGCGTGCAAGCTGGGAATGATTTCTCCCATACGGTCGCCATCGGTAAGAATGTTTAGACCGAACTTATCTTCTTCGTCACCCTCGGTCCGTGGTTTAAAAAATCTTGTTTTTTTACTCACCAAGTCCCACCTCGTTTTAGTTATCTGCTCCTTCAGCACTATTATCCCCGGAGGACTTTACCAGTTTGCTAGGCAGCATGTATTCAGGATCTACCTGCCACCAAACTAAAGCTAGAACCAAAGTGGCTATCAAAGCGAAAATCAAAAAAAGCGTTTTTTTCCCCAACTCTAGTCCCAGGCCTACTGCTGGTGGTCCGAGGGCAGCGCCGAAAAACCGCACTGTACCGTAAAGCGCGGTTACAAACCCCCGTTCTTCACTGGCAGCACCGCTAGTGATAAGCAGGTTTAAGCCCGGCAGGAAAATGCCGATGCCGATAGCAGCAGCAACCAGAGGAACAAAATACAAATATCCAGCCGGCAGTAGGGCCAACACAACCAGAGCAGTGCTAACTAGTCCTAAGCCCAAAAGTAAAGCAATTTTAAGCGGCTTACCGAGGTGTTTTTCCAGATAAATACCGATAAGTGAACAAGTCAAGGTTAAAGAAAGAACAGGGATTGCGACCAATAGTCCCCGGGTAAAACCTTTTATTCCCATCTTTTTTTCAAACACATCGGACAGGTAGCTCAAAAGGCCAAAAAACAAAAACAAGGCCAAGAAACCAGCTACAAAGCACGCGACCAGGCCACAACCACGTTCAGTCCAGACTTGTTTTAGCTCTGCCAGATAAGCCTTGGCTTCTGATGGGGGTTTAAGCGGCGGTTCCTGGCAAATAAACCAAACTAAAAACGCAGCTGGCCAGGCTAAGAGGCCGTAGAGGAAAAAAGGGGCGAACCAAATTAGCAATGCTGTAGCCGATCCCATCAGCGGAGCGGTAACTTTGCCAAAACCATTGGCTGCTTCCAAATAACCTACTGCCCGGCTGCGTTTTTTTCCAGTGTAAATATCCCCGGCCAAAGCCAAAGCTAATTGGTAAGTGCCGCCGCCGCCGATCCCTTGCAGTACCCTAGCAGCCAGGACCCAGGGGTAAGGGTTTTTAAGGAGCCAAGCCGAAAGACCGGCGGCGGTACCGCCGAGACCGAATAACAGCAAAGACGGAACCATAACTGCTTTTCGACCGACCCGGTCGGATAAGAACCCGGCCAATGGTATTACCAGGCCAGCAGTCAGGGAAAAGGCGGTAATAATGAGGCCGCTTTTAAACAGGCTGATGTCAAGCGCCGTTTGAATTTGGGGCAGCACTGGAATCAGAAGTGAATTGCTGAGGACCAAAATAAAAGGAACTAACATTAAGACCCAAAAATCAGCGGACATTTTAACCTCCGTGTAGCTTATTTTCCGTCCGATAATATTTTCCGGCCGGAAAGGAATTCACTAAGCAGGATTTTGCCCATTGGTTGGCGAATTTATAACAAAGATGAGCGTAATCTAAATGTAAAAAACATTAGCAGTGTTATTGCCGGAGAAGGAGGAGTATTTGTGGGAGGGCGACGGGTACGCCGGCCGCAGCCAAAAAGGAGGCAGCCGGGATGTCTGTTGCAATTTATAGCAGCAGCTATAGCAGCGATAGTATTAGGATATTTGATGGGTACCTTTTTATTTAACCAGCAAGCCGGCCGTGATACCGCTGACCGTACGAGCCCGCCCTCACCGCCAGCGGCCTCTTTAACCGGTTCCTCGAATACGGAAGTGAAGACGGAAGAAAAAAAACCTGAGCTAGCAGATACGTCTATTAGTATGCCTAGTATGCCCGAATTTACTTTGTTTCAGGTACAGGTAGGATCTTTTTACCAGCAGGCTAATGCTGAGCGGTTGGCCCAAAAATTTTCTGATCTGGGCCTACCGGTGGAGCAGGTAGCAGCTGGCGATTTAACCCAAGTCAAGGTTGGGTTGTTTTTAAGCCAGTCGCGGGCAGAACTTTTTCGCGACCAAATTAGCCTGGATGTTGAACAACCTTTGCTGGTCAGAAAACTGGTTAAGGGTACAGTAGCTTGCCCGGCTGCGGATGAGGATTATTGCCGGGTAGCCGCAGCCGTGGCTGGTAATCTATTGGAGGTCTTAACTGCTGCTGAAGAAGGGCAGCTGGAGGTTGCTGTCCGGGAAGCGAGTGATCTTCGTGAAGCAGTAGCGGGGATGGCGATTTCGACTATAAAAAAGCAAACTTTAACTGGCATGCTGGCTGATGTGGGTGCTAACCTATCGGCAGCCGCCGAAGGCTCGGCTCACCAGCGGACTGCTGCTGTATGCCAGTCGATTGCCGCCTTTTCAAATTGGCAGCAGGGCTTGTGCGGCGCCGATTAGAGGGCGACTTTTTCATATGAAAAAAGTTGCTAATCTAGCATCTGTTAAAATAATACTTTAGTTAAGAAGGAATTTTGTCGAGTAGAGCGAATATGTATTTGTTGCAAGATTGACAAATGAAGGCCGCCTTCCGATCATTGGTTTTAGGCAGGAGGAATAAAAATGACGCTGGCTGATGTGGTGCGGTTGCTCGAGGCGGAGGTGCTGGTGGCACCTGCTGATGAGTCCATCAAGGTAGCCGCCGGTGGCGCGGCTGATCTAATTTCGGATGTATTGGCTTTTGTAGCCAAAAAAAATACGTTGCTAATTACCGGCCTTACTAATCCTCAGGTCGTAACTACGGCTGATCTGCTGGATCTTACCGGGATTATTTTTGTGCGCGGGAAAAAACCTGGTCAGGATGTCCTTAAAATGGCTCAGCAGCGGGGATTGCCCTTGCTTAGGACTCACCTGCATATGTATGAAGCTTGCGGGATCCTGTACAAAGCTGGTTTAAGGAGCTCTAGAGCTGATCAGGATGATGACAATGACTTCGACTAATAGCTACGACCTGTCCCTTCCTGTTAAAGGGCGCTGCTTTGTTACTGCTGGGCAAGCGGCAAGTAAAATCAAACGCACGTTAGAAACATTTAATTTACCGCCTAAATTGGTACGCTGTGCGGCGATCTGCGCCTATGAAGCCGAGATGAACATTGTAACCCATGCCTGCCGGGGCCAGGTCGGGCTTCGGGTTACGGAAAAGGCGATTAGGATAGTTGCCGAAGATGAGGGACCGGGGATACAGGATGTGGATTTGGCCATGAAGGAAGGTTATTCCACTGCCAGCCAGGAAATCCGGGAGATGGGTTTTGGTGCTGGTATGGGACTCCCCAACATAAAAAGATGCGCCGATGAACTGATTATTGATACATATCCTAACAAAGGCACAAGGGTCGAAATTATTATTCACTTACAGACGAACGGGGGATAGAGTGTGAACTACTTTCACTCGGTTCGCCTTGATCGCGATAAGTGCAAGGGCTGTGTCAACTGCATTAAACAATGCCCGGTGGAAGCGATTCGCGTGCGCCACGGAAAGGCCGAAATCATGGAGGACCGGTGTATCGACTGCGGAGAATGTATCCGCGCTTGCCCTAACTATGCCAAATATGTTGAACGTGACCACATCGATGATCTAAACCATTTTGCCTATACGATAGCTCTGCCGGCCCCCTCTTTATACGGGCAGTTTCCCGATCATATAGGGCCAGGCCGGGTTTTAGCGGCAATAAAGGAGTTGGGGTTCGATGATGTGTGGGAGGTGGCTTTGGGAGCCGAGATTGTATCCCAAGCCGTGGGCGAATATTTTAAATCTAACCGCCAGATCAGACCGCTGATTTCATCGGCTTGTCCGGCGGTGGTACGGTTGGTCCAAGTCCGTTTTCCGGCGCTGGTAGATCACATTATTCCGCTGGAAAGCCCCATGCATGTAACGGCGGAATTGGCCCGGCAGGCTGCGGTAGCCAAGACGGGCATTGACCCGAATAAAATCGGCATCTTTTTCTTCAGCCCCTGCCCGGCTAAGGTAACGGCGGTAAAAAGCCCAGTCGGTGGCAGCCGGTCCCCGGTGGACCGGGTACTGGCCGTGGCCGATGTCTATGGCGATTTGCTGCATAATTTGCGGCAGGAACGGCCGGATCTGGCCCGAGCAGATAAGACCGGAATTGCTTGGGGTAGCTCGGGCGGGGAACAAGCCGCCAGTGGGATCGGGAACTCGCTTATCGTCGATGGAATCCATAATGTCCTCAGTGTGCTGGAGGAAATCGAGCTGGGTCGGTTGGCGGACATCGATTTTATTGAGGCCCAAGCCTGCCCGGGAGGATGCATAGGCGGTATCTTGAATGTCACTAACCGATTCGTGGCTAAGGTGCAGCTGCAGCATTTAGTCCGCGATTTGCCCCCCGAAAGGCCCCTAGCCGAACGCCTGCAGCAGCTGGGTGTAGATAAAATACAAGTACCCCAAATTGTAGTAGAGCCGCGTCCTATTGTCCATCTTGACCGGGATTTAAAGAAAGCCATGCAAAAACTGCAGCAGGCCAACGAGTTGGAGGAACAATTGCCAGGTCTCGACTGCGGTTCGTGCGGTGCCCCTACTTGCCGAGCTTTAGCTGAAGATATTGTGGTTGGCAAAGCAGTAGAGACAGATTGTATCTTTGTACTGCGAGAACGAATTATGGACTTGGCTTTAGGCACTTACAACCTGGCCCGGACGGTACCTCCGGCTATGGATAAACGCAAAGCGGGTATGAAGGAGGAGAGGGATGCTGCTAAACGAATTGATCCAGATTCCGGAACTTAAATTTACAGTTAAGGCCGGCCATGAACAACTTGATCGCGCTATAGAAGGGGCTTATGCTTCGGATTTGTTGAGCCATGTGATGGCCCGGGCCCGAGAAGGAAACATTTGGGTTACAATTCAGGCCCACCAAAATATTGTGGCTGTGGCTACTTTGCTTAATTTAGCCGGAATAGTTATTGCAGGTGGGATTGAACCTCAAGCCGATACACTGCATAAAGCCGAAGAAGAAGGAGTGCCTATTATAAGTACGCCGCTGCCTGCTTTCCAAGTAATAGGCCGTTTGTATGCTTTGGGTATAGGAGCGGAAGCGGATCATGGCCAAACTGAATTGGCTCAAAGCTGATCTTCATGTCCATACGGTGTTGTCACCCTGCGCTGAACTGGAGATGGGGCCCAAAAACGTGGTAGCTGCTGCTCTGGAGCAAAACCTCGATATTTTGGGCATAACCGATCACAATGCCTGGGCTAATGTAGCTGCGGTGGCAGAACTGGCCTACACCGAAGGCATTGCAGTTATACCGGGCATAGAAGTTCAGACGCGGGAAGAAGTCCATATACTCTGCTATTTCCCTAATTTAGATCAGTTGGCTCTAGCTGGTGAACAGATTTATGCACGCTTGCCACCTATAGGTAACAAACCCGACATCTTTGGCGATCAAATCATTGTCGATGCCAAAGAAAATATTATCGGTTATGAAGAAACAATGCTGCTAAACTCGGTGGATTTATCGTTGGAAGAAGTGCGCGACCTTACATATAACTACGGCGGCATTATCATCCCTGCTCATGTGGATAGGCCGGCATTCAGCCTGATTGCCAATCTGGGTTTCGTACCTCCCAATCTGCAACCGGCAGCACTTGAAATCTCGTCCCGGCTCGATGAGATAACTGCTGTTAAAGAGTTCCCAATACTTAAGGAACATACATTAATTACATCATCTGATGCTCATCGCCTAGATGATTTTAACACCTTAAGATCCACGTTCTTTTATGTGGCCGCACCGACGTTGGCTGAACTTGCCCTGGCCTGTGCCGGCCGCAAGAATCGGAAGGTGGTGATAGCTCCGCAGGATACCGTGTTTTAATCTTGGTTTGAGCAAACTTTTTATCCGTGGGCATCCGGAAAAGGGGGACTATTTATGTGTGAATGTGGTAACGACAAGGCCAAAGTATCTGAGCTGGATGCAATCTTGGCCCGGCATCGCGGGGAGCAAGGTTCGCTGATTCCGGTTCTTCAGGAAGTTCAAGCGGCACAGGGGTATATTTCCCGAGAGGCAATTGAAGCTGTTTCGGCTGCGCTTAAAATTCCGGCAACGGAGATTTATGGTGTGGCAACATTTTATGCTCAGTTTCATTTAACCCCGCGCGGTCGCCATGTGGTACGGGTTTGTCAAGGTACAGCCTGTCATGTGCGCGGGGCGGCCAAGATCTTGGAAGCGATGCAAAAAGAGTTAGGAATAGGGCCGGGTGAAACCACCGAAGATCTGCGCTTTACGTTAGAGCCAGTGGCCTGTCTTGGCTGCTGCGGCTTGGCCCCGGTGATGATGATCAATGAGAATACGCATGGTCGTCTGACCCCGGACGGCATAGCCGATATTCTGGCTCAATACGAATAGCAATGGAAGAGCTGGCCCTTCATATTCTGGATTTAGTTCAAAACTCCTTGGCCGCCGGAGCCACGTTGGTGGAAATAACTATCGTTGAAGACAGTAAGGCAAACTGCCTCACTATCAGTATCGCCGATAACGGCTGCGGAATGAAAAAGGAGTTTGTTGACCGGGTGCTGGATCCATTTACTACTACCAGAACAACCAGAAGAGTGGGGCTGGGGCTGCCGCTTCTTTTTATGACAGCTGGGCAGTGTGGCGGCGGTTTGTCTATTGATTCCAAACCGGGTCAAGGCACCAAAATTACTGCGACGTTCGAGCTTGATCACTGGGATTTGCCGCCGCTGGGAGATATGGCAGGCACGGTCACTACGCTGCTGGTAGGTCAAGTGGAAATGGATTTGTTGTACCGGCATATCGTTGACGGGCTGGAATTTCGTTTGGATACGCGTGAGCTCCGGGCTCAACTGGACCCGGTTCCACTTACGGAGCCCAGAGTGTTAACCTTTTTGCGGGCATATATACAGGGTGAATTGGCAAATTTGCATGGGGGTGGATGAATTGACGGGGAAACTTCGGAGTTTGGATGATCTGCGGCGGCTGCGCAATGAAACAAAGCGAACCATGCAGGACCGCGTGGGCAGTGAAATTAAAATTATTGTTGGAATGGGTACCTGTGGGATCGCCGCTGGAGCTAGGGAAGTTATGACCGCTATCTTGGAGGAGCTGGCCAAACGAAACCTTAGCGTGAATGTGCTTCAAACAGGTTGCATCGGTATGTGTCAGCAGGAGCCGTTAATGGATGTTGTGCGCCCGGGGGAAGGACGCATTACTTATGGTAACGTAACTCCCCGAGACGTTCCCCGGATAATAGGACAGCATGTGGTTAATGGACAAATCGTAGAGGATTTGGTGATCGGCAGGACAGACTAGCTGGCTATATCCAGAGCATGTTACTGTGGCAAAAGGGAGGTCAATAGAGTGGAGATTTTTCGTGCCCACGTCTTGGTATGCGGCGGTACCGGTTGTACTTCGGGTGGATCGCCGCGCATTAAAGCTCTTTTAGAGGAAGAGCTGGCTAAAAATGGTTTAGAAAAAGAGGTAAATTTGGTTGTTACGGGCTGCCATGGCCTATGTGAAATGGGTCCATTGGTAATTGTTTATCCGGAAGGAACCATGTATGTGCACGTGCAGCCTGAAGATGTAAGCGATATTGTCAGCGAACATTTGCTCAAAGGTCGGATAGTTGAACGCCTACTATATAAGGAACCGGTTACAGCCGAACGGGTTCCGCATTACGGTGATTTGCCTTTCTACCATAAACAAGAGCGCTTAGTGCTGAGAAACTGCGGTTATATCAACCCTGAAGTCATTGAAGAGTATATCGGCCGTGACGGCTATGCTGCTTTGGCCAAGGCTTTGGCAGAAATGACCCCGGACGAGGTTATACAGGAAGTGCTGGATGCCGGTTTACGTGGACGCGGTGGCGCCGGTTTTCCTACTGGCCTCAAGTGGAATTTCTGCCGCAAGGCCAAAGGGGAGCCTAAGTACATCGTCTGTAACGGTGACGAGGGTGACCCGGGTGCGTTTATGGACCGCAGTATCTTGGAGGGTGATCCCCATCGGGTGCTGGAAGGCATGGCCATCGGGGCTTATGCCATCGGAGCTAGCAAGGCAGTTATTTATGTTCGGGCGGAATATCCGCTGGCGGTGAGAAGGCTTCATCTGGCTGTCAAAAAAGCTGAAGAAATGGGCCTTTTAGGTGATAATATTTTAGGAACTGATTTTTCCCTCCATATTGATATTAAAGAAGGCGCCGGTGCTTTTGTTTGCGGTGAGGAAACTGCACTGCTGGCTTCCATCATGGGTCAGCGCGGTATGCCGTGGCCGCGGCCGCCATTTCCGGCCGTCTCCGGCCTCTGGGGCAAGCCTACCAATATTAACAACGTGGAAACCTGGGCTAATATTCCGGATATCATTTTGCGCGGGGCCGACTGGTTTGCTTCCATGGGGACGGAAAAATGCAAAGGGACCAAAGTTTTTGCCCTGACCGGGAATGTTCAAAACACAGGTCTGGTTGAAGTTCCTATGGGCATCAGTATGCGGGAAATCATTTACGATATCGGCGGGGGCGTTCCCAATGGCAAAAAGTTTAAAGCAGTTCAAATAGGTGGCCCTTCCGGTGGCTGCTTGCCGGAAAGCCAGCTGGATTTAGGAGTAGACTATGAGTCACTGACCGGTGCCGGGGCTATCATGGGTTCCGGCGGCTTGGTGGTCATGGATGAAGATACTTGTATTGTCGATGTGGCTCGCTTCTTCCTCAGTTTCACCAGAGCGGAGTCGTGTGGAAAATGCACTCCTTGCCGGGAGGGCATTATGCGCATGCTAGAGATTCTGGATCGAATTTCCGCCGGTGAAGGCCGGATGGAGGATTTGGACCTGCTGGAAAAAACAGCGCATATAATCCAGGATACATCTCTATGCGGTTTAGGCCAGACGGCACCTAACCCGATCCTGTCCACCCTTCGCTATTTCCGTGATGAGTATGTTGCTCATATCAAAGATCAACGCTGCCCGGCTGGCGTTTGCACGGCGCTCCTGACTTATTACATCAAGCCGGAATTATGCCGCGGGTGCACGGCCTGCACGAAGGTGTGCCCGACAGGTGCTATTACCGGCGAGAGGAAAGCTGTGCACGTGATCGACCCTGAAAAATGTATCAAATGTGGCGCCTGCGCTGAACGTTGCCCCTTCGATGCTATCGTTCAGGCGTAAATGCGCTGAAATTCGATCAGGGGAAATCAATTATAGCCAAAAGTGCGGCAGCTATGATGATTATAGTATTAACGAGAGGAGGTCATGCCGTTGAAGATGGTGGAGCTAACTATAGATGGTCGTCAGGTTTCAGTACCTGAAGGGACCACCATTTTGGAAGCGGCAGAGAGCCTTGGTATAGAAATCCCTACATTGTGCCATGACCGGGATTTGATTGTAGCCGGGGCCTGCAGGTTGTGTGTGGTGGAGGTAGAGCAGATCAAGAAAAACTTACCGGCGGCTTGTGCCCAGCCGGTAGGGGCTGGAATGGTTGTTCATACCAATAACCCCAGAGTGAGGGAAGCACGGCGGACAGTGTTGGAGCTGATTATCGCCAACCATCCCCTCGATTGCTTAACTTGCGAGGAAAACGGCAAATGCAAGCTACAAAAGTATTGTTATGAGTACGGGGTTCAGGATTCGCCCTATGAGGGAGAAACCCGGGAATATGAAATTGATGACAGCAACCCATTCATCGAACGGGATATGACCAAATGCATCCTTTGCGGTAAATGCGTTCGCGTATGCGCTGAAATACAAGGCGTCAATGCGATAGATTTTATTAACCGCGGTTTTGACACCAAAATAGGTACCTTTTACGATGGCGAACTGATCGATTCACCGTGCCTGTATTGCGGTCAGTGTATTTATATGTGCCCGGTGGGTGCCTTGGCGGCTATACCCAGCCGCGGGCTGGGCCGTGATTACGACGTAGAAAAAGTGGCAACTACCTGTCCTTACTGCGGGGTAGGCTGCCAGCTGGCCTTGAACGTGAGAAATGACAGGATTGTTGGCGTTACCAATATAGCCGATAGCCATAATCAGGGTTATCTGTGCGTCAAAGGCCGCTTTGGTTATGAATTTGTACACAGTCCGGATCGCCTTACCAAGCCGCTGATCAAAAGAAATGGCAAATTCGAACAAGCCAGCTGGGACGAGGCGCTAGATTTGGTCGCTGAAAAACTGGGGGCCATCAAAGCCGAATATGGCCCTGATGCTATCGCTGGTTTGACATCGGCAAAATGCACCAACGAAGAAAATTACCTGTTTCAAAAATTTGTCCGGGCGGTGATCGGCACAAATAATATTGACCATTGTGCCCGTCTCTGACACGCTCCAACCGTAGCCGGTCTGGCTACAGCGTTTGGAAGCGGTGCGATGACCAACAGCATCGAAGAGATAGAGCAGGCCGATGTTATTCTCGCTATCGGGACCAATACCACTGAAAGTCATCCTGTAATCGGAACCCGAGTGCATAAAGCCATTACTAGAAACGGAACTAAACTCATCGTTATCGACCCTCGTAAGACCACCATGGCCGAACGGGCTGATCTGTGGCTCCAGCCCTGGCCCGGTACTAACGTAGCATTGGTCAACGGGCTGATCAATGTTATTATTAAAGAGGGATTAGCAGACACTGCCTTTATCGAAGAACGAACCGAAAACTTTGAAGCACTCAAAGAAGCAGTAGCGGATTACACCCCAGACAAGGTTGCCGAGATAACAGGCGTTCCGGCAGAGGACATAAAAAAAGCAGCACGCATTTATGCTACAGGAGAACACAGCAGCATTTTATATACCATGGGTGTTACCCAACATACTACTGGCACCGAAGGCGTGTTGTCAATGGCCAATTTGGCGCTGGTTACTGGCAATATAGGCCGGCCCAGTACCGGTGTGAACCCGCTTAGGGGCCAAAACAATGTGCAGGGCGCTTGTGATATGGGTGGACTGCCGGATGTATTTACTGGCTATCAGAAAGTAACGGACGCAGCTACACGGGAGAAATTTACCCGGGCTTGGAATGTACCGGAATTGCCGGCCGCGGCCGGGCTCAAGATGGCACAGATTTTTGCCGGTGCCGAAGCCGGAACTGTCAAAGCTATCTATGTCATGGGCGAAAACCCCCTCATGAGCGAACCCGATCTTAACCATGCCCGGAAGTGTTTAGAGAACTTAGACTTTCTGGTAGTGCAGGATCTGTTCCTCAGTGAAACGGCGGAGTTGGCCGATGTGGTTTTGCCGGCAGCTTCCTTTGCCGAAAAAGATGGGACTTTCACTAACACTGAGCGCCGGGTATGCTTGGTTCGCCAGGCTATTTCGCCCCGGGGAGAAGCAAAACCGGATTGGCAGATTATCTGTGAGCTGGCTAATCGGATGGGATACGAAATGAATTACAACCATCCGAGGGAGATCATGGACGAAATCGCTTCGGTTACGCCAAGCTATGCCGGGATGGACTACGAACGGTTGGATAACGGCGGTCTCCAGTGGCCGTGCCCCGACAAGGGCCATCCGGGTACACCATATCTGCATAAAGGAAAATTTGCCCGCGGTTTGGGCCGGTTTACGCCGGTAGAATACAAGCCGGCAGCAGAGCTACCGGATGAAGAGTATCCGTTCTATCTGACTACCGGCCGGATCCTGTACCATTATCATGGAGCCACGATGACCAGACGGGTAGAAGGACTAAATGAACTGGCACCATGTGGGCTTCTGGAAGTGCATCCTGCAGATGCTGCCCAGCTGGGGATCAAAGACGGTGATATCGTCCGGGCAATTTCCCGCCGTGGAAGCATAACACCCCGGGTTGAAATTACCGACCGGGTCAAACCAGGGCTGATGTTTATCTCTATGCACTTTAGTGAAACAGCGGCTAATGTTCTCACCCAAGCTGTGCATGACCCAATTTCCGGGATTCCTGAATATAAGGTGTCAGCTATAAGAGTTGAAAAAATAAATTAATAAATTAAAAGTGTGTTCGGCAGCAGGTGTTATTGATGGTAGCGCAGCGGAGATTATATTCTCCTGCTGCGCCGCCTAATTGACATCTGAGCGGAAGGGATTAGGTCTGTAAATCTATTGAGGGAGGTTTGTTAAGTGGAGCGAATGTTTAGTACTCCAGCGGAGACAGCAAAAGGACTGCTTGATGTAGGTAAGGCAAAAGGCAATCTTAGTGGCACTAATATGATTTTATTAGGGATTTTAGCTGGCGTGTATATCGCTTTGGCTGCCCAATTGGCGACTATTGCTACCAATGATATGGGCGCTCTTTATGGTGATGGCCTTACCCGGGTTGTGATGGGCGTCACTTTCACCCTGGGCCTGATGCTGGTTGTGATAGCCGGGGCAGAACTTTGGACCGGAAATAACCTGATGGTGCCGGCAGCTTATACCGGTGTAATCAGCTGGGGACAGCTACTGAAAAACTGGCTGCTGGTTTATTTCAGCAATTTCCTAGGCTCACTGCTGATGGTATGGCTGATGGCCGCCTCTGGGCTTTGGCAGGCCAACGGAGGCGCTGTCGGAGCACGAGCTTTGGGAATTGCTTTGGGTAAGGTGGAGATCAGCTTCGGCGCGGCAGTAGCCCGAGGCATACTTTGTAACATGCTGGTGACCCTGGCAGTGATTTTTGCCTTGGCAGCCAAAGATATTGCTGGTAAACTGTGGGGTATGTTTTTTCCTATTGCTGCTTTTGTAACCAGTGGATTTGAGCATAGCATCGCCAATATGTACTTTGTGCCAGCGGGAATAATGCTAACTGGTGATGCCAAAATAGTGGAGCTGCTAGGCCGGGATGTATCCGGTCTTACCTGGGGCAGTTTTATAGCCAATAACTTGATCCCGGTAACCTTGGGCAACTTAATCGGGGGTGCGGTGATAGTTGCTACTGGCTATTATTTAATATACATTAAACCGTCTCAAACCAAGCAAACACCGGCCGGAATTGGAATGAGGTAAAGCTATGGCCGGCATAATTTTAGCTGGGGGCCGGGGAAAACGGTTGGGCGTTATTGATAAAGCCCATTATATTTTGGCCGGCAGGACTTTATTAGATTATGTGACGGCAGCCCTGGCCCCGGTAGTTGACCGGCTGATTCTTGTTACTAACAATCCGGAGCTGCATTTTGATTTCCCGGGCGAAGTAGTTACAGACAGACACAGAAGCTGCGGTCCGCTGTGCGGCATTGAAGCAGGCTTAATAGCAGCCGGTGAGGGCCTGCATTTTGTTACCGGCTGCGATATGCCATTTTTAAATAGCGAACTTATCAGCTACCTCGGCCAGCAGGGGCGGAACTACGATATTGTGGTTCCGCGCCTAGGCCATTATGTAGAACCATTGCACTCCTTTTATCGTTATAATGTTTTGCTACAAATCAAATCCCAGCTAAAAAAAGCCAACTACAAGTTGAGCGCCTTGTTCACCGCCCCGTTGCAGGTACTTCATGTAAACGAAAATGAAATAAAAAAACACGATCCTGATCTTATCAGCTTCTTTAACATCAACACGCCTGCAGATGTCCAAAAAGCAGCAAAGATGCTGGCGCATAGAGGAGGACAAAAGTGGAACCAACAACAACTGTAGCCATTAGCCGCTGGAGCGGCGGCAGCTGGAAACTGATGGAGGATGTTGTTGTTTGTGAATATGTTCTTACCGTATATATGAATTCGCGCCGATTGGTAAAACTGCATTGCTTGCCGGAACACCTCGATGAATTGATAGCGGGGTATCTCAGGGTCGGGGGATTTATCAGCACTAACAGCGATCTGGTGCGCCTTGAAATTGATTCCCAACAAGGAACGGCCCAGGTATATACAGCTACTAATGCCTCGGCTAGGCCGGCTTTAACCTCTGGTTTGGCTGATGGGCAAGACAGCTCCCGGTTGAAAGTTGGGAGGGCAACTTTTGGTCTAAAGCCCGAGCAGGTTTTGTTTTTAATCAAGGAGCTGCAGCGGTGTTCAACGCTGTTTAAACTTACTGGAGGCGTTCACAGTGCCGGGCTGGGGACGGCCCAAGAGCTGATTTTATACCGCCAGGATATTGGCCGCCACAACGCGGTGGATAAAATAATCGGCTCGATGCTACTAAGATCGATAAAGCCTGAAGATAAAGCCCTGGTGCTGAGCGGACGAATTTCAGCCGACATCGTTCTTAAAGCAGCAACCGCAGAGCTGCCGCTGCTGCTATCGCCCTCAGCCCCAACCCATTTAGCAGTGGATCTAGCCCGCCGTTTAGGTATTACATTGGTCGGCTTTGCCCGTAACACGCGCCTTAGCATATATAGCGAAGCTTGGCGGGTGAAGCCGGAATCACCCGCCAGGGGAACGTAGCACACCATCCTCACGCTCCGCGATGCCCGCCAGTACGAACGAGCTCGGCTCATTCGGGCCGCCTCTGCAACTCGCCCTTTTAGGGCTCAGACATCCATCGGCGGTTTTCCCTCTTTCGCCTCGCTCTTTTTAATGAGGGCACAAGCTGCG
>JAAZKX010000083.1 GCA_012799605.1 Bacillota bacterium | reverse complement strand
TTCTTCACTCGCCCTTTCCATACTCTTCCTTATGAGGTTCAAAAAAAGGTTGTTATCGGCCTGTATTGTACTACCAAGTATCTTTTCCGCTATTGCAAGTGATAATTTAAGACACTCTTCCTCGAGATTTTTTCTGAAAATAGTGTTTTTCTTTTTAAGATCTTTTTGAGTTTTTTCCAGTTCTTTTATGCGTTCATTCCAAAGCACTTCCTGTTGCTCAATTGCAGTTTTCATGCCATTTTCATACCCTTTGGAAAAGGCTTCTTTTTCTATTTGTTGTTTTTTTGCCTCTGCTTTCGAAATGAGTTCCTGTGCCTCTTTCTTAGATTTCTCAATGATTTCCCGTGTCTTTACAAGTGCTTCCTCGAGCAAACGCTTGCCCGCATCTTCATAGATTTTTTGGTGGGTATGTTTTACTTTGTTTAAAAGCGACCCGTTATTAAGCATTCTGCCATTTTTTTGAGATGCTGTGGAATGCTCCTTGAGTAATAAAGGTTTATCACTTTCAAAAACAACGCTTTTTAAAACCTTAGACAATGATCTCATCACCTCCACCCCGAGAAATGATAATTTCACCTGCATCTTCCAGTTTTCTTATGTTATTAACAATTTTCTGTTGGGCTTCTTCAACATCTCGTAATCGAACAGGGCCCATGTACTCCATATCCTCACTAACAATTTCTGCCTGCCTCTTTGACATGTTCTCATATATTCTCTTCTTAACCTCCTCACTAGCCCCTTTTAAAGCTAGCGTGAGATCCTGATTATCTACTTCCCGTAGCGTACGCTGTATAGATCGATTATCAAGAGTTAAAATATCCTCAAATACAAACATCCGACGTCGGATTTCCTCGGCTAATTCGGGATTATCTACTTCAAGAGCTTCAATGATGTTTTTTTCTGTACCCCTGTCAACATTATTTAATATATTAACAACAGCCTGGATTCCTCCCACATTTGCATAGTCTTCGGTAACCACCGAAGCCATTTGGCGTTCCAGCACTTTTTCTACTTCTTTGATCACATCTGGTGAAGTCCTATCCATAGTCGCAACACGCCTCGCAATACCAACCTGTTTTTCCGGTGGCAATGATGATAACAAGGAAGCCGATTGCTCGGGATTCAGGTATGTCATTATAAGAGCAATTGTCTGGGAATTCTCATTCTGTAGAAAATTCATAAGTTGGGCGGGATCCGCCTTTCTGATAAAATCAAAAGGTCTTACCTGTAATGATGAGGTAAGGCGATTAATAATTTCCAAGGCTTTTTGTGTTCCAAGTGCTTTTTCGAGTACTTCTTTAGCGTAATCAATCCCTCCTTCAGTTATAAAGTTTTGAGCAACAAGCATTTGGTAAAACTCCTCAGAAATCATATCTTTTTCCTCAGTGGAAATCTTTCTTAAATTCGCTATTTCAAGTGTTAACTGTTCAATATCTTCTTCTTTTAAAAATCGATAAATATTAGAAGCTATTTCAGGTCCTAATGACACAACCAAAATAGCCGCTTTTTGCCTTCCAGTTAACCCTGTTCGAACCATTTGTCATCACACCTCAATCTTCCATAAGCCATGTTTTTAGCACTTTGGCTACGTCTTCCGGTTTTCTACGGGCATATTTTTCTATTTTAGCATAAGTGCCATTATCTTTTGCCTCCAGTGCCTCATCTCTCGTTTTGGCTGCTGCCGCTTGCTGCATTGCCAGCATTTCCTCTGAAAGTCTTTCTTTTTCGAGAGCTAACCTTCTTCTATTCAAAATCATCCTTATTAGTGCAATAGCAAGTAAAGTCGCCAGGGCAATCCCTGCAATTCTAAAGTTTCTAAGACGCCTTTTTTCCATTTGTTCACGAGCAATTTCGTCCGCAAAAATCTTGGCTACATCGCTTTCGAATTCCATGCCTTCTACAGAAATCTGATCCCTTTCAGGGTCATATCCTATAGCATTGCCGACCACGAGAGCAATTGATTCTTTTTCATTATCATTTAGGCGGCGGTTTACAACTACAGAAACAGTGAGCTTATTGACAGCACCTGGGGCTACCGTTAGGTTTTCATGAATTTCATTTATTTCGTAGTTCTTT
>JAAZKX010000070.1 GCA_012799605.1 Bacillota bacterium | reverse complement strand
GGGTATACTTCATCTTAGGTACCTCCCTTAGATTTGGATTGTGAACTGACCGTCCACAACCTTATTCTAATGTGAGGTACCATTTATTTCAAAGACGATATTTGTTTATTACAGGAATGCTCCTTTAAACGGGGTAATAAAATAAAGCCGCCGGTTAGCGCCCGAATGAAGCTGTTGCTACCACTAACCGCTTACTAGGGTTACCATTATCATTTCAGGCCTGTTGATTTTGGCCGAACTTTTTTCTGTGCCGATCAGCCAGCTGAACAATCCGCAGACCGGAAAAAACTCCCGGAAGGTTATCCAGGTGCAGGGTCAAATTAGTGATAGAGATCAGATTGTTTTGTGTGAACAAAAAGGCGCCTAAAAGCGCCACTAAAGTAAGGGCGTCCGGTTATGCTGCTTCCCGGGAGCTACCATCGGTTTACCCAGCCGGCTGCTGAAGTGTGGTATTATAACAGTAAGCGGAAATAGCCGGAAGGGTGCGATTTATTGTTGGCTTAATGCGGTTCCAAAGGGGTTAGCTGACAAAATTATCGGCTCCAGATTCTCCTTAAGCCATTATTTTGGGGAAAGGGGTAAGCTGATATGAACCTGGGCAAAGTGTTTGATACCACCACTGTCGTTTTTGGGCTGCTGGCCCTGATGCTTTTTTTATTGCTCTGGTCAAAAGATCCGGCTACGGCCAGAGCTTCGGTTCAAAGCGGATTGTTCCTATGTTTAAGATTTGGATTTTTGATCATTTTTTCAATGCTGATCGCTGCTTTGTTACCAGCCTTGATCCCGCAAAAGCTGATTGTCTATTATTTAGGAGGGGCTTCCGGTTGGCGCGGCATAATGATTGCCACTTTGATCGGGGGGCTTACCCCCGGGGCCCCTTATGCTGTGGTTCCTCTCATCGCTGGGCTGATGCGGCAGGGTATGGCTTACGCTCCAGCGGTGGCTATGGTATCTGCATGGGGGTTGTGGTCTGTAGGCCGGCTTCCCTTTCAAGCAGCGCTATTGGGTTCTAGATTTACTTTGCTGCAGGTATTAGCTAGTTTTCCGTTACCTTTGATCGCTGGAGCGCTGACCGAATTATTATTGAAGTTCCTGTAGTGCCCGGGACTTAGTTGGGGCTAGAAGTCGAATAAATTAAGCCCTACCTGTTTATCAAACTTTCTTCCCACCCGGCCGTCAATAACATCGATGATGATTTCTCCGGTAGCGCTGATTACGGCCGAGTTTAAATGCCCGCCTTGGGCCTGCAGGCCATTGCCGGCTAAAGTGGCGTGCAGGTGCAAATATACCTCTCCTTCTTTAGTAGTAACATTACCTACCAGGCAGGTAATTTCCATATCACCGGTCAGCTCTTGAGCATGATACTCTTTAGTGGCCGGTTCAAACAGCCCGATAGTGGCTTTGTCTACGGCCCCGATGCCTGTGATTGCCCCTAATTGGATGTTATGTTGTTGGCAAAAAGCCGTAAGGGAAGATACGATCTCTTCACCTCGATCAAGCCGTACTACGTACTTGGTTCCAAACCTCCTGTATTCCATGACTGTTCTCCTTTCTTGCCGCTTGAGGGCAATTGTTATTAGTTTGTGGGCCGCGATAAAATTGGGCCGCTGACTAATTTAATTGTACCGTGTTTTTCCATTACAGGCAAAACATATTTTATTAGCGAGCGTTAATTCCTCCAACGAGAAAATAGCTGCCGCAGCTGGACATGATGGCGATTTTTAGGAGCCCAGGGACCAACACAAAAAAATTGAAAGGAATTGGCTGACCATGGGGGCGAAAAATCGAATATATTTGTGCATCGATCTGAAGTCCTTTTATGCCTCGGTAGAGTGTGTCGAGCGTGGATTGGATCCGATGACCACTAACCTGGTTGTTGCTGACCCTGAGCGCACAGATAAAACCATCTGTCTGGCTGTCACCCCAGCCATGAAGGCTCTTGGGGTCAAAAACCGCTGCCGCGTATTTGAAATCCCGCGGAAGATAGACTACATTATGGCTCCGCCCCGGATGCAAAAATATATCGACTATGCCGCCGAAATTTATGGAATTTACCTTAAATATATTTCGAAAGACGATATTCATGTTTATTCTATCGATGAAGTGTTTATGGATGTTACCTGTTATTTGAATACTTACAACTGTACTGGTAAGCAGTTGGCGCTTAAACTTATGACCAAAGTGCAAGAAGCGCTGGGTATCCGGTCTGCCTGCGGCATCGGTACTAATTTGTATCTGGCTAAAATTGCCCTCGACATCACAGCTAAACATTCGCCGAATTTTATCGGCTACCTTGACGAGGAGACTTACCAGCAAACGCTTTGGAACCACACACCGCTTACAGACTTCTGGCGTATAGGCCGGGGGATAGCTAAACGCCTGGCTCGTTATGGTATTATAACCATGGGTCAAATAGCCCGAACCGACGAGGATTGGTTATACCGCAAGTTTGGTATCGATGCGGAGCTTCTTATCGACCATGCTTGGGGGCGCGAGCCGGTTACTATGGCCGATATAAAAGCCTATAAACCTAAAACAAAAAGCATTAGTTCAGGCCAAGTACTTAAACGCGACTATTCTTTTGCTGAAGGTCAGCTGATCGTCCGCGAAATGATCGATTTGCTTTGTTTGGATTTGGTAGATAGGAATTTGGTTACCGGTTCCATTACCATTCAGATCGGCTACTCCAACAAATTAAGGGCAGAACCGGCCAGAGGTACAGCCTCCCTAATAACGGAAACTAATGCTGACAGCTTGATCATCCCAGCAGTCATCGATACGTACAAGCGAATTGTTGATCCTAGTAAACCGATCCGGCGCGTCAATATAACTTGCAATAACGTACGGCCGAGCCAGCAGATCCCGAAACAACTGTGCCTCTTTGACCATGACAGCTTAAATTTAAATTCCGATCAAATGAAGCGTTATTACAAGAAACAAAAGGCTATTTCTGACATCAAAAAGCGTTTTGGGAAAAATGCTATCCTCAAAGGGATGAATCTTGAACAGGCGGCAACAACCCGGGACAGGAACCAGCAAATCGGAGGTCATAAAAGTGGCAACTAAACCGAAGACTAAAATGCCCATTTCCCAACGAGCCAAACAGTTTATACCCTTTTCAGCCCTAGAGGGCTTAGCTGAGGCACTGGCTAAGAAAGAGAAACAAATCAGTGCTAAAATGGAGCGGTCTAAAGAGCGGGCGGCCGAACTTAATCAAGTGCTCAAAAGCCTAGAAAAGGGTATGGTGGTTACAGTTAAGTATTTCGATGGCGGAGAGTATTTGAAAACCAGCGGAAAAATCACCTTAATAGATGATACCGAGCGTATACTGCAGCTTGAGGATCTAAAGATTTATTTTGATGATATCAGCGATCTAGACTTAGCCAAAACCTGAACAAAGGTAGTATGAAATAAAATTGAGAGCACAGAGCTGCTCTTTTTTTTATGGCCATAAAAAAAGGATTGGACAAGCCACGGAAGAAGTACTTAAGGCAATAGCAGCAGTCAAGGATGCAAAACAATATCGGATCCCGGGGCGACAAATAAGGTGTACAGGAGGTAATTTTAAATTGGCGAAAAAAGCATTTGAAGAAGACCCGCGGCTGGCCCAGTGTAATAAAGAAGCAGCTGCGGTGCTGATTCTGCTGGTTTTGAATATTTTATGGTGGTCTGTTTTTGCTTACGGGTTCGGTTCACGACCAGTGGAGCATTATACGTATATTTTTGGTTTGCCGGCTTGGTTTTTTTATAGCTGCATCTTGGGATATATTGTCTTTAGCCTGGCTGCTTATTTGGTAGTTCGTTTTCTGTTTAAGGATATTCCATTGGAGAATACCGAAACCTCTAAAGGAGGCGAACCCAACTGATGCAAGCTCAAGGAATCCTAGTGGTCTTGACGGCCGTTTATTTAGGTATATTGATTGGGGTGGGAATATACGTTTCCCGTGCGCCCAAAACCCCCAAGGGCGGATTTTTGACCGAATACTATCTCGGCGGGCGCAGTTTAAACGGATTTTTGCTAGCTATGACCCTAGTCGCTACCTATACCAGTGCCAGCAGCTTCCTCGGCGGGCCCGGCACAGCTTACAACCAAGGGCTGGGATGGGTACTGTTATCGGTAATCCAATTGCCATCCATGTATCTTACCTTGGGTGTGCTGGGGAAAAGGCTTGCTATCATGGGCCGCAAAATTGAAGCGGTTACAGTTATAGATTTTATTCGCGAGCGTTATGATAACAATAAGCTGGTGACAGTGTCGTCGGCGATATTTATTATCTTTTTCTTGCTGGCTGCTGTGGCGGCCCAATTTCTCGGCGGGGCAATCTTGTTTCAATCGGTGACCGGTTATAGCTACGTTCTTTGCCTTGTTTTTTTTACAGCGGTGGTTATGGTCTATGTTACCTTGGGCGGTTTCATGGCGGTTGCCCTCAACGATGCCTTCAATGGTGTGATGATGTTTATCGGCACGGTGGTTTTATTGGCTGCCACAATAAAAATAGGCGGCGGGCTACCGGCGTTGATGACTAAGGTGGCAGCTGTAGACCCACAACTTATTACACCGTTTGGCCGGGATCATTTTATCAGCATCCCTTGGATTTCCTCCTTTTGGATTTTAGTCTGTATTGGTATTTTAGGTTTACCTCAAAACGCGGTCCGATCGATGGCGTTTAAAGATTCTGCCGCAGTACATCAAGCTATTGTCATTGGCACCCTAGTAGTAGGAATGTTGATGTTGGGCATGCATTTAGTTGGGGTGTTGGCCCGGGCCCTGGTGCAGCCGGTGGCTAACAGCGATATGACAATCCCTTTGTTGGCCATCCAGCTGTTACACCCGGTGGTGGCGGCATTTGTGTTGGCGGCGCCGCTGGCGGCCATAATGTCTACAGTTGACTCACAGCTAATATATATTGCCGGGACGATTGTCAAAGACCTGTACTTAAACTATATTAATCCTAGTGCGCCTGAAGATACTATCAAAAAAATAAGCAGAGGTTGCACCATAGTCCTCAGCCTTTTAATTTTAGGCCTGGCCATCAGGCCGCCCAGTATGATAGTTTGGCTCAACTTATTTGCTTTCGGCGGCCTTCAGGCAGCGTTCTTCTTTCCCCTCGTTGGCGGTCTTTACTGGAAGCGGGCTAATACTAACGGAGCGCTAGCGTCCCAACTAAGTGGGGTAATGGCGTTTATAGGGCTGACAGCTAAAATGCCCCGGCCCTTGGGCCTACACCCTATTGTCCCATCGTTGGCTATAAGCCTCTGTGCTTTTGTCCTGGTCAGCCTGGCTACACCGGAGCCAAAAACAGAGACCATCAAGAAGTTTTGGGGCTGCCCCTGAGTGCTGAACATAACAGGCGTTACCTTGTAGACGTAACTAAACTAAAGGATGGAAGATATGAGTGTTGAAGGCTTGAGCGCTACGCCCCACCTTAGAGGCGCTACTAATTTCCGTGACCTGGGCGGGTTTCAGACCGAAGCCGGAGCTATGGTGAGATCAGGGTTAATTTTTCGGTCAGACGACTTATCCCGCGCGCCGGACACTGATTTGGAACAGTTGGCCCGGCTGAAGCTCAAATTAATTTTTGACCTCCGCACCAACAAAGAACGGGGGAACAGGCCCCATAAAGCCGGTCGAGCCGGGATTAAAATAGTCAATATTCCCATGCAGGCTGAAAGTCAAGCCATTACCGCCAGAAGATTGCTAAAATTCATCGTTCAAAATCCGCGCCAACTTGACTTTGGTCTTCTGAAACGGAAGATGTACCACAATATGGTCCAAGAGCGGACAGGACAGGTTGGAAAAATAATAGCCTTACTTTCCGATAAAAACAATCTACCAGCAGCTATTCATTGCAGCGGGGGAATGGACCGAACGGGCTACATTTCGGCTTTGATACAGCTGTTGCTCGGCCTTCCATATCCGACAGTTATGGGGGAATACCTACGGTCCAATGATCTGATGCGGCCCCGTATGCGCAGGCTGGCAGCGGTTATAAAATGGGCCACCTTATTTCAAATTAGATCTGAACACTTGCAGCCGCTGCTAGAGGTTCAGTTTGAATATCTGGATTGTATCATCAAAAAAATCATACACCAGTATGGCTCGGTCGAAAATTATATGTGCAGCGCCTGCCATCTTGATGAGGGCTCGATAGCTGCTATAAAAGAGCTACTTGTGGAATAATTAGTCTCAAGCCCGACTCTGGAGATAAAACTAGGGAGCCAGCCTTAGCCGGCTCCCTAGTTTTTACCAGTCCAGTCACTTATCGATTGATAAAGAGGTTTGGGCCCTGCTTTTTTCCCAAGCGTGGAGCATTAAGGCAAT
>JAAZKX010000069.1 GCA_012799605.1 Bacillota bacterium | reverse complement strand
GGGATTTGGCCTTGCGGGAGAAGACTAATGAGGCTAGTGTTCGCCCTAGTGAAACCAAACCAGCCGCCCCCATTGGGCCAGGAGGCGGCTGGCTATAAAGACTATTTGGCAAAAACGTGATTGCCGATTTGGGTTACCACCGGGCGCGAGAACACCCAAGGAGACCAAGCGGTGCGGGGATTATAAAAATATAAAGCACCACCGGTGGGGTCAACGCCGGATAAAGCATCGACTGCAGCGCGCAGACAGTCACTATTAGGCCGGACGGAGTAGAAAGTTCCGTTCAAAACCGGTTCGAAAGCATAAGTTTCATATAAAACCCCGGTCAAGGTCTTGGGGAAGGATGGATGGGCTAGCCGGTTGACTATTACAGCTCCTACGGCTACTTTACCCAGATAAGGTTCACTGCCGGCCTCGGCCATAATCATTCGGGCCAATAGCTCTGTCTCTTGCGCTGATGGTCGTATACCGCCCCGTGAGGGCAAGGAAGTAACGGAGCCATGCTCAGGTATAGTTAGAATATCGCCCGGGTAAAGTAGATCATGCCCGATTCCGCTGGCTTGTTGTATCTCCTCGACGCTGACTCCGAACCGTTGCCCGATAAGCCACAGGGTATCACCCGGCTGCACTGTGTAAGTAGCTGCTTGAGCCGGTAAAGTAAAGCCCAGCACAATGCCCGCCAGCAACAAAACAGTTAGAAACTTGCTTCGGGTATGGAGAAACTTGTTTGTAGGTGCAGCCAAGATTCGTGGTATCCAACTTTCCATTGTTTTTGTCTCCTTTCAATACAGGTGCCTTCTGCTGCCCAGGTTTTAAGGCAGCTTAACTATAGAGACAACCTAATAAAAAAGATCAGGTTGTCTTAGGAAGAAAATCTGGGCATATAATAACATAAGCCGTAGCAAAATGTCAGCCGGGGCAATTATTGTTAAGCCGGAGTTGAAGCTTGCCAGCGCGAGGTGATAGCGAAAGACTTGGACAGGGATAAAAAATGGGGGCCAAAGAGCTTCTTTGACCCCAATGGAAACAGAACCCAAGCGATAATTTGGACCCTAGATACTAAATATTATTTGTATAGTCTCCCCGTCGTAATTTACTACTGCGTCCTGAATGTGGGCAGGTAGAGTTATCATTGCAAGCTCATCTGAAGATAACCTGAGGAGTTCTTGAGGGCTAAGGCCCAAAAGATGCTCCTTGTTAGAAGCATCAACTGACAAAGTAACAGCGATGATACCTTTTACAGTTGTCAATTCCATCTTCTAAACCAATCCCCCCAACCCAGCCATACTACTAAACATTCCCCCTAATTTTATTATACTAACCTGTTACTGTGCCTAGTTTAGCTTTACCGGCTTAAACCCTTTTTCCACCTACTTTAAAGGAAATTGCTTGATTTGATGTAGCCTGTCGATCAGTCTATCCAACTCTCTACTCAATCGGTATACTTCTGTGGATCTTAGTTGGGCTGGGTCGGCGCTTACCAGACGATGGAGTTTTTCCCGCATTATTTCGATTTCCTGATCAAGTTGGCGAATCTGGCTACCACTGTGTTCCACCGACAATAAGGTTTCGCCTCCTTCCACAGCTGCCGATATGGGCAGCGGCATTGCCGCTGCTAAAAATTAAATGGAAGCGACAAGACCAGCAGCTGGTTTGCGCCATCAGCTCCTTTAGCCCAGGCGCCCAATAAAGACCGAGTGCTATAGCCATGGTGCAAAGTGGTACATAACATAAACTTCCATCCATTAACATTATTATACAGGCCCGGTAAAAATTTGCAAGGGAATTTCAGCTTACGGATATTTCTTGCTTGAGATTGATTCACTGGGTATAATTAATCTGGATCAAGATCAATTAATATCTGATGAATCTGGGAAAAATTTTTGCCCGGGACGGGCCTGAAGCTGGCAGGCCTATTTTGCGTTTCTAAAACGGAGGGAGTAATGTGTCTGCTACAGTGGAATCGGATTATCTTACGCAGCTTTGCCGAAATATTGCTCAAGGTGTTGACGAGCAGGTAATTCATGGTCTGGCCGGATCCCAAAAAACATACATCGTAGCCCGGGCATTAAAATTAATACGACGGTCGGCTCTTTATGTTACCGATCATCTTCAACAGGCGGAGACGGTAGCTGAGGACTTGGCTGTTTTTTTACCTTCGGTCCAGGTGGAAGTATATCCGGCGGCTGAAGTGCTACCCTATGAATATTATGCTGAAAGCCCCGAGTTGATGGCGCAGCGGCTTAAAGTATTAACGTCTTTACTACAGAAAAAAATGATTGTTATAGTAGCGCCGTTGGCTGCTCTATTGCGCTGTTTGCCCCCAGTAGAGGTGTTTACCAACAGTGGGTTTCAGCTACGTCTGGGCATGACTCTAGCCCGCGAGCGGCTTCTTGCCCAGCTGACGGAATTGGGTTACCGGCGGGTAGAACGGGTTGAGGCCCGGGCTGAATTTGCAGCCCGGGGCGATATTGTCGATGTTTTTCCCCTGCCGGCACTTCGACCCTATCGGCTCGAACTTTTCGATATCGAACTGGATTCAATACGTGAATTTGATGTCGAAAGCCAGCGCTCCCTGACCAATGTTAACGAACTGTGGCTGGGGCCTACGGCAGAAACCTATTTGCCTCCAGCTGCCCGGGAACGGGCTCAGGTCAATTTACGAGCTGCAGCTTGTAAATATCAGCAAGATTTGCTGGCGAAAGGCCTTAGGGCCCAGGCAGAAAAAGTGCAACAAAAAACGGCTGCATTGTTAGAGCGGGCCGCACAGGGTCTGGCCGAACCTCAGGCGAGGTTGATGCCTTTTGCTTATAAAAAATTGACAATTTTGAGTGATTATTTACCGGACAATGCCTTGATATTCATCGATGAACCTCAGCGTTTGGCCGAAGAAGCAAACAATCATTCCCATACTTTAACCCAAATGCAAAGCCGCTTATTGGAAGAAGGAGGCTTCCTGCCAGAAGAGGCGGATATGTACCTTGACCCAAAACAGCTATTATCCCGGTTGAGCGCACGCCAGGCCATCCATCTTGACTTATTTTTGCGCCCAGCGCCGAACAAGCGTCCCCGGGCTTCTTTAGCTTTTACTGCTCGCAAACTGATCACTTATAATAAAGATGAATCCCGCCTGGCCAAGGATTTATCCCGCTGGCACCGCCAAGGTTATACGGTGACTTTACGTGCCAGTACAGAAAAAAGAGCTTCGCGCCTGCGGGAATGGCTACGGGAACGGTTGCCGGAGGCTAAATTCAAAGTTACCGTAGGGGCGATATCGGAAGGGTTTGAATTTCCGGCTTTTAAGGTAGTGGAGATCACAGACAGCGAAATTTTCGGGCAGATACGCCGGCGTGAGCGCCGGGTTCACATGGATGAGGCGGTGCCGAGCTTCACCGATCTTAAAGTAGGCGATTTAGTGGTTCATATGGCCCACGGTATCGGGCGTTATCTAGGAGTTGAAACTTTAGACAGCGCCGGGATAACCCGCGATTATATGGTGATCGAATATGCAGCCCAAGATAAGCTCTATGTTCCAACTGATCAAGTACATTCACTACAAAAGTACGTTGGGCCCGAGGGGGAGCGGCCGCGCCTGAGCAAATTAGGTGGCAGCGAGTGGAAACGGATACGAAAAAAGGTTCAAAGCTCAGTGGCTGAAATGGCCCAAGAACTCCTCACTCTTTATGCCCAGCGCAAAATTCTGCCCGGTCATGCTTTTTCGGCTGATACTGTCTGGCAGCGGGAATTTGAAGATGCATTTCAGTATGAAGAGACGCCAGATCAGCTAAAAGCTGCCGAGGAAATAAAAAATGATATGGAACAGGCCTACCCGATGGACCGCCTTCTTTGTGGTGACGTGGGCTACGGCAAGACCGAAGTAGCCATCCGGGCTGCTTTTAAGGCGGTAATGGATAACAAACAAGCTGCAGTGCTAGTACCGACCACTATCTTGGCTGAGCAGCACTATAACACTTTTGTTGAGCGGCTAGCAGGATTTCCCGTAGAAGTTGAAGTGCTATCGCGCTTCCGCTCGGACAAGGAACAAAGAGAAATTATAAAAAAACTACGCCGTGGGGAGATCGATATTATTATTGGCACTCACCGGCTGTTATCCAAGGATATAAGGTTTTCTGATCTCGGGTTAGTAATAGTCGATGAGGAACAGCGATTCGGCGTCAAACAGAAGGAGCGCCTCAAAAAAATGCAGACAGCAGTGGATATGCTTACCCTGACCGCAACTCCGATTCCCCGCACCTTACACATGTCTATGGTCGGGCTTCGTGATATGAGTATTATTAGCACCCCGCCCGAAGATCGGTACCCGGTTCAAACTTACGTGATGGAATATAGCGATTCTTTAGTCTGCGATGCGATTGAGCGGGAGCTAGCCCGGGGTGGGCAAGTTTTTTATTTGTTTAATTGGGTCGAAGGGATTGAGGCTGAAGCCTACCGCCTGCAGCAGCTGCTGCCCCAGGCAAAAATTGCCGTGGCCCACGGGCAAATGCCGGAGGTGAAGCTGGAACGGGTGGTGCTTTCTTTTTTACGGGGTGAATTCGATGTTTTGGTTTGTACCAGTATCATAGAAAATGGTTTAGATATGCCCAATGTCAATACGCTGATTGTGCGCCAGGCCGAGAAGCTGGGCTTGGCCCAACTATACCAGCTCCGCGGGCGGGTAGGCCGTTCTAACCGGGTAGCTTATGCGTATTTTACCTATGAACCGGAAAAAATCCTGTCTTCAATAGCCCAAAAGCGGCTCCAGGCCTTACGTGAATTTACTGAACTGGGTTCAGGGTTTAAACTGGCTTTGCGCGATTTGGAAATAAGAGGGGCCGGGAACATCTTGGGGGCGGAACAACACGGTCACATTGCCGCTGTAGGCTTCGAGATGTACCGGCAGTTATTGGAACAAGCGGTACTAGAGCTTAAAGGGACGGCAGCGCCTCCGCTGCCAGAGCCTCAGGTGACGCTGGCTATCAATGCCTACTTGCCAACTGGCTATGTTTCATCGGCTCGGGATAAGATACAACTATATAAAGCTATTGCAGCTTGCCAAACAGAAGAAGAAGTAGCCGAAGTGAAAGCTGATATTATCGACCGTTATGGCGATCCGCCTCAGGAGGTGGTTTCGCTATTGGAAGTAGCCCGGCTAAAAGTTTTGGCCCGCCAGACCGGGATTGTCGGCATAACCCAAACGGCGCAACGGGTGATCCTTACCCTAGCCCCGGGCGTCTACTTACTACCGGAAGAAGTAATAACACTAGTAAATAGCAGCCAACGCCGGCTGGTACCTCTGCCCGGCAAAGAGAGAGAACTGTTATACCGAACCGAGGGCTTAAAGCCGCGAGAGGTACCTGCCGCTATCGCTCGCTTGCTCCAACAGGTAAAAAACCAGATTTCTGACCGTACCCTTGTATCCGTGGCAACGAAAGAGTACAATGTCCAAAGTGAATAGTTCGCGGCAATGTAAGGAGGTATTTCATGAGATGGCTAAAAGTTACAGCAATATGTTCCCTGTTGGTATTGCTAGTTGGCTGTAGCAGCGCTGTGGTAGGTAAAGTTGGCGACAAGGAAATTAAACGAGCTGATGTGGACAAGCGTATAGCAGTATTTAAATTATTCTCGCCCTCGTTTGACCCTAGCGTTGTCCAGCGGGCCGATATTGTGGACCAGCTGCTGGATGAGCAAGTTATAGTGCTCGAGGCACAGGAGCAGGGAATAGAACTGGATAAGGAAGAGCTCGAAGCGGTGATGGCCGAACTGAAGGAAAATTTGACGACCCAGTTTGGTAGCGAAAAAAAAATCAACTCTACCTTAAGAAAGTTTAATTTACGCTGGGATGATCTGGAGGAAATTTCGGCCAATAATTTGAAGATGCAGAAATTGTATGAAAAAGTAACGGCCGAGGTCAAGATAACCGATGAAGAAGTTGAAGCCTACTACCGGGATCATCCGGATGAATTTGAAGTTCCGGAGCAAATCAAGGCCAGCCATATCTTGGTGGAAGACAAGAAGCTGGCGGAAGAGTTGAGGGCCCGGCTGGAGGAAGGCGAAGATTTTGCTCAATTGGCTCAGGAACATTCCACTGATCCAGGTTCGCGGGAAAGTGGCGGGCAACTGGGATACTTCTCAGCCGGGCAGATGGTGCCGGAGTTTGACCAGGCGGCTTTTGCAACCCCGGTTGGCGAAATAAGCCCAGTGACAGAAACGAATTTTGGCTACCATATAATCATGGTCGAGGATAAACAGCCGGCCCGGACATTGGAGTTGGAGGAAGTGGAATTGTTTTTGGCTGAGCAGCTTCTAAACCTAAAACGAAATGAACAGTTCCAGTCCTTTTTTTTAGCGGCTCGGAAAAAGCATCAGGCGGAAAATAAACTTGCTACGGAAGAACCGGATTTAACTGATTAACTTTCTTCCGCTACCCCTCATGGTAAAAATGAATAAAAGTGCTAACTGCTCTATATACTATCTGTGAAATGGTTTGTGGATACCAAGGTGAAGGAGGGGTGGAATTTGAAGGCAACGGGTATTGTACGACGTATTGACGATTTAGGCCGGGTGGTTATTCCGAAAGAGATTCGCCGCACTTTACGTATTCGCGAAGGTGACCCCTTGGAAATATTTACCGACCGGGAAGGCGAAGTTATTTTAAAAAAATACTCTCCAATCGGGGAGCTGAGCGAGTTTGCCCAAGAATATGCAGACTCGTTGGCCGAAACACTAGGTCATATCGCCTGTATTTGTGATCGGGATGTTGTTATTGCTGTTGCCGGCGCCCCAAAAAAGGAGTTTATTGACAAGCCCGTCAGCGGGGCGGTTGAAAAAATTATGGAAGAACGGCAAACGGTTCTTATTAACAATCCGGAGGAGAATAAATACTGCGCAGAATGCTTGATCGAGGATGAAGATTGCCGTTTCAGCGCTGAAGTAGTTGCACCCATTGTGGCCGAAGGCGATCCCATTGGCGCTGTGGTGATATTATCGAAGACAGCAGGGACTAAATTTGGTGATCTGGAAGTTAAACTAGCTGAAACAGCTGCCGGCTTTTTAGCCAAACAAATGGAGCAGTAGTAACGACCTAGTTTTGTCCCAATTAAAGTCGAGGCCCGGGTCGATAGGTTATGGAGGGAGCCTGGTTTGAAACCGGGCTCCTTTTTGATATAATCAGTAGGTAGCAGTTGAGGGAAGTGAAACTATGGTAAAAAGCCAGTCTTTCCTCGGTGGGGCTGCCTGGCTGGCAGCGGCCGGGATGATGAGCAAGGTGCTGGGAGCTGCTTTCCGCATCCCGCTGGCGCGTCTTATCGGCCCGGAGGGTATGGGGCTATTTGGCATGGCCTACCCGCTTTATACTATGATTTTGGTTTTGTCTACGGCTGGCATACCGGTGGCCATATCTAAACTCGTAGCTGAACAACTGGCCGAAAACCGACCCCAGCAGGCAGGGGCTATTTTTAAGGTGGCAAATCGGGCCCTATTTGTATCGGGCTTGTTTTTTTCAACGCTGACTGTCCTGTTGGCGTATATGTTTACAGCCGTGGGGATACTTCGTGATCCTAGGGCGTTGTTACCCTTTTTGGCTACTTCTCCGGCCGTACTGCTAGTGGCTATAAATTCTGCCGGACGTGGCTATTTCCAGGGGTTTCAGGACATGCGCCCTACGGCAGTATCGCAAATTGTAGAACAATTTTTTCGGGCGGCAACTGCAGTAATTTTAGGTTATTTATTGCTGCCCTATGGGTTGGAATTTGCTGCTGCCGGTGCTGCCTTGGGGGCGGTCAGCGGGGCCATCGGTGCAGGGGTCGTGTTATGGTGGTACCGCCGCAGCTCTGCCCACGGCCTGGTTACTGCCGCTCCCTGGCCCGAGGACTGGCGGCGGATCTTGAAACGTATTTTGGGCCTGGCTGTTCCGGTTACTTTAGCCAGTTTAGTAATGCCGATTATGCAAAACTTAGACGTGCTGGTGGTACCGTATAGATTGGAAGCGGCCGGCTATACAGTGGCTGAATCCACCGCTTTATTCGGGCAGCTTACTCAGATGGCGTTCACGCTGGTCAACTTACCGGTTATTTTAACCGGTGCCTTGGCTGTCAGCTTGGTGCCGGCGATTTCCGCAGCTCAAACGAGACAGAACCGTTTCCAGCTAGACAAGTATATACATACGTCGCTTAGATTTACCATTTTATTGGAACTTCCCGCTGCTGTCGGCTTGTACCTGCTGGCGGAACCGATTATGGGTTTGCTGTATGGAAGCCCTGAGGCTGGCCCGGCTCTAGCGGCTCTGTCAGCCAGTTGCTTATTTCTTGGGCTTAACCAAACTACTGCCGGCATTTTACAAGGACTGGGCCGCACTGACCTGCCCGTTCGCAGTCTGGTTGCTGGGGCAGCGGTTAAGGTGGTGCTTACCTATATCCTGACTGGCATCCCAGCTTTTGGTATCCGCGGGGCAGCATGGGCTACCGTCGCTACATTTGCTCTGGCATCTTTTCTTAATGTTCATTTTATTTGTAAACAGACCGGTTTTACTTGGGTTGCTGGTGATTATTTACCCAAATCGGCAGCAGCAGCCGGAGGGATGGGGCTCATAGTCAGTTTCAGTTACCGGTACTTAGCTATGCAAATTGGCTACCATTGGGCTGTATTTATAGCCATAGCAGTAGGCATCATCAGCTATTTAATCTTGCTGCTGCTATTTAGGGCCATGAAGGCTGAGGATCTAGCTTTGCTCGGCACTTTCGGAGCGAAGCTGGCCCATCGCTTGAAGCCTAAGAGGAGGTAATATAGTGAGCGCCGAAGAACATCAACAATCTGAAGTACCGCTCGATCGATTAGTAAAAGTGCTGGCTGCTCTTCGCGGCCCGGAAGGATGTCCCTGGGATCGGCAGCAAACCCATGTCTCATTACGCCGTTACCTGATAGAAGAATGCTATGAAGTGATTGAGGCCATCGATGAGAATGATATGAATAAACTGTTAGAAGAGTTGGGAGACTTACTCTTACAGGTTGTCTTTCATGCTCATATAGCGGAAGATGCTGGGTTTTTTGATCTAAACGACGTAATCGAAGCCATTTCGGATAAGATGATCCGCCGTCACCCCCATGTTTTCGGCTCAACCAAAGTGACCGGCAGCGAAGAAGTATTGGCGAACTGGGAGGATATTAAGGCAAAGGAACGGAAAGAGCACGGACAAAAGGAAAGTGCTTTAGGCCGGATTCCTTTACAGTTGCCAGCCTTGATGCGTGCTCATAAAGTGCAAAGGCGAGCAGCCCGGGTAGGTTTTGATTGGCCGACTGTCAACGGGGCCTGGAATAAACTGCTGGAAGAAATAGCAGAAGTTGAATCAGCTATTGCTAGCGCCGATCCGGAAGCCGTAGCCGAAGAACTGGGTGATTTATTGTTTGCGGTAGTTAATGTAGCCCGCTTTATGCAGGTCGAACCAGAGCTGACTTTAGCGGCTACTACAGCCAAGTTCGAGCGCCGCTTCGAGTACATCGAACAGCAGGCCAAACTGAAAGGTTTGCCCGTAAAAGAGCTGACCCTTGAAGAGATGAATAATTTCTGGGAACAGGCCAAGCAACAAGAAAAAAATACCTAATTCGTCACCGGAGAGCAGGAACTTGGCTTTTCTTGGAGAATTAAAGAACATGGTGATGAGAATGCTTGGGGTTTGGGGACGGAAATGATTGAGGAGGGAAAATAATTGAATAAGACTGGATTGGTTAGTGCTGTAGCAGAAAAAACAGGATTAACTAAGAAAGATGCCGATAAGGCTGTAAATGCACTTTTTGAAGTAGTTACCGAAACCTTGGCCAGCGGGGAAAGAGTGCAAATCATTGGGTTCGGTACGTTTGAAGTTCGCCACCGGGCAGCCCGCAAGGGGCGCAACCCACAGACCGGCGAAGTTATCGATATTGCAGCTTCAAAATTGCCAGCATTCAAGGCCGGCAAGGCTCTGCGGCGGGCTGTAGATAACTAGGAGGCTAAATTTATAAAATAACCAAAAGGTCAGGTTTCAGTAGGGAAGCCTGACCTTTTGGTTCCAGCACCAGAATAAAAAAGGGGAAATAGAATGCGCTTAGATAAATTTCTCAAGGTATCCCGTTTAATTAAACGCCGTGTTTTAGCCAAAGAAGCGGCTCAGCGGGGGTTAATCCTGATTAATAATAACCAGGCTAAGCCAGGCAGCCGAATTGATGTCGGCGATATATTGGAATTAAATCTGGGCCGGCGTCGGTTTACTGTCGAAGTTGTGGCTCTTAAAGACAACGTTCGCACTGCCGAGGCGGCTAGTCTTTACCGGGTGGTCAAAGATGAGTGGGTGCAAACAAAAACGAAATAGGTTGGGCCGGGTTAGACTGCCGATTTTCTGATTATACTAAGGCTAAGCATTTCGCAGGGGGGGTTTTATTTTTGATCCGCCGAAGAAGTTTAATCTTAGTATTGTTACTATTGGTAGTAGTGACCGGCTGTGGCCTACGAACAGCCCAAAAAGCGCCAAGATTGCAATCTGATCCCAAAGAACCTGGGCCGGTGGCTGTAGCCCGCTCGGGGCGGGAACCCAATTTGACCTTATTTGACAATGAAAGCGGGCAAAAAAAGGAAATCATGCTGGAAGATTATATTACCGGTGTGGTGGCTGCTGAAATGGATCCGGCCTGGCCAACCGAAGCGTTAGCTGCTCAAGCTATTTTGGCCCGGACTTTTACTTTAGAGACACTGGCCAGCAAAGGTGGCACCAGATCACTTCATGGCACCGATGTTTCAACTAAGGTAGAAGAATTTCAAGCTTATGATCCCAGCCGGATTAATGATAACGTTCGCAAAGCTGTGCAAAGCACAAAAGGCAAGGTGCTCTTTTACCGCGGCGATTTGGTCAAGGCCTGGTTCTCTGCGTATGCGGGTACGAAGACTGCCTTGGCTAAAGAAGGGCTGAACTATAAAGAAACGGAGCCACCGTATATCAAAAGCGTCAGCAACCCTGGGGTTAAAAATGCACCACCGGAGGATAAGATCTGGACTGCTACTTTTTCGCGCCAAGAATTGGAAGCAGCTCTCAATAAAATGGGCCTTCAACCGGGGACCGGCAATACTGTCAGCATCAGCAAACGCGGGCCCACCGGACGGGCAATCGAAATCGATGTTTTTGGGACGAAAGTTTCCGGGGCCGACCTGAGAGTAGCTTTGGGTAGTACGCGCCTAAAATCCATCCTTATCGATAACATCGAGGTCAAAGATAGCACAGTTACCTTTACCGGACGAGGTTATGGGCACGGTGTGGGCATGTGCCAGTGGGGAGCCTATTCTTTGGCCAAAGAAGGGAAGAAATCGGATGAAATCGTAGCTCATTTTTTTGAGGGCGTAAAAATAGAAAAACTTTACTAGAAGTTGGCGGTTGGTAATATCAGGCCGGGCAGAACACTGCCCGGCCATTTTGTCATGACCAAATGGCTGAGAGAATAAGATGAATAAAGATAGTGGGCCGGGACAGGGGGGATATGATGATGGCAACACCACCTGTGGGTGGTCATACGGTAACTATGACCAACCGCGAATTTTTGGTGATAAGTGGTGTTCGGCAGGTAGAGAGCTTCGATGATGAACAGGTGCTGCTTGAGACCACCTTAGGGCTGTTGAAAATACGTGGTGCAGGGTTGAGTATCAATCAGCTGAACGTGGAAGAAGAAAAACTCGAAGTCGAGGGCGAAATCACCGCTTTGGAATATATCCGAGACCGGGATCGGCAGCGGGGAAAAGGATTGTTAACACGTCTCCTCAAATAAAGGGGCGAGACAGCAGTGCTTGAACTTCAGTTGATGATAATTGGCTGGATGCTAGTTAGCGGTATCTTATTAGGGTTTGTGTTCGATGTTTGGCGTGCCTGCCGCGCTATTTTGCATCCCGGGCGCTTGGCATCTTCGCTAGGCGATCTTATCTTTTGGCTGCTGGCTACAGTTACCTTGGCTGCGGTGTTGTTGATATCCACCTATGGAGATGTGCGGGGTGGATATTTATTGTGTTCTGCTGCAGGCTTTATGGTCCAGCAAAGGCTAATTAGCGACCATATTCAACAGTCCCTGCAGCAGGTCTTGAGGGTTTTGTTTCGTTGGCTGGTTCGGCTGGCTACTTGGTTGGGGCTTCCGGTTTGGCTTCCGCTAAAATTTGTTTTTCAGCAGGGGAAGGCAGTAAATAAAAAAAGAAAGATGGTTGGGCGGGCTCTAAAAAGGTTAATTAAACGTAAACTAGCTTTGTTTAGCAGAAAAAGACACTGAATAAGAAGGAAAAACACTGTTTTTACCGAATGAAACTAGGTAGGGATGTGTGGTTTCGTGTTTCTACCGTGCCGATGAACCAACGGGCAGGTGATAGGGGATGACCATTACACGTTGGAGAAAGCCAAAAAATACCGGGCAACGGCAAACTATTGGGCTGCGCCGACGAAAGGGAGGGAGAAATTGGGGCGTATTTCTGCTTGTAATTTTGCTATTATATTTCGGCTACTGTTCGTGGGGGCAAATTAGGCTCATTTTTGGGCTTAGACGAGAAATAGCAAAGGTAAAGCAAGAGATAGATGCTGCCCAGCAGCAATCCGAACAGATAGCTGCAGAGATTGAATATTTAAAAAGCGATTCTTATATAGAGAAAGTTGCTCGGCAAGAATTGGGTTTGGTCAAGCCCGGAGAAATTATTTTTGTGCCTGAAGTGTCATTTGACCGGAGAAGCCTCGATTCCATTGACAGATAAGGCTGCTTTTCAGTATAATGAAAGCAGTCCATACAATATTAAGGAGGAACTGGCTACGCATGGCTTTGGAAGTTGGCAACATTGTCGAAGGCGTCGTGACAGGTATCACTAATTTTGGGGCCTTCGTTACGTTGCCGGGTGGACAGACTGGACTTGTGCATATATCTGAGGTAGCAGATGCTTATGTCAAGGATATCAACGATTATCTAAAACAAAACGAAAAAACAAAAGTTAAGATCATTAGCCTTGACAAAAACGGCAAAATCGGCCTTTCTATCCGTCAAGTGACAGGTAGTGGATCGCCACGGCAAGGCAGGAGCCGGCGCGGCGAACGGAGAACAAGTGCTAGTTTTGAAGACAAACTAGCCCGCTTTTTAAAGGAAAGCGATGAACGTCAGTCGGATCTGCGGCGAAGTACAGATGAAAAACGCGGAGGTCGCGGGAACCCGCGGCGAAATAGCGACTATGTAAACGCATGGTAATTGCTAACAGGCACCCAGCTAGGGTGCCTTTCTTATATGGTGTAGCAATGACAACTTAGGACAGGTCCGGCCGTAAATTCTCTTGATACCGATAACTGGGCACCGGAGAAAAACGTTTAAAATAGGTTATAAACCTGTAAGTTTTGGCACAACATAGCAGTGGAGGTGAAAGGGATGCCCACAAATGGCGAAGCTGGAAATCGGGATCTGGATCAGCAAAATGAAAATCAAGTAGGCCTGGGACCCTGGCTCGGTCATATTGTTCGATTTGTAGTTTCGGCTCTGGTATTGATGGGGGTCGGACTTATAGTTCCCGGTTTTAGCCGTATGACTTTCGGTACCGCCTTATTTGCTGCTATTGTTATTGCATTACTCGGTTTTATAATTGAAACTATCGGTGGGGAGCAGATTTCCCCTTATGGCCACGGGCTGGTTGGTTTTATTTCTTCAGCAGTGGTTATCTATGCCACCCAATTTGTTGTGCCAGGACTTCGGGTAAGTATAATCGGTGCTCTGTTGGGGGCATTAGTTATCGGTGTGGTAGATATGTTTATCCCCACGGTGGTGCGCTGAGGTTATAGCACTACCTGGTTGCTGTTGAGGCCGATCGTCGTATCGGCCTCTTTGCATGGTGTAACTGATAGCAGGCGCGATACTCAAAGCAAGCACCAGAGCAAAAAGATTTATAAAAGATGGGCTAGAAGATCAAATTGGTTGACGTCAGTGGTTTAAGGGGGCTATAATGAGCAAAAGGGGAGCTGGGAAACCGGCTGAGAGGGGAGTATTTATCCCGACCCTGTAACCTGATCTGGGTAATGCCAGCGTAGGGACTTATAGCTGACATGAAAAGCACAAAGCTGCCTTATCCGGATCAGGATGAGGCAGCTTTTAACATCGAGCCAGTGGAGGTGGGGCTGAGAAAAAATAGGCCAAGATCGAAGCTATTGGCCGAAAAACAGACCGGTAAACGCTATTTAGGAGGTAAGAACATGAATAAGTTCAAAAACCCTGTCAGTGCTGGACAGGCCAGCCGCTTAATTTTAAGGCATTATTTTCAGGCGTTGGAACAGGCTGTGGACTCCGATGTCATAATTGTAGGGGCTGGCCCATCAGGCCTAGTATGCGCCTTTGAATTGGGCGAAAAAGGATATGATGTTACCTTGATCGATCGCCACCTTGTACCCGGCGGCGGAATATGGGGTGGAGCTACGAGTTTTAATAAGGTGATATTACAAAAGGATGTAGACAATATTTTGACCGAATTTGGCATTCCCTACCAGGAGGATGACCAGGCGCTGGTAGTGTCCGCTCTGACCTTAGCCAGCAAGCTTATTTTTGCTGCTTCATCCCACCCCAAGGTAAAACTGTTCAATCTGATGACAGCAGAAGATATCCATTGTACCGAGGGTAAAGTAGACGGTGTGGTAATTATCAGCAGTGCTATCGAGGTGTCAGGGCTTCATGTTGACCCGATGGTGCTCATGAGCAAGGCTGTTTTGGATGCAACCGGTCATGACGCGGTTATAGCCAATTTATATAGTCGCAGAATTCCGCTTCAAATAACGAAGGAATCGTTTATGAATCCGCTCCAGGGGGAAGAAGATGTTATAAGAAATACACGTATGATAGCCCCGGGCTTATTTGTAGCCGGCATGGCAGCCACAAATATCAGCGGTGGCTGCAGGATGGGCCCCATTTTTGGCGGCATGCTTCTTTCTGGCAAAAAGGCAGCCCAGCTGATCGCAGAATATATTTAAGTTTGGGTTAGCCCCCCTGTCAAGGGAAAGCGAAAATGTCCCAAAAAACATCAAACATAAGCACCGTGACCTATAAAAAGAATCAAAAATAAACAGCCGTAGTATAAAAGAGATCCTCATAAGTAATCCCATCCGGCAGTTGGC
>JAAZKX010000068.1 GCA_012799605.1 Bacillota bacterium | reverse complement strand
GACATGGCCAAAGAAATGATGGAGTTTACCAAAAACACAATCCTGCAGCAAGCGGCAACCGCCATGCTGGCCCAAGCCAACATGGTACCGCAGACAGTCCTGCAGCTGCTGCGCTAAAGAACCAACCCCAAAACGAGGGGGCTTCCACCCCCTCGTTTTTCTTTCCCCGCCACGGGGACGTAGCTTTTGGCCGCTGACCTCCCGCCTTACGAAGGGCCGTCTTGACACATACTTGCGCGCTAGGTGAAGTTTGACCTCCGATCCTCACTCTCATCCGCTTGCTCCGGTAACATATGATCGGTTTTACTGCTTAAATTAAATCAAAAGTACGGGGATAAAGGTTAAAACTAATAACATCACCTGGGTTGCCGCGGAAATGGGATTAGGAGTTAATTTTGGGCACAGCCTTGAAGTGAAACCGGAGGCGGTATCGATTATCTTGAGGGAAATGGATCAGCAAAATTTTGCCAGGGCCGGCAACTTATGGGCAGATAGGTAACAATCCACAGCTTAAGGTATAGCCAAAAGCAGGTTACCGGATCACGGGCGGGTAAAAACCCGCCCGTGATCTGATACGAATTTAAACGGCCGCAACAAGCCCTTTTTATGGGGATCAAATTATAAAGGCACAAGTTCGACCTTGCCCCAAGCAGCAATTTTATCTGCGGCGATGATTACCGCCCCTAGCACACCGGGTATGGTAGCAGCAAATTGAGCTGCTTTTTTTACGTCTTCTGCTTGGCGCACAATATTACCGGCAGCGGTAGCTACGGCATCAGCTACAATGGCTGAGCGGGCTATTATCACGGCTGCATCGGCACACCCGAAGCTTAACGCCGGCCCCACCGTACCGGATGAGGTGCAGATACCCACGGGGCAAAGCTGCTGGTTTATTTTAAGGCCTAACCGATTGTTAAAAACAGACGATTCCCCGGTATTAAGACCAATAATTCGAGGCTGAAAGCTGTGTAAGTAAATATCACCGCCATTTTCGATAATTATTTCTTTGTCAGCTCCGACCAGATCGATAGCAGTATATTGGGCTATAGCCCCGGCTACTGCAGCCATAGGCCCTACTCCGGCTAGCCGGGCTGCCTCAGCCATCCTATGGGCGATTTCCGGAGCCACCGCCAATGGGGAGCATGGGCTAAGCGAGCGGCCAAATTGCGGATCCGTCTTTATATAGGCGCTCAATTGGCGATGGTAGTTTTCGATTATTTTTTTGGCAGCGGCAATGACAGTGGGCTTAAAATCCTGCCGGGGAATCCCAATATCCACATCAGTATCTTTGTAGGCTGCTTGAAAATGGACCATATCCCGCTGACTAAATCTTTGGCGGTAGCTACGCTTTGTATACAGCAAGGTTAAAAATATACCTCCATCGCTTTGTAGGGGCAGGCTTTTACGCACATTAAACAAACCAAGCATTTTTCGTTATCGAACTTTACTTTCATGTCAGGACGTTCCAAGTAAAGAGCCCCTGAGGGGCAAACATTGATACAGGCGCCACAATGATTACATATTGTTTCGTTATGCTGAACTTGTTCGCTCAGCGGCTGAATCGTCACCCCCATCGAGCGCAGGTATTCTAAGCCGTGGGCATATTGTTCCGGCTCGCCATGGAGCTCCAGCACCATCATCCCCTCTTTGTGGGGATTGATCCGGGCTTTCAAAATATTGATGATCAAATTATATTTTTTTACTAAATGATAAATAACCGGCTTGTCGGATGTGGTGGCGTTAAATCGAAGAACTATGCGTTCGGGAGCCATATAAGTTCACCCTTTCCATCGGTTTGACTCTCGGTCTCCGCCAGAGGGTTCAGCGGCGCTGCCTCCCCGATGGAGGGCAGCGGTGCAACCGGCTCGGTCAGTAAAAAGCTACCTTGCTCGATCCATTGTTTTAACATGGTAGCAATTTTTTTAGCCGCCGGATAGCTGGACATGGGGCCGGTGGGCACTTCTTTCCCATCGACCTTAATGGTACCCGATTTTAATTGGGCATAAGTTACATAAGCCAATGGTTCTGGATTGCCGGCAGGATAAGCCAAGCCATAGTCTATTACCGGGGCATAAATTTCTTCATCGGTTCGGGAAGCCCAATACAAGATCTCTTCATTTAAGACCGGAATTGGCACTCCCAGGCCCACTGCCAAAGAAACCCCGTAGCCCAGTATAGAAGCCCCCATCAGCCATTCGGGCTGCATTTGCTTAAGATCGCCAATTACAGCCAGGGTGCCCCCTTCGATCAAACTGCCTCCATTGGGGAGGGCAGTTATACTAGGACAATGCTGCGTGCCTTGCCAAGCTACATAGCCGATTCCGCCGCCTAAGAAAATCCTGCTACCGATGCCTATGGTGCGTAAATAGGGATCTTTCAGCAGCGGGCTTAACTGCCCGGAGGTAGAATAGTTGGCATTACCCAGCTGAGGTTTCAAGACGCCGAGATAAGTGTATACAGTCTTATCGGATAAATTGACAGCCACGTTATAATTCTGATAGGCATTGCGAGGGTTAAACAAAACAGCTTGGTTCAGATCATCAATAGTGATGACGGTATCGATTTCCCGGCGGGGATAACAATCAGTACCATGGGCCGTAGCCCGCAGGTGGATGGGCTTTTTTGCTACCAAATCATGAATAACGTGCCCGCCACCGTAACGAAACTCGCCCGGATGAATACTGTTTAAAGGGTCGTTTTTCATAACTTCAGTAGCCCCGATCAAAGCATCCACAGCAGCGATGCCGGCATAAGCATTAACCCCATTTAACCAAACCTCAGTCATTTTCATCCGGGGCTTTGTGTGCCCAAAGTTAAAGTAAGCGGCCGAGGAACACATAGCACCGAATGTCCCCGTAGTCACTACGTCCACTTCAGCCGCGGCCTTTTTTAGACCAAGTTCCTGGACTACGGGAATAACTTCCTCAGCCGTCAAAACTACCACTTTTCCCTTTTTAATGCGCTTATTGATCTCTGGTAACGATTTTTCTCCAGCCAATTCATCTTACCTCCTATTATGCCGTGTGTAGATACAAATAAATTTAAAAACCTCTTCCAGATAAGAAGAGGTTCAACGGCCATCATCTTATCTTTCAGGGAAATCCTGTGGCAATTAGCACCTTCCGTCATAAAAACGGGGTTGCCGGGTTTCATTGGGGCCATCCCTCCACCTGCTCTTGATAAGAAACTATTAAATTATAGGGCACTACAGTATATTTATCATTTCGCTACAAACTTGTCAAGCTGTTTGCCTTGATTCCCCATTCTAAGCTATGGTCGGAGCTTAGGCCAGCGAAGAACTCAATTCTTCTAAAGTTTCTTGGGCTGGCCCGATAATTTTAAGATCAAATTGGGCCGGTGCCACTACATCTTCGTTATTAATAAGTACAATTTTACCGGAAGCCAACAGGGGAAGCTGGTTTACAGGCGAAACTTTTAGACTGGTTCCGATAACAATCAGCAGATCACTTTGTCGAATGTCCTGCTCGGCTAAATGCCAAACCTTTTGTGGCAGACGCTCACCGAATAACACTACGTTTGGTCTGAGTAGGTTTTCACCACAGGTGTGACAGCTTTTTTTATCGAGGAAATCCTGAAGCTTCGCCTCGGTGTTACAAGCACCGCATTTGATTTCCCTTATGTTCCCGTGTAGCTCATACACTTTTTTACTCCCGGCCAGCTGATGCAAGCTGGATACATTTTGGGTAGCAATGCTTTGTATTAACCCTTCCCGTTCCAGCTCGGCCAATATTAGATGGCCGGGGTGGGGTTTGACGTTTTGAAGCATTTTAATCCGGGTAATATAAAAATCCTGAAAAAGCGGGTAATTTTGCTTCATTGTAGCCGCGCTAGCTACAACGCTAGGATCCATCTTCTTCCACCAGCCATCTTTACTTCTAAAATCGGGGATATCGCTTTGGGTATCCATCCCTGCGCCTGTTAAAATGACCGTATTGGTTGAGTCCTCCATAAGTGAAGCCAGTTTTTTTATCCCCTGCTGAAAACTTTGATCATTATAAATCGCTTTCATATCGGGATCAGGCTCCTTTCACGATTTATAAATAAAATACCCCTGCCAGATACAGGGGAATCGCCCAACTACCAACATACCCAATGCTAGTATAGCACAATAATATCTAGTTGGCAAAATTTGATCTTTATATAAGTCAGCATCAGTCGCTATTTTGTTCAAAGGCATTAAGATCTTGCCAGCTGTTTTGCAGCCGGATAAGGTTCAGCATCAAATCAACTTCGCCCTGACCCAAATCAAGCTGCTGGGCTATTTGGGCGCTAGTTTTACCTCGCTGGGCTAATAGCATTACTCGGTTCCGGATTTCCGCTTTAGGGTCCGCTTTGTTTTTTTCTGGCTGGGCTATGTTAACAACAGCAGTCTGGTTTTGGACCGAGGCTACCATCTCCTCCAATTTATGGCGCTCGGCAAGTACCTGCTCACAGCTACTTTCAGCAGCTGCCGCAAGCTCCTGAAGCAAATCCTGAACACTCCGGCGAATCCGGTCCATTTCTTGTTCTCGAGCCATGCCACAGGCCAAGCGTCCTCCAGCATAGCCAGCCGCCAATGCAGCCAATAAAAGTAAAAGTGTAGTCATCTTATCCCCCTCTTTTTAGGCGCGAATATCAAGATGTATTCCTCGCCCCAAGCTAGCCTCATCCGGATCCTGCCGGTCGTTGTGGGCAGCAGTGTGCTCTTTTTTGTCGGTTGGATGCTGATCATCTTTTTGTTCACGCGCTCCGGGATCTTTAATCCGCTGTTTTTCAGTCTCGCTCAGCTCAGAAATACTGCGGCGTTTAACCTGCATCTGCCGGTTTAGCTCTAGCACAAAACGTTCGGCTGCCGCTCCATCTTGAGCAATTTTTTGGACACGGCCGATATGATCCGCTTTGGGCATTATTTGCTCTACACCCCGGACAGTCATTTCATCTCACCTGCCCGGCTGTATGTCCTCTTCCCGACAGCGACCGTTCGGCCAGATTTAATTCTGTTTCGTAGCAGATCAGATGTCCTCTCAACCTAAGCAAGGCTCGAGTATGTAGTTGGGAAATCCTCGATTCGGTGACATCAAGGATTTGGGCAATTTCTTTTATATTAAGATCTTCGTAGTAGTAAAGAGTTACTACCAACCGTTCCCTGTCCGGCAAAGCCTCTACTGCTTGGGCCAATAACCGCCGTTTTTCTTTTTTTTCCAGCTCCTGTGGAGGATCACCCTCGGCGGCAGGAATTTTCATCCCTAAAGATACTAGCTCACCCTCTTCGGTTACCTGCAGCGGTGCATCCAGCGATAAAAATGAAGCTTGACTGATATGGCCTTCTAGTTTATATAGCTCCTTCTTATCTATACCCAGCTCGGCACTTACTTCCTCAGCCGTAGCCGGGCGGCCTAGGCGCCGTTCTACCACCCCATAGGCTCGGGCCAGCTCGCGCTCACGCCGGCGCAAAGATCGCGGAGCCCAGTCAGCTGCCCGCAGGCTATCTAAAATTGCTCCTCTGACCCGGTTGGCAGCAAAAGTTTCAAATTTTATACCCCGCTTCGGCTCAAAGCGCTCAATAGCCGTCAACAGGCCAAAAACCCCGCTACCGACCAAATCATCGTATTCCACATGGGCTGGCAGAGTTAAACACAGCCGGCCAGCAACATGCTTGACCAGCGGAGCATACTTTTTCACCAAGTGCTCCCAGGCGGCGTGGTCCTGATTGTTCTTATATCTCTTCCATGCTTCCGCAACATTCATGGGACCACCTCCTTGGTTTTAACACAGTTTTCAATAACGCTTTTCGCCCCGGGCAATAGTCCGTACCAAAAATTCACCGGTTTCAGTGTCCAGTTCTACTGTCCGGCCCCAGCTGCCGCCGGTATCCTGAGCCAGAACGGGAATGTTTTCCTCCGTTAGCCATTCGATGATCGCTTCAGTATTCCTTTCCCCGATACGCATAGTATCCGTGGCCCGTTCCAATTTGAACATTTGAGCCCCACCGGCCAATTTAGCGGTGAGACGCCTTTGCAAGGCACCGCGCTGCTCCATCTTTTTTACCAATAGTGGCAGCGCCGTGTCAGCAAATTTGGCCGGATTGGAAACGAGCGGCCCGTTTGCCTTGGGTAGCATTATATGGGCCAAGCCGCCTATCCGGGCCCTGTTGTCATAAAGAGCTACGCCGACACAAGAGCCTAAGCCGATGGTGACCAATATTTCAGGTGACCCGGCCACAGCTAAATCAGCCATCCCCACTCGCCGTTTCTTCCTCACGTATAGTCCACCCCCAGGGCGGCGAAGATGGCCTTTAAAGCATCAGCCTTCGGCACCAAAAAGAAGTAACTGTAGATATCTTCACCTAAAGCCTGAAATTCTGTTTCTATCAGCAATACCTGATCTGCTATCTGACCAAATTCAGCCAAAACATAATCCAGCACTGCCCCTGCCATATCGACCGCTATAGCCGGAACCATGGGGACGAAAGTAAGGCCGGTAAAAGAACTCAGTGAGGTCAAATAAGATCCGGCCAAGATGTTGCCGACTTCCTCGAGCGCGGAAGCACCTACCTCGTCGATAGTATCTGATTGGCCCAAAGGGCGACTAAAAAGTATATCCAGTAGAAAATAAGCCTGTTGGAGCGGAAACACAACTAAAATAGTAGACGGGGCATCGCTTTCTACATTGAGTAAGATTCCAGCTACCGGTTCCTCAGCACCGCCCAGGCGGTCGGCAACCTCATCAAACGGCAACCAGGCCACATTGGGAACCTGCATTTTTATCTGTTGATTAAGGAGTGCTGCCAGAGCCGTAGCAGCATTTCCGGCGCCGATATTGCCTACTTCTTTAAGAACGTCGTAATGCATATCGGACCACTTAGGGTTCACTCCGCCACACCTTCCTGTGCAGCCTTTTCAGCTACCTTTTTTGTTGCCGCAACTTCATCCAGACCGAGAATACGATCCATGTTTAGAAGTATCAGCAGTCTATCTTTAAGCTTGCCGATAGCTTCGATAAAGCTGGCTTCAATTCCGGCTACCAACGGAGGCGGAGGCGTAAGGGCCTCTTTTGTCAAGGTGATTACCTCCGATACTGCATCGACAGTGATGCCGACCGTAATGTCCTGCACGCTGACAATAACAATCCGGCTTTCATCGGTAGCTTCGGTCTCACCCAAATCAAAGCGCTTGTGCAAATCGATAACAGGAATAATATTGCCCCGTAAATTAATCACCCCTTTGACGAAATCCGGGGCATGAGGCACTCGGGCAATTTCTGACAAGCGCTTAATTTCCCTAACTTGGAGGATATCTACCCCATATTCTTCCTGACCCAAATTAAACACTACCAGCTGCCTTTCTTTGCGCTGCATTGTTAGCCCTCCTCGACTTATTTTTCAGTTAAATTTTTGGTACAACGATCCCTGGTTAAAATCTGCTACTGTAAGATTTTCCGGCCAAATTGATTATACCAGCCGGATCCAAGATGAAGGCCACTTTGCCATCACCTAATATGGTGGCGCCACCGATTCCGGGCAAATTGCCCAAAAACCGATCTATGGACTTGATTACGATTTCGCGCTGGCCCAGCAAGTTATCTACAGTCAAGCCGGCTCGCCCGCTATCACCTCGGATGATCACTACCGACAGATCCTGCGCCGGTTGTCCATCTTCCCGGCAGCCCAGAAGCGGCCCGAGGCGAATAAGCGATACTACCTCCCCTCGCAAAACCATAACTTCGCGCGAACGTACCCGTTTAATCTCCCTTGGCTCCAGGACCCGAATTTCCTCCACCGTCTCCAGCGGAAGAGCAAAAGTTTCCCCGCCAACTTCGATCATAAGAGCTTGAATAATAGCCAGGGTCAAGGGCAGGCGAATATTAAAACGCATCCCTTGGTCTTTGGCTCCAGAAACTTCCACCGTACCACCTAAAGAACTGATTTTATTTTGTACCACATCCAACCCGACGCCGCGGCCGGAAACATCGCTTACATCCTTGGAAGTCGAAAAACCGGGCAAAAACAATAGGCGGTAAATTTCTTCCCCGCTCAGACGACCGGCCTCAGCCGGGGTGATAAGCCCCTTATTTTGGGCCTGGCGCAATATCTGCCTCGGATCCAGCCCCCGGCCATCGTCTGCCACAGTAATATTCACATGATTACCCTCGTAACCGGCGACAAGCTGCACCTTGCCGACAGCAGGCTTGCCTTTTTTGGTCCGTTCTGCGGGAGTCTCAATACCGTGGTCAATGGCATTGCGAAGCAAATGCATCAGGGGATCGCCGATCTCATCGATTACGCTGCGGTCTAATTCGGTTTCTTCGCCTTCGATGATAAACTCAACTTTCCGACCCAGCTCGCGGGTCAAATCACGCACCATTCGGGGGAAACGGTTAAAAACCTGTGCCAACGGAACCATGCGCGCCTTCATCACACCATCTTGAAGGCCGCCAGCTACTCGGGATAAAGATTTTAAGGCTTCTTCTGCTTCTGACGAATTATGGCCCAATAAAAGTTGTTCTATTTGGGTTTTAGTAATCACCAGTTCTCCGACTAAATTCATCAGGCTGTCTAAGCGGTGGATATCGATCCGAACAGTCTGGGTAGTAAGATAGCGATGTTTTTTTGGCGCCGCTATTTCCCGGGTTTTCGGCGCGTAGATGGTTTCATTAGCACCGATAGGCACCACTTCTGCCTGCTTTATATCGACAACATGGGTAATGAGATCTTCTACTGCACTGGAATCCAATTTGGAAATATATAGTAGCTGGAAGCTGTCGCCAAACTTTTCTTCCTCAAGGTCTTCCACCGGCGGCTCGGCCCGTAAAATCTCCCCCTGCGCCTGCAAGCGCTGAAAGACAAGAAATACACGTACGCTTTTCATCAGACAATCCGGCACCAGCTGGACGGTGATAAAATAAGGCTGGTAACCGCGTTGTCGAGCTTCACTGACTACTTGAATTTCATGTTCCTTTAGCTCTACCTTCTGGTCAGCAAACGGTTCTTTTTGGTTAGGGGCCCTTTCCGCTTCGGATTCGGTTTTGAGCGAGTAATTTAGCTCGGCCACAAAATCTGCGATAAGCTGTGGTCCCGGTTCGCTACCGGCCTGAGCCTCGCTCAAGAGGCCTTCTAGCAAATCAACCCCCTCAAACAAGAGATCCGATAGTTCGGGGGACAGCAGTATTGTCTTGGCGCGTACCTTATCTAACATATTCTCCAGGTTATGGGTCAAGGTAGTAATGGTATTGAAGCCCATGGTTGCTGCCATCCCTTTGATCGTATGCGCGGCTCGGAAGATCAGATTAACAGCATCGTAGTCATGGGGATTTTGTTCGAGTACGAGCAAGCCGTTGTTGAGGGCTTGTAAATGCTCCTGCGCTTCCGCAAAAAATACTTCTTTATAGCGTGACTGATCACTTACCATATGATTTCTCTCCTTTGTTCATCTAGCTCTGCCTCGTTCGGCGGCTCTATAAGCCGTTATAACCTCTACAGCAAGCCGCGACGCCTTAGCTCGCGATGGCATTTAAAAATAAAAGCGATTATTTTATCTTGTTCTGCCGGTGCAATATCGACAAACTCGATTGCAAGACGTACCTTGGGCTTTATCTCTTCCACATATTCGAGGCGGCGCACCCGGCCAGAGCAGCTTACTTTTTCCGGCAGGTACAGATCCAACTCCACGCCTGTCCCCACCGGTAGGGGATGGGGGTATACAACCAAAACGCCTCCACCGCTAATATCTATCGTGTGGGTCCTTATTTCTGCCTCTGTTGCATCTTCGGGCAAAGTACCTTGTTCTCTGATTACGATTGGCAAGGTTCTTTCCAGCCGAACAAAGCTGCGTTTTTGATCTTTGATGAGCGTTTGTGGCCGCTTCAATGTAAGCACCGGATGAGGCCTAAACTGCCGCTTGAGAACTTCTGTTTCGAACATAAACGGCCAGGCATAAGCGCGGATTTGGTCTCCCGGGCTAAACATAACTAGCCCTCTCTGATCCAAAGGGGTAGCAATACTGATCGTATCTTCCTCAACGGAGATTATGTACGAAGAATAAAATTGGTCATCATTAGATTCCAGCCTTTGGACGGATATTTTTTGATTGGGGTATAGCTTCGCTTTCATAAAATAGCAACTCCCTATTGAAACAAAGCACGCAGGCGGCCCAAAAAGCCGCTCCAACCGATGCCACCGGCCTTCGGCTGGGCGTCATCGCTTAACGCAATTGCGATAGTCCGCAGCCGTTCTGCCGCCGGTGCTGAAGGGTAAGCCAACAATAACGGTCGTTGGCAAGATACCGCTTTTCTCACCGACCGGTCTTCTGGAATATATCCTAAGTAATTCATGGATACGGACAGAAAATCCTGCACTACGCGGCAAAAATTGGTTGTTATTTGGAGGGCTTCCTTGCTATTAGCCCGATTGATAATCAAATGTAAACTTAGATTTTTATTTTTTCGGATCAAAACCTTGATCAGGGCATAGGTATCGGTTAAAGAAGTAGGTTCCGGAGTTGTAACCAAAATCACTTCCTGCGCCGCCAGGGCTAGGCTAGTTACTTTAGTAGAAATCCCGGCCCCGGTGTCAATGATAAAAAAATCACTTTCTATGCGGGCAGCATCATGAAACAGATGTAGTAGCCTGTTCTCGGGCAGGGCCGCCAGCTCTTCCAGACCGCTGCCTCCGGCGATGATATTGATGCCATAGGCAGGGTAGACAACATCGGCCAGACTGCATTGGCCTGAAACAAACTGATGCAAGGTGTATGGCGGCGAGATGCCCAATAGCACATCGACGTTGGCCAGGCCCAGATCAGCATCCAATAAAGTGACCGTATAGCCATTCCCATGTAGCGCTAGGGCCAAATTGGTAGCAATATTGGTTTTGCCCACACCGCCTTTGCCGCTGGTAATAGCAATGATGCGTCTGCTCTGTCGCTGCTGCCATTGCTGGGCTAGTTGGCGTAAGCGGTGGGCTTGGTCAACCATGGCGGGCACCTCCCAAAACCAAGTTCGCCAGCAGCTGCGGATTGGCTACCATTAAATCATCGGGAACATTTTGCCCGTTGCAAACGTAAGTTACTGGAACTTTCAACCGGTCGACCAAGTTTAACAGGGTGCCTGCGCTTCTGGTCTCGTCGATTTTAGTCAGCACAACTTCATTAGGGTCAAAAATACGGAACCGGTCACATATTAATTCTATATCGTCCATCTTTGTGGTAGCGCTTACTACCAAAACTGTATGCACGGCCGGTATCTCATTTAAAAGGTTTTTCACCTCGGCCAAATACAGCTCCTGCTGCGGGCTACGGCCGGCAGTATCGATTAAAATCATACCTGCCAGCCAGTGGCGATCGAGGGCAGCTTTGAGATCATCGACGGTATAAATTACTTCCAAGGGAACATGCAAAATTTCAGCATAGCGGCGCAATTGATCAACGGCAGCTATCCGGTAGGTGTCGGTTGTAGCCAAAACTACTTCTTTTCCTTGCTGCAGCTTATATATGGCAGCTAGTTTGGCAATGGTGGTAGTTTTGCCCACCCCAGTTGGCCCAACAAAAGCAATCGTACGGCCGGCAGATTGTTTATGGTTCTGAGGGATAAAATAATCGGTAATTACTTTATTTACACTCTTTTCCAACGCCTGGCTGTTGTTTAATTCCTCCAGCGGCAGAGCAGCCAGGGCTTTTTCAACCACTTTCCGAGCCAAGTCCGGTTGAACCCCACGGTTAATCAGCTGGTCGGTGTGGTCGCGAGCCAGTACATAGGAGGTTCGAAGCGGCTCCGGAATCATATTTTCACTGGTTACCAGTGGCGTTGCCGCCGGCCTGATATTAACCGAAGGTTGCCTCAAAGTCGGTTTCCCGGGTCCGGGTGCTGGTAGCTTGCGCACCGGAGGAACCGGCGCCGACGCCGGTTGGTGGTCTGCGGCAGCCGTAACTTCAATGCGCCGGCGCTTGAACCAGCCGCCAAGCCCCGGAGCCCGCACGCGGCGAACTTCTAAAATGACAGCATCCCGACCAAGTTCCTTTCTCACCCGTTCGACGGCTTCATCGAGAGAAGCTGCTACATAACGCCGGATTCTCATTTTAGACTCACCCTTCCCAATACATCTACGGCTATATCCGGATCAAGTTCACTATAAGAAATAACGTTTAGCTGAGGAAAAGTCCGCTCAATTAGACGTTTGAAATAAAAACGGATCAAAGGAGAGGTCAACACTGCTTGTATCTCTTGCTGCGGCGACAATTGCTCGAGTTCTTTTTTTAAAGAGGCCAAAATATTTGTTGCCGTTTGCGGTTCTAATGCCAAAAAGGTTCCTTGCTCGGTTTGCTGAAGGCTTTTTTCGACCGCTTCTTCCACTGAATAATCTAAGGTTAAGACTTTGATCGCTTTCCCCTCTGTTGCTAGATTGTGGGAAATTTGGCGGCCTAAAGCTTGGCGCACATACTCTGTTAAAGTGTCGGTGTCTTTTGTCAACCGGCCGTAGTTGCCGACTGTTTCCAAAATAGTAGTCAGGTCGCGTATAGATACATTTTCCCGAAGTAGGTTAGCCAAAATTTTCTTCAGATCTAAAGGAGCAATGATATCAGGTATTACATCATTTACCAGCGCCGGGCTATCTTTGCGCACGTTATCCAGCATAATCTCCAGTTGTTGTCGGCTCAAAATTTCGGCCGCATGTTTTTTTATAATTTCGGTCAGATGGGTAGCTATAACTGTCGCCGGATCAACCACGGTGAACCCGTCCTGTTGCGCTTGTTCTTTGTTTTCAGGACTGACCCACCAAGCTGGCAAGCCAAAAGTAGGTTCGCGCGTGGGGATGCCCGGTTCGGCCATGTCAGCGGCCTCCCCCAAGGCCAGGTAATGGTCGGGGAACACCTCGCCTCGCGCTACCTCAACCCCCCGCAGTAAAATTACATAGGTATTCGGATCGAGAGCAATATTGTCCCGTATGCGCACTGTAGGCACCAGTAGACCCAATTCGAGGGCTAATTCCCGGCGCAGCAACACTACCCGGTTGAGCAAATCGCCCCCTTGATCTGAATCGGCCAAACTGATCAAGCCATAGCCTAAATCAATTTCCAACGGATCAACCGCGAGCAGCGAGGCTACAGCTTCCGGCCGACGCAATTCTTCCAGGTCATCTGCCGGAGTAACAGGAGGAGTCTCAACAGCTGCCGCATGACTGAGGCGGTAACCTAAAAAGCTGAATAAAGCTGCCAATATGAAAAATGCTGCATGGGGCAAACCAGGTATAAGCCCTAAAACAGTCAGTAGGCCGGCCGCTAAATAGAGCGCCCGCGGCTCACTTAAAACCTGGGAGGTGAGCTCTTCACCTAAACTGCCCACCGAAGCTGTTCGGGTAACTAAAATACCAGTAGCGGTGGAAATAAGCAGTGCCGGTATTTGACTGACCAAACCATCCCCCACGGTAAGAATTGTATACTTTTGCAACACTTGGAGCGGCTCTAGCTGGCCTTGCAAAACCCCAATTATAAAGCCGCCGGCGATATTGACCACGGTAATAATTATCCCGGCTATTGCGTCCCCTTTAACAAATTTGCTGGCTCCATCCATGGCCCCATAAAAATCAGCTTCCTGCCGCACTTCCAGCCGCCGCTTACGGGCTTCTTGTTCATCGATTAGTCCTGCGTTTAAATCAGCATCTATGCTCATTTGTTTTCCTGGCATGGCATCCAAGGTAAACCGGGCTGCCACCTCGGCTACCCGTTCAGCTCCGCGAGTAATTACGACAAATTGAATAACGACCAAGATAAGAAAGACAATAAAACCGACTACTGGATTACCTCCGACCACAAATTCACCGAAAGCCTGCACTACCTGACCGGCATAGCCGTGAAGCAGGATAAGACGAGTGGACGATACATTGAGCGCCAGCCGGAACAATGTAGCCATCAGCAAAAGCGATGGAAAAGCCGCAATTTGCAACGCCTCTTGCACATACATAGTGACCAAAAGAGTAGTAAGAGCGAAGGTAATGTTAAGAGTAAGCAATAGATCAAGTATAAATGGAGGCAGAGGCACTACCATCATAATCACAACTGCTATTACAGCCACTGCAACTCCCAAATCGCTATAACTTACCCGTCGAGCTGAGGCTATGCCCTCTGATCGAAGCATTTGGGCAGCTCCTTTCGGTTAGATTAATCCGCGCTGGCGATAAACGTAAGCCAAAACTTCAGCTACGGCTTGATATAAAGAAGCCGGGATATCAGCGCCCACTTCCACTGACCGGTATAAGGATTGGGCCAATGGTTTATTTTCTACCATTATAATCGCATGTTTTCGCGCTATTTCTTTGATACGTTCGGCTATCAACCCCGCCCCTTTAGCCAATACACGGGGAGCAGCCATTTTTTTGGCATCATATTGTAGAGCCACCGCATAATGATCTGGGTTGGTAATGACAACATCAGCTTCCGGCACTTGATGCATCATCCGGGCCCGGGCCAATTGCCGCTGGCGCTCCCTGATATGCCCTCGTAATTCCGGACTGCCTTCGAGCTGCTTATATTCTTCTTTGATTTCTGGCACCGACATCCGTAAACTTTTTTCATATTCCCAGCGCTGGTAGGCATAATCTGCCCCGGATAGTAACAAGATGGCCAGGCCACATTGCCAAAAAAAGCGCGTAACCAAATTATAGGTTGTCCGAGTATAGCCGGACAGTCCCAGCAGCGGGAGCCGTGGGATCAGATGTAGCTCCCGTTTGAAATTCATATAAGCCACTGCCGCTATCAGGCCCAATTTTATCAGGCTTCTGGCTAAATTTGCTACAGCCCGCCATGAAAACATGCGCTGAAAACCGCTAATAGGGTTAATTCTTTCCCAGCGAAGTGCTATCGGTTCCAGACTAAAAACAAAACCTATCTGGGCCAAATTGGAAACAATACCGGCGATTATCACCACAGTAAACAACGGGGCGACTAAACGGAGAAGGCAGGTTACGGCAAGATAAAGCAATTGATTGACTGCAACCGAGCTAAAATCGAGGGAGTGGAGTTTGTAAACCACCCGCATCAATGTGACGATTTCTTCCCGCCACCATGGTAAAAGAAGCAGGGTGCAAATCCCGGCCAAAAGCAGGTTTACAGCTGCGGTAAATTCCATACTGTGAAAAACTTGTCCTCGGCGGCGCGCCTCCCGCCGGCGGTGGGGCGTTGCCGGTTCGGTTTTTTCTTCACCGGCAAACAGCTGCAGGTTGATAACCTTATCCAGATCACGATTACGGCGGCATGTACGAGAGTATAATATCAAGGGTTCGTTGCACCTCCGTGAGAATCGTCTGGAGGAATAGCCCATACATAGGCACCGACAAAGATAACGTCAGCAACCCGATCAACAGCTTTGCCGGCAGTCCAACTACAAAGATATTTAGCTGCGGAATGGTACGGGCCAAAATAGCTAGGCTCAAGTCTGCCAGCAGCAAAGCCCCCAAGATCGGAGTGGCTATTTCAATTCCGGCAATAAACATAACCATTACCGATCTTAATATTTCCCAAACGAGGTCTGGCCCGCCCCAATTTGCTCCCGGCGGTACTAGCCGCCAACTGCTCCATAGTGCATGTATCAAAAAATGATGACCGTTGTAGGCCAAAAAGATTAACATGGCCATCAGGTAGAGGAAATTTCCAACCAGGGGTATTTGCTCACCGCTTTGGGGATCGACAACGTTAACCATGCCAAACCCTATTTGTCTGTCAATAATCTGGCCTGCGACTTGAAAAGCGGAGAAAATAATGCTGGCCGCATACCCTAGTACCAAGCCCAAGATTAAATCCCCAATCAGCATGAGGCCGAGACCCCACAAACTGTCGGTCAAAAATACCTCCTCGACCGGAAACAAGGGCAGAAAAAGCACTGCCAGCAAAATGCTCAACAATCCGCGCATACTGGCCTGAATATTCCGGCTGGAAAAAAACGGGGCCGTGGTCAAAAAGCCACCGGTTCGGATTACCAGACATAAAAACAATTGATACGCTTTGCTCCAATAAACTATATCTACCATACCAGCACCTTAACGTAGTACTGTAGGAATAGAAGTTACCAATCGGATCGTAAATTCGCGCATGGTTTGTAAGATCCAAGGGCCAAAGAGCGCCAACCCTAGCAAAACAGCTACTATTTTGGGCACGAACGAAAGCGTTTGTTCTTGAATTTGGGTTGTGGCTTGGAAGATGCTGACAATTAGGCCGACAGATAAACTTAGCAATAACAAGGGGCCGGCTACCAGTAAGGCGGTATATAAGGCTTCACGGCCGATATTGAGCACCAACTCTTCACTCACTGTATTTCACTCCGTTCCGACTAAAAAGTTTCCAACAAGGATCTGATTACAAGGTGCCAGCCATCTACCATCACAAATAAAAGTAATTTGAATGGAAGTGAAATCATAACCGGCGGGAGCATCAACATGCCCATGGACATTAAGGTACTGGCCACCACCATGTCAATAATGAGGAACGGTATGTAGATAAGAAAACCGATCTCAAAGGCTGTTTTTAATTCGCTGATAACAAAGGCCGGAATTAAAATATGAGTAGGAACATCGCTGCGGTCATGAGGACGGGGTAAATCAGCCAATCCGATAAATAAGGCGAGATCCTTTTCCCTGGTTTCCCGAAACATAAATGTCCGTATAGGCTCACTCGCCAATTGTAATGCTTCCGCCGCAGAAAGCTGGCCGCTCAAGTACGGTTGCAGGGCTTGCTCATTGGCTTGACCCCAATACGGGGCCATAATAAAAAAGGTGAGAAACAAGGCCAGACCTAGTATTATTTGGTTGGGCGGCATTTGCTGGATCGAGAGCCCACTGCGGACAAAAGATAAAACTACCACTATTCTGGTAAAAGAGGTGGTTAGGATTAAGATTGCCGGCACCAACGAAAGCACTGTAAGTAAAAACAGCAACTGCAACCCCAAGGCTACTTCTTGCGGCTCCGTAGCAGGTGCAATCCCAATTTCCAGGCGCGGGAACTGCGGTTGGGCAACAGTAGAACGACCGACCCCAAAAATAATGACCAATATAATTACTGTTATCCAGGCATAGCGCCTTATCATCCTTCGTTATCTCCTTCATTTGCTTGGTAAATGCCCTGCCGCAAGCGGCTGATTTGTTGTTGTATACGTTCCTGCCAATTGGCAGGCCCGCCCCGTTGGGCTGCGGTCAATACAGTGTTGAAGTCAGAATCCCCCGCCGGGGGGGCTAGGTCTGAATCGCTTAGTTCTGTTAATAAATCGATGCGGTCGCCGCCAATGCCCAGAAGATATTGTTTGTTGCCTACTTGAATGACTGCCAACCCTTTTCCTGAACCCAAAGGCATGCTATCTATTACCGATAAATAGCGGACACTTCCTGAGGGAAGGCCGAAGCGACCGGATAGCGTTTTTCCCAACATAAACAACAAGATTAGCACAGCCACTAAACCTAATAGCATTTTCAGCACGAGGCGTCCCGGATGGAATTCTGCCCCACCGGTAAAAGGTTTGGCTTCTGATTGGTCTAAAGTTTCTTCACCGGTCATTTCTGCAGCATTTGCGAGGACAGTCGGACAGCACGAAACCAACACTAACAGGGCTAAAAACACTACAAGTTTGTTTTTCCCCAGGTAGGACATCATTTAAGACCCCTCAACTTAAACTTTTGCGTACTGCTTCGAGGACCCGTTCTGGCTGAAACGGTTTGACAATAAAATCACGTGCACCAGCTTGAATGGCTTCGATTACCATAGCCTGCTGTCCCATGGCACTACACATAACAATCCGAGCTTCCGGGTCAATCTTTTTTATTTCTTTGACTGCGGTAATACCATCCATTTCCGGCATGGTAATATCCATCGTTACCAGATCAGGCTGAGTTTCGCGGTATCGTTCTATCGCCAACACTCCGTTCGGTGCTTCGCCGGCAATTTCATAACCGTTTTTGATCAGGATATCTTTAAGCATCATGCGCATAAAAGCTGCATCATCCACAATAAGAATTCTATTACCCACTTTTTACCCTCCCGCTCTTATTGCAACTGCTTTACCCGCTCCATCGGCGTAATGATATCAGTTATTCGGACCCCAAAATTCTCATCGATAACAACCACCTCGCCTCGTGCCACCAGTTTGCTATTTACTACTACATCGACCGGTTCACCTGCTAGTTTATCAAGTTCGATTACCGAGCCGACCCCCAGCTCCAGTACATCTTTGATCAGCCTTTTAGTACGGCCCAGTTCCACTGTCACTTCCAACGGGATGTCCAGCAGCAGATCCAGATTCGTTCCGGCCGCAGCAGGCTCTTCGGTACTGAGCGGAGCGAAAGCGGCTGGCTGTACTACTGCCTGGTCGCTGACAGCAGGTTTAGGTTTAAGGATACCGGTCGGGGACGATGGCGAAGCAGCTGCCCGTTCAGGCCCGGCAGATGGCGCCTTTGGCATCAGTTGGTCTTGGGGATCCGACTTTTCAGCCGGGGTACTGTTGGCGGAATCTTCGACCAGTGACCCCATCAGCGTTACCACCATCTCTTTGGCAAAATCCAAAGGTAAAATCTGCATAATCTCCGTATCGGCCAGGTCGCCTATACGCATATCGAATGAGACCTGCACCAAGGGTTGATCCCCATTTACCGCCGCTAATTCGCTTTTGGCCAAATCGATGTAGTGGACATCCGGCGGTGATATTTGTATCCTTTGATCGAATACCGTCGCTATCGCTGTTGCTGAAGAGCCGATCATCTGGTTCATGGCTTCACCAACAGCGGATAAGCGCATTTCATCCAGTTTTTCAACATCCTGGGGCATTTCGCTGCCGCCCATCATCAGTTCGGAGATCAAAATACCGTCTTTTTCCTGGACAACGAGCAGATTTGTCCCCTTTAAGCCCTGAATATAACTTATTTCCAATAGCACATAGGGATAGGGGTAATCATTTCTAAGTTTTTCTTCGGTTGTAACCTCGACCTTGGGAGTAGTGATCCGCACTTCTTGTCCCAGCAGCATGGATAAAGTCGTGGCAGCTGTACCCATGGCGATATTGCCGATTTCGCCCAGGGCATCGATCTCGACTGGATCCAAGTAAGGGATCTCTTCGCTTTTGGTCCCAACCTTCAAAATAGCATCGACTTCTTCTTGGCTGAGAAGCCTATTTTCCATCATCTTCATCTCCTTTGTACGGGGCGCTGATCTTTAGGCCCAATCGGCCATTAATCCGCCCCGGGGAAGCCCAAAACTTGGGCTCGGGCCCTATTAGAAGGAGGATATCTCCGCCGACACGGGTGTTTAGGGGGACAACATCTCCTATTTGTAAATTGAGAAGATCATGAACCGTGATCTGTGTTTGGCCCAGTAATGCTTTGATTGGAATATTTGTGCGGGCTAAGCGGCGGCGCAACAGCTCGCGGTTAGCCGGTGCCACATGAGGATCCATAGCTGAGAACCAATGATGGGCGCTTAATTTGGGGGCAACCGGTTTTAAAACCAAATAGGGGTAGCAAAAATTGCATAATCCTTCAGTAGCGTTCATTTTAACTCTTAGTGATACTAAAGCTACCATTTCTGTGGGAGCAATAATTTGAGCAAACTGGGGGTTGGTCTCCAGGCGCTCAAGCGTCAATTGCAGGGGAGAAACATGGACCCAGGCTTCATCTAGCACCTGCATAATCCGGTCGATGAACCGTTCTACCACTGCTGATTCAATATCAGTCAATGGTCTGGTTTCGGTAAAACTTTCGACTTGACCTCCCAAAAGACGCTCCAGCAAAGAAAAAGCCAGGCTGGGGTTGAGCTCCAACACGATTTGACCCGTTAGCTTGCTAGGGGTTATCACAGCCATTACGGTCGGATTGGGAACCGAGCGGGTGAACTCTTCAAACGTCATCTCTTCCACCGACACCAGTTCTACTTCGGCCGGGGTACGCAACTGGGTAGCCAATAAGGTGCGAAATAGGCGGCTGAAGTTGTCATGCAACATGTACAAGGTGCGAATTTGTTCTTTGGAGAACCGGTTTGGCCGGCGGAAATCGTAAACCTGTATTTTTTTCTGCTTCTCTTCTTCTTTTATTTCTTCCATATCCACACTACCGCTGGATAATGCGGCGAGCAAAGTATCTATTTCATGTTGGGAAAGTATTTCAGCCATGGTATCACCTTCTTTACTGGACAATAAATTCAGGAAAATACACAGCTATTATTTCCCCGTTCTCAAGTACCTGGTTGATACTGTCCTTGATCTTTTGTTTAAGCCCGGCTATTACAGTTGAGCTGCCGGCCTGAAGATCAGTGGCTTTTTGCTCCCTAAGCAGCGTTATGGTTATATCGCGGATTTGGGCTTCGCGCTTGTCCAATTCGGCAGCAACTTTGGCAGTGCTCAGCTCGAGCGTGACCGTAGCTTTAAGGTAACGCCGGCTGCCTTGGTCGGCCAAATTAACACTAAAATCTTCTAAAGAGTACTTGGGACCTGTACCCTTTGGAGTAGTTTCGTCTTCGGTCAGCGCTTTTTGGTTCCGCATCAATAAAGCCACAATTCCAAAGGTAGTAACTGCAAACAGAATCAGAATGATAACAGCGACTAAAATAACTTTCTGCGGTGTCCAAGTAATCTGAATGCTTTTATTCACCAAGCCCGCCCTCCTCATAACCCTCTAACAAATCCGCTCTAACAGGTTCTTCTTGAGCAACAGCCGAGCGCAAAATCACAATGTCAACACGCCGGTTTTGGGCCCGGTTTTCAGCGCTATCGTTTGGTAGCACCGGATGCCACTCCCCGTAACCGGCCGCCGAAAATTGGGTGGGTTGAAATTCATATTGCTCAAGAAAATATCTCACAACCGTAGTCGCCCGGGTCGTCGATAACTCCCAATTGGAAGGAAAGCGGTAAGTATTGATAGGTAAATTGTCAGTATGCCCCTCAACCCTAATTCGATTTGATACTGTGAGCAAAATTTCGGCCACATTATCTAAGATCACCCTAGCTTCAGGCTTAAGATCTGCTTTTCCAAGGTCAAATAAGATCGTATCCAAAAAACGAATCATTAAGCCACGCTCATCTAACCAGGCCTGAATCTTGCCGTCCAGTTCATTGGTTTCTATATAGTGCTTTACCTTACCCATAATTTCTTCCAACCGGCGTTGTTCCGCCTGCCAGCGGAGGGTTATTTCATCCCCCGCTCCACCGGGCAAAGCCTCCGGGGTAAGGGCACTTCCGCCATCGAGGACGCCAAAAGCACCCTGGACGGAAATAATTACTTCCTCAAAGCGGGCTGCATCGATTTGGGAAAAAGCAAACAGCAGCACAAACAGGCATAGCATATTGGTAACGAGGTCGGCATATGTAACCATCCAGCCACTGGCTGTGGGCAGCGACACCTCCCGGTTACTCCTGCGGCGTCGGCTCATGACAGTACCTCCTGGCGTTCCATATCCAACTTCTGCTGTTTGACAGCCAATAGATCACGTGTTTTCGGGGGAAGAAAGGTTTTTAGCTTTTCTTCTACCAGCCGGGGGTTTTCGCCGGCCTGTAGCGACAAGACCCCTTCGATTACAAGCTCTTTAAGCAGAACTTCCTCACCGGAACGGATGCTAAGTTTGCCGGCTATGGGTATGCAAATTAAATTTGCTATCAGCGATCCATAAAAGGTAGTGATAAGGGCCAAGGCCATAGCTGGACCGATGGTGCGCGGATCATCGAGGCTTCTTAACATAGCAATCAAACCAATGATTGTACCTAACATCCCAAAGGCCGGAGCCAACGTAGCCATGGTAATAAATAAGCCTTGGCTCGATTTATGGCGCTCTTCCACAAAGGCGAGTTCGGTTTCTAAGATATTTCGGACCAGTTCCGGATCGCTGCCATCGACGACCAACTGCAAGCCCTTTTTAATAAATTCATCGTCCAGCGCTTCGGCTTCTTCTTCTAGGGCCAAGATGCCTTCGCGGCGCGCTTTGGCTGTGTAATAAACCAGCTTGGCGATGACATCCTCGGGTGGGGGTAGCTTGCGGCGAAATACGTGCTTTACAGCCTTAAAAATACTAAGTATTTGATCTAGGGGGTAGTTGATAAAAGTTGCAGCGACGGTCCCACCTAGTGTAATCATCAGCGAACGAGTATCCCAAAATGTTGCTATGCCACCGGATTGCCCTAACGCGGTTCCAAGAAGCACTAGACCGGATATTATACCGATCAAAGTAGCAATATCCATACGTACACCTCCATCCGGGAAAGCAGGGGCAAGCCTGCTTTCCCGCCTCGGACCAACCGTTCAATTATCGTTTCATATTCACCAATTCCTGCAACATTTCATCGGAAGCGGTAATCACCCGGGAATTAGCCTGGAAACCACGCTGAGTCACTATCATATCGGTAAATTCTTCCGATAAATCGACATTGGACATCTCAAGTGAACTCGGCGACACTGCCCCGGCCATTCCCGTACCGGGCGCATCAATCTGTGGCTCGCCGCTATTGTTGGACAAGGCAAACAGTGAATTGCCGCGTCCAATCAGTCCTGCCGGGTTGCCGAAGGTTGCAATGGCCACCTGAAGGAGGGGGCGGCTGGTACCATTGGAAAAACTGCCAGAGATGACGCCTTTATCATCCACCACCAGCTCCTCCAGCCGGCCGTAGGTGTAGCCGTCTTGCTGCACCGAGATAATAGATTCGCCCCGCGGATCGGCGTATTGAGTGATGCCAGAGAAGTCGAAGACTTGCACACATTCATCCCCAGTGCTCTCCTTGTCTGGGTCAAATGTTAATTTAACTGTAGTACCGGTGACCTCGGCCTCATTATCATTTTCGTCAACAGTAACCCCTAAAATATTACCAGCGGCATCAAATACTAAGGTGCCTTCAACGCCCGGAATGCTCCAAGTCCACGCAGAAAACGCATTTTCGAACTCATTTTCAGGTGGGGCAGGTAAGCTCGCTCCCGGCTCGAACTCAATCTGCACATCATAGGGATTGCCTTTCTGGTCGTAGACGGTGAAGGTGCGGCTGAAGCTTTCATCAGGGGCGGTACCGTCATGCAAGTTGCCGGATAAGACTACGCTGCTCGTTGCCTGGGGCGGCGTCAGCTGATGAATCAAAGCCAAATTCGACGGTGGCGCTGCCGGGTCAATGGTATTATCGGTACGGCTTCTTAGCCGTTCACCGTATTCATTTAAATACCAGCCCTGCACTATCATTCCGTCGGGATTGATAAAATTCCCCTCGCGATCGAAATCAAACGCCCCGGCCCGGCTATAGTAAAGGGAGCCGGTGCCTGAGTTTAAGATAAAAAATCCTTCCCCATCGATGCATAAATCTGTCATTTTGCCCGTGCCCTGGGCATTTCCTTTGGTGTGGATAACATCGATAGAACCCAGCACCATGCCCATGCCCACTTGCATCGGGTTGGTACCGCCAAGTCCCCCTTCGGGGCGACTGGCCCCTTTGAGTACTTGGCTGAACGCATCTTTAAATGTAACCCGGCTTTTTTTAAAGCCGGTAGTATTGACATTGGCAATGTTGTTGCCGATTACATCCATGCGAGTCTGGTGATTACGCAGGCCGGATACGGCAGCGTACATGGAACGCATCATGACCTTTTCCTCCTTTTTGTTGCAGTGCGCTGCTTCAGTCAGTCGGCAGCGCTGAGCCCCCTTAAAAGGTCCGGCTCTATCCTATTACCGCACTATCGATATTGGTAAATACCCGCTCGCGCATACTAGGTCCGTCTACCGCTGTTATTACCGTTCGGTTAGGGATATTCACAACCAAAGCCAGATCCTCGACTAACACTAGCGAATCCCGGCTCCCTTTAGCGGCAGCTTTATCTACCGCCTGCAATATTCGGCCCCAGGTTTCTCCGGTAAGTGGAATTTGGCGGCTGGATAAGCGCTGCTGAGCATGGCGGGATACGAGTAATCCTTGGGCTTCGGCTAAATGTGTAGCGAAATCCTTCGTAGCCCTTTTCGCGCCAGCCCGGGCCTGTTTGGAAGTAGGATAGGCTGTTGGTCTGGTAATTGGCGGCGGAATAAACACTTTATGATCAGACATCTGCTTTTTCATCCTCTGCTGGAGCTGGTTTTAGTTCCTTGATATAACCCAGGTCGTAGGCCTGACCGTGGACAACAATTTGCGGCCGACCTTGAAACCAGCGAACTGCACTCACAATCCCGCTGATCTCCCCTGTTTCAGTAGTTAAAAGTACCTGCCGTCCGATCATCTGTACAGCTGCTTGATCGGCATTTTGCCTCAGCGATGCTTGTTCCAAGTCTACTAGTGTTGTTAGTTCTTGGGCCAGATTATTGATCCCCTCCAAGGTACTAAATTGAGCTAATTGGGCGATAAACTCCCTTTCTTTTACAGGTTCCAACGGGTCCTGCAGTCTAAGCTGGGTAACCAAAAGCTGCAGAAAATCATCTTTCCCTCCCAGTTGGGATGCTGCTGGAGCAGGACTAGTGGTATTGTTGACAACGCCTACTTGCATGGATTTTCCACCCCCTAAATGAGTAAATCTAACCTGCCGCTGGCTGTAACAGCCCGGCTTTTCTCATAATCCGAACCGGGACTAGTATCTTCATCGGCGTGCAAGCTACGAGCCGGGTGAAGATCAAAAGCATTTTGTTTTTGGGCCGGCTGATCGTTACCAGCATTGCCTTGACCGATATAAACGCTTAATTCTTCCACTTGAATTCCCTGCTCGGCCAGGGTTTCTTCTAGCTGGGTTATATTAGATTGCAAAGCACCGCGGACGAAATCATTTTCGACCTCAAAGCGAGCGCTGATAGTGCCAGTGCGGTGTAGCAAAACAAGGCGTACCTGACCTAGATTGGGCGGCTTTAATCTCAGTGTTATCTCCTGGCGACCACTTCCTTGTTGCCGGCCTACTTGTTCTATCACCTGACGGAATAAACGGTTAGTCTCGGTAAGCGATATTTCTTCATCTGCCTGCCTCATGGTTGCCTGTCCTGGGATTGTTGGTTTGACGCCTGCCAACGGCGGTTCCTGTTTATTTTTGTTTTTGTCAGTTGGCGGGGAGTCAAGTTCAAAGTGCTGGTCAAAGCCTGATTCCAATTTTGACGCTGTTTGCACGGTTACAGTCTCGGTCAAGGATTCGGGCCGCTCCAGCTCCGGCAATTCGGCTCGGTTTGTTTCAGTATCCGGGACAGCGGGCGCAGGGGGCTGTTGGCTCGGTAATTCTTTCCGGGGCCAAGTGGCGACTACAGCTTTTTCGGCCCCAGGTTCTGAAAGTAAATCCTTTTGTTCAGGTTCGGATGTAATTGAGTTTAGGTCAAGATCGGTGGTTTCGGCCGGCTTATTTTGTTCCGATAAAGGCCGCATAGAGATTTCCGGCTCAAATCCGGCTTCTAATCCCGCTACCGGTTCCCAGTTGGTATCGATGGCAGCCGGCAGATCAGCGGCGGGAAGCCGTGAAGCAGTCAAAATGCCGGTAGGTTCTAGCTGCGTTTCTGTCTCCGGGATAAGGAGCAAAGGTTCTGTTCCGATAAGAAGGCCCGCTAACAAGGCGGCAAAATTTCCTGCTGCCTCTAATTCTTCCTCCGGACCTATTTTTTGCCCCGAGACTTTGGTCAAATGGCAGTGCATCCCTGTCAGTATGTTCATTGCTTCAGTCATGGTCTCACCTCCTTTCCCGATTTTACTATCTTATCTGGCTGCCCAGGCTCTGGTAATTTTAGAGGCCAGGTCGCCGTCTAGTTCAGCTAAAATTGCTGCTGCTTGATCTTTTTTCAGTTTGCCTAAAATAGGCAGCACCTCCTCGGCCGACAGCTTCTCCAAGATGGCTGCAGCTGCCGCAGGATCCATTTTGGCGTATATGGCTGCCATATCGGTAATAGCTTGTTCTTGTTCAATAAGTTGTTTAATCTCTGTTTCTAAACGCTCCACTTCGGCTTTCAACAGAGCGATTTCGTTTTTCTTATCTTCCAAGCTGCCAAGCAGTAGTTCTCGATCCGCCTGAAGATCTACTATCTGCATAGCTAGTTGTTCTTCTTTTAAAATTTGTTCCGATTCTTCCGCCGGGGAACGGAACCACGGCAATGCTAACGGTAAGGTTGAAAAATCGACTATACCTAGAAAGTTAAGCAGCATGGCCAGCAACGATAATAGCACCAAAACAGCTATAAATATTCCTGCCCAAATCAGCCAGCGCCCTTTTGGGGGTGTATCAGGCCCGATGGTAGTTATTTTTGCCATCTTAAGCCCCCCCTTGTCGTTTTAGATAGGCTAAGGAGGCGACTTCATCGAGTTGGACTCGGTCTTTGCGTTCTTTTTCTTGTATATATTCAGCCCATTTTTTTTGTTCGAGTTTGGTCAACACTTGACGATCGGCCCGGCGTTGTAAAAAGTCCTGTTGGGCCCGGCTGAAATTACGGTGAGCCTCCTTGACCCTGACCGCTTGCTGCTGGCAATCTTGTTTGGCCCAATTGGCTAACATATATTGCTGGGCAATCGTTTGCCCCCGTTTGAGGCCGGCCTCGTTAAGACGGAAAAAAGCCTGATTGCGGACGGTAACTTTTTCAGCGAACAATTTTTCTTCTTGCTCGCGTGTTATCACCGCAGCCGCAAGTTTTAATTTGGCTTGTTCTTCCCAAATCCCTTTTATTTTTAGTACCCGGGCCAGGCTAAAGCAGAATTTCATCTGTTATTCCCCCTCATTCGCTTGAAGAGCCCGGGCTAATAATTTTCGGGTTTCAGCTAAAGTAAAGGATTCAGCCACGCTCTGGCGCAAAAACGACCGCAGCGGGGCGATCAGTGATCGCGCCCGATCGATGGCTGGGTTGCTGCCGGCGACATAAGCGCCCACATTGATTAAATCCTCTGCCTCTTCATATACGGCCAGTATTTCCCGCGCTTGCTGGGCCAGCTGCAGGGCTTCATCATCTACTATATCGGGCATCACCCGGCTTACGCTTTGAAGTACGTCGACTGCTGGATAGTGATTCAGGCTGGCTAAACGACGGGCTAAAACAATGTGGCCATCTAGGATGCTACGAGCGGCGTCGGCGATCGGATCCATTAGGTCATCCCCATCTACTAAGACAGTGAACAAACCGGTTATAGTACCGGATTCAGCCGCACCGGCCCGCTCCAAGAGCTGTGGCAGCATCGCGAACACAGACGGGGTGTATCCTTTCGTGGTAGGCGGTTCGCCTGTGGCCAGTCCGATTTCCCGCTGGGCCATGGCGAATCGGGTAATGGAATCCATCATAAAGAGGACGTCGAGCCCTTGGTCACGGAAGTATTCAGCAATGCTCATAGCCGCAAAGGCGCCCTTAACGCGGATCAGAGGCGGTTGATCAGAAGTGGCTACTACCACGACCGAACGCTGCAAGCCAGCAGCGCCTAGCGATTTTTCCAGGAATTCTCTTACTTCGCGCCCCCGCTCGCCGATGAGAGCAACTACGCTAATATCTGCAGTAGTATTTTTGGCCATCATCCCCAACATGGTGCTTTTACCGACCCCGCTGCCGGCAAAAATGCCTAAACGTTGGCCCTTGCCACAGGTTAAAAGTGCATCCACAGCTTTTATTCCTAATTCCAGCGGTTCTTGAATACGCTGCCGCAGCAAGGGATGTGGTGCTTGGGCCTTGAGCGGATATGTTGTTTTACTGGTCAAAGGCGGGCCATCATCCAGCGGCCGACCTAGCCCGTCTAGCACCCTGCCCTTGAGTTCAGGGCCAACTTGGACTGCCAACGGTTTGCCGGTGGCAACAACTTTTGTTCCGGGGCTAATACCGGCCAAGTCGCCGATCGGCATCAACAGCAGATGACCGTCGCGAAATCCAACCACTTCTGCGCTGGTCGTATCGCCAGCAGTTGTAGAGAGCAAACAGAGCTCGCCCACTTCCGCCGGCGGGCCTTGGGATTCAAGCGCAAATCCTACCAGCCGCGTAATTCTTCCCCAAACACAGAGGGGGTCTATCGTTTGGAGCCGTTTTCGGTAAGGCTCAAGATCAGGTATCCAAGTCGTGGTCATGTGTTATCCCCCAAAATATGAGCCCGGCAGGCCTCGAGCTGAGGTTTAAGGCGAGCATCGACAGTGCCTATCTTTGAGGAAAGCATAAATTCAGCCGGCGGTACAGCCGGATTCTCTGCGATCTTAAATGGGCGGTCGGCCAGCGCTGATCTTAGCATTTCCTCGGCATCAAGCCAACGCTGTTTCTCCCCGGGAGCAACTTCAATTATCACCGGTTCAGCCGTAGGTAGTTTTCCGGCTGCGGCCTGAAGCAGCTGGGCCGGTACGGTCGCCGACCGGGTGAGTTCACGGCGCAAAATTTTTTCTGCCAGCTCGAAAGCCAGCTCCAGCGCCTCCGGCTCTGTTTGGGCCAAAAGCCGAGCCTTTTCCGCTTGGGCCTCCTGGACTGTCTTTTTGGCTTCAACTATCAGCTGATTAGCCTTTTCTTGCCCGGCTTGGTATCCGGCCTGGTAGCCTTTTTCATAACCTTCATTTTCTGCCTGTTGTTTTAGGTGTTCCGCTTCCTGCCGGGCGGCAGCTAAGATTTTTGCAGCCTGTTCTTTGCCCTTTTGTTCCAGGATCGCTGCCCTGTGTTCAGCCGCTTCGAGCAAATTCGTTTTCATCACCTTGGCCACGTTGGCCAAACGGCGTTCCAAATCCAGATTTAAGTCCGCCGCCGAAGGAACAGCTGATTCGGATTCGGATTCGGATTCGGCTCGGACCACCTCCGCGGCCGTCACTATTTGTATTTGGGGGCTGATAAGAGGGTTTTTTAGCACTTTAGACAACGATCTCATCCTCCCCGCTGCGGGCAACTATGATTTCACCGCTTTCTTCTAATCTGCGGATAATATTGACGATTTTCTGCTGCGCTTCTTCTACATCACGCAACCGAACCGGCCCAAGGTAACCGATCTCCTCTTGCAGGGTGTCTACAGCCCGTTTGGACATGTTTTTGTGGATCTTGCGTTTAACATCTTCACTGGCCACTTTCAGCGCTAATGGCAAGTCGCGATTCAAGTCGACTTCCCGTAAAACTCGCATTACTGCCCTGTCATCCAAGATAACGATATCTTCAAAGGTAAACAGACGACGCTTGATCTCTTCTGCTAACTCAGGTTCTTCTTGGGCTAATGCTTCTAGAATCGTCTTTTCGGTTCCTCGATCAACCGCATTGAGCATATTGACGATGGAGTCAATCCCGCCTGCCTGAGCATATTCTTGGCTGCTGGTTGCGGCTAATTTTTGTTCCAGTACTTGCTCCACCTGCTGAATCACATCAGGGGATGTGCTGTCCATTAGCGCTACCCTTTTAGCTACTTCAATTTGTTTTTCCGGCTCCAAGGACGACAGAATCTGCGCTGCTTGGTCCGGATCCAAATATGCTGTAACCAGGGCTATGGTTTGCGAATGTTCGTTTTGGATAAAGGTCAGCAGCTGGTGAATATCAGTTTTACGGGCAAAATCGAAGGGTCGAACCTGCAGTGAAGCAGTCAAACGGTTGATTATATCCAGGGCTCGCTGGGTTCCAAGGGCTCTTTCCAGCATGTCGTGAGCGTATTCGATGCCGCCTTGGGCTATATATTCTTTGGCCAAGCACATTTGATGAAATTCCCTCAAAACCATATCGGCAACATCCGGATCCACCCGGCGCAAGGTAGCAATCTCTAAAGTTAATTCCTCTATCTGATCCTCACGCAAGTGCCTCAACACTTGTCCCGATAGCTCAGGCCCAAGAGATATGAGTAGAATTGCTGCTTTTTCTTTACCGCTGAGGCTCAAGCGCACTTCGATCACCGCTTTCTTATTCACTGATCCAAGTCGTCAATAGCTGGGCTAACTCCTCCGGCTGTTGGCGAGCCAACCGTTCTATTTCAGTCCGGATTCGCTCACGCTCAAGCACTTCCGGATCTTCTTCTACTGCGGCCGCCTCACGGATTGCTATTTCCGCTTCGGTTATTTCATCCGCCGGAATTTTTCGGCGGCGATAGCTGCGGGCCAATAAAATGAACGCTAACACGATAGCAACGGCCAGATAGTAAACAAACGGCGGTTTTAACAGCGAAGGCCAAACCGCTTCCGGTTCGATAGCCGCCGGGGCAAACGGGAGCTGTTCTACATTTATCTGATCGGCCCGGTCTTCTTCGCGCAAACCCACTGCATGGGCTACCGCAGTTTTAATGGCATCTAGTTCCGGTTGCGAAAAACCTCCATCACGATTAGAATTTACCAGCACCGATACGGACAGATGACGTACGCTGCCGGGGGCAACCACCAGGTGCTCTCTAGTCTGGCTGATTTCATAATTTCTTGTAACCTGCTCTTCTTCATACTGGCCGGAGCCGCCTGTCAAGGTTTGGTAACTAAGCCCCGGCGGTATGTTTTCCCCTTCTCCGGGGATTCCGCCTTCAGGGTCTTGGCCTTCAAAGGTTCGTTTGAGTTCCTGCATACTGCGCAGGATTCCTTCATCATCTACTACCGGCTCAAAAAATTCGCTAGTAACCTCGCGCTGATCAAAATTAAGGTCGGCTTTTACCCTAGTTACCACCATGCCGGGGCCGAGCACTTGTTCCAGCATAGTTTGGACATTGCGCTCGATCTCGTTTTCAACCGAACGCTGTAGTTGAAGTTGAGACACCGAAAGCCCGGCCGGCGATAGCTGGGGGTCAATCAGGTCTGATAAAATTTGACCGCCGGTATCCACTACAGTAATATTTTCGGGTGCTAGTCCTTCTACACTGTGCGATACCAAGTGTACTATCGCCCGTACTTGATTGGCGCTCATCTGCCCCGTTGTATCTAAAACAACGGAAGCAGTGGGAGGACTCGCTTCTTTTGCGAACAGCCGTTCTTCAGGAAGCACCACTTCTACATTCGCCGAGCGAACACCTTCCATTTGGCTGATAGTGCGCGAGAGTTCCCCACGTAGAGCCCGTATGTATTGCATACGACGCTCAAAGTCTGTTACCCCTAATTTCGTTTGGTCAAAAATCTCATAACCGACAGTTCCTCCCTTGGGCAGCCCTTCCATAGCCAGTTGATTACGCAGCTCATATACTTGATCACGGGGTACTAAAATACGCTGTCCATTGTCTCTTAGCCGGTAGGCAACCTTCATTTCTTGAAGACGTTGGGTAATCTGTCCGGCATCAGCAGGTGTTAGATCTGCAAACAATGTTTCGTAACCGGGCCGTGTGAATAACACTACCGCCGCTACTAAGGAGATTCCGAGTAATACGCCGATAGCAATGCGTAATTTTAACCCTCGGTCGGCACCCTTCCACAGGCCCATAAGTTTTGCGCCCGCCTCGCGAATCCGAGACACCATGCCTGCCACCTCACTACCTTAAACCTGCATCCGCATGATTTCCTGATAAGCTTCTACCACCTTATTGCGTATAGTCTGCGTCAGCTCTAGCGCTAATTCTGCTTTCTGCGCCGCCAGCATTACCTGGTGTAGCTCGATCTCTTCGCCGGCGAGAAGAAGGCGTGTTTTTTCCTGAGCGTCAAGCTGCAGCTCGTTGACATCATTTAGAGCCGCTACTAGAACTTGGCCAAAACTTTCGGGCCGGTCTGCGATTTTGCCCCTGCTGTTTATCGGGTCATAGGCCGGGGATTGAAGCGGCGATGCGCTTATTCTTTCCAACACCGCCTACCTCCTTCCAAGCTCCAAAGCTTTGACAGCCATGCTTTTCGTAGCGTTGAAAGCAACAGCATTGGCTTCATACGAGCGACTGGCTGAAATCATGTCCACCATTTCCTTCACCACGTTTACATTAGGATAAAGAACGTATCCTTCCTCATCAGCATCAGGGTGTCCTGGCTCATAAGCCCGCCTATACGGAGAAGGATCTTCTTCGATCCTCAAAACCCGCACGCCCTGGCCACTAGCTTGTTTTTTCACAGCCTGGCCCAGGTAAAAATCAAATGCGCGCCCTTCTCTGGCCCCAAAGACGGCCAATTGACGGCGGTAAGGTCCTCCAGCGGCTGTACGGGTAGTTTCCGCATTGGCCAGGTTGTTAGCTATAATATCCAATCTTAAGCGCTGAGCGGTAAGACCCGAAGCAGAAATGTTGAAACTGCTAAACATATTTACCGCCTCCCTTCACTGATCACCAGACGTAAACTTCGTACATGCCCTCCTATGCGGTCGATCAAGGCATCATAGTAAAGAGTATTTTTAAGCAGTTCTGCAACCTCGACTTCAGGATCGACATTATTGCCGTCGTTTCGATAGGTCGTGCCTTTATCTTCCACTATGGCAATAGATGTTTCTGCCGCTGGTGCTGGCAGGTGGCGTGGATTTGTCCGTTTCAACGGCAAGTTAGAGTTTTTGCCTTTGATCGCCCGCGCTAAGGCTTGGGGAAAGGTTACATCCTGACGTTTGTATTTAGGTGTGTCAATATTGGCTATATTATTGGCAATAGCCTTGTGTCTTTTAGCAGCCCAATCGAGACCCAAGCCAAGCTCCGACAAAATCTGTTCTGATCTTACAATGCTGTGCATTGTTCCACCCCCCTGCGTACACAGCAATTATCATCCGCTTAAAAGACGATCTGTGCCAGCAATAGTCGGGTTTTGCCAACTATTTACCCCTTATCTGATCCATATTTCAACAG
>JAAZKX010000067.1 GCA_012799605.1 Bacillota bacterium | reverse complement strand
CTACAAGGTCATAAACATTGCCAACGGCCCTGAAAACTGATATAAAATAACTGTAGCTAGGCGATTTGGATGAGGAGGCTGAAAATGGCTGAAGAAACCTTTGATCCCGGCAGCGAATTAGCAGTGCGGCGGCGGAAGCTGCAAGAATTAAAAAGACGGGGTGAAGACCCGTTTAAAATTGATCGGTTCGACTTTACTCACAGGGCAGCCCAGATTCAGGCTGAATTTGACAATCTGGAGGGCCAGCCGGTGGTAATTGCAGGCCGCCTTATGTCTAAGCGTACCCACGGTAAGGTGTCATTTGCCCATGTCCGTGATAGTAGCGGTGAGATCCAAATATACGCTTCTGTTAATGATTTGGACGAAGAGCAGTACGAACGCTTCAAAGATCTGGACGTGGGCGATATAATTGGGGTTAATGGACAGGTCTTTAAGACCCGTCGCGGTGAAATCACAGTCAAAATAACTAGCCATACTTTATTGGCGAAGGCTCTGCGTCCTTTGCCCGCGAAATGGCATGGTTTAAAAGATATGGATTTACGTTACCGCCGGCGCTATGTAGATCTGATCGCTAACCCTGAGGTTCGCCAGGTGTTTGTTACCCGCTCGCGCATTATCCAATTCATGCGCGACTATCTAACCAAAGAAGGGTTTTTGGAAGTAGAAACACCGATGCTAAGCCCTATTGCCGGGGGTGCAAACGCACGCCCGTTTGTTACTTACCATAACGCCTTGGATATGCAACTTTATCTTAGAATAGCACCGGAACTGTATCTAAAGCGTCTTATTGTAGGCGGATTTGAAAAGGTGTTTGAGATTAACCGTAATTTCCGTAATGAGGGTATCAGTACCAAGCATAATCCGGAATATACGGCAATGGAATGCTATCAGGCCTTTGCCAATGCTGACGATGTGATGCGTATTACAGAAGAGATCATTTCCGGAGCAGCAGAAAAAGTTACCGGTTCTATGGAGATAACCTACCAAGGGGTAGAACTCGATCTCACCCCGCCGTGGCCGCGGGTTACCATGCTGGATGCAGTGAAAAAGTACAGTGGTATTGATTTTAGCACTATAAAAACAGCTGAAGAAGCACGTCGGGTAGCCCAACAACAGGGCTTTGATATACCCGACCGGGCCGGCTGGGGACAAGTTCTCGCCGAGGTGTTCGATGCAGCAGTAGAGCCGAATTTAATTCAGCCGGTGTTTATAGTTGACTATCCGGTAGACATTTCGCCTTTGTCGAAGCGCAAGCCGGGCGATCCGGAGTTTACAGCTCGGTTTGAACCTTTTATTTTTGGGCGCGAAATGGCCAACGGCTTTTCCGAGCTGAACGATCCCACCGACCAGCGCGAGCGTTTTGAAGAACAGGTTAGGCAGAAAGAAGCCGGTGATGACGAAGCCCATCCCTTGGATGAAGATTACATCCTGGCCCTAGAATACGGATTGCCACCAACCGGCGGCCTGGGCATTGGCATTGATCGATTAGTGATGCTCCTTACCGACTCAGCATCGATCAAAGATGTCATTTTATTCCCCACCATGAAGCCGAAAGACTAGGAGCGAACCGGGGACGGTTTTGGCTTGCGCAATTTTGGGAAAACCAACCGTTGACAACTGACAAACAGTGCGCTATAATTTAATCCGTAAGGCATTCCTCGGTAGCTCAACGGTAGAGCACCCGGCTGTTAACCGGGTAGTTGCAGGTTCGAATCCCGCCCGAGGAGCCATTTTTCTATTGCCGTACAACTTGGGAACGATTTTAACTTACCACCTTACTAAAACAGCCTATATTTGCATGTGTGGGGCTGTAGCTCAGCTGGGAGAGCGCTTGGTTCGCATCCATGAGGTCGAGGGTTCGAATCCCTTCAGCTCCACCAATCATTCGATCAGATATTAATATACATAGGATAGGGAAAAAGGCCTCTAAAGTTTAATTTTAGCGGCCTTTTTGTATTTGCGGACATCTTATCTTGCTTTATGTTCGTCATTTGATGCTCATGCCCATTATTGTCGGTATCTGTATTTACACAGATTTTTACAGCTCTGCGCGTCTTTTCGACAGGAATTTTAATATTAAGTAGCGAACAAATACGAATATATGGATCATTTTGTACTGGCCCAAGCTTAGGCAGGCGGGGGCACACTGCTGGATTGATAGGAGGGTTTCTAATGGATGAATATCTGGACAAATTTTATGCTGCCTATGATCTTCTGATACCATATTTGGCCGAGCTGTTGGGGGAAAGCCACATCTATGTGGTCACAGATGGAAAGGTCTTTGGCCGCTTAAATGCCCTTGATTTCCCAACACCGGCCAAGCCAGGCAGCAAAGTGCCGACAGCCGACTCTAATTATCGGGCATTTAAATCAGGACAGACTATCGACGAGATCATGTCCAAGGAGGTTTTCGGCTGGGACTTCAAATCTACGGCGATACCGATAAGAGATGATGACGGTAATGTGGTTGGCACTATAGCACTAGCCCGAAATTTACGCCGACAGATTAAAATCCTCGATGCTGTAAATCAACTGGTTCAGGCTCTGACCCAGATTTCTGCCTCCATAAGCGCTATATCCACTAGTATCCAACAAGTGGCAGAAGACAGCGCCTATGTATTGGAATATGTGTCACAGGTGAAAGAGGAATATAAAGAGGCGGATGAAATTATCCGCTTTATTAAAAATATTGCCGACCAAACCAACCTTTTGGGTCTTAACGCAGCCATTGAAGCGGCTCGGGTAGGGCAAGAAGGGCGTGGATTCGGTGTGGTGGCGGATGAAATTGGAAAACTGTCTTCGTCTAGTAATGAATCCATCAAAGGGATTGAGGAATTTCTAAAACGGTTGAACGTAAATATATCCGGGATCGAAGAAAAAGTAGAAGGGACCAATATTTTATTCATGGAGCAGGCTTCAGGAATGGAGGAAGTGTCGGCTATTGTCGAAGACCTTACAGCTACCGCGGAAGATTTGCGCCAGCTGGCACAGAAGTTTTAGGAAAACCAAACAGTAGTTTTGACCGCCGGAAAAGTTTGGTAATCACCGTCACCCCCACTGCCAACCAAAATTTACGCCCGGATGAAACAGGACCACCCATTAATAGGGTGGTCCTGTCGGAACTGTACGGGGAAGGAATTTATTCGCTGAGCAGACGTTTTTCGCCCGTGATTTCTTTAAGGGGCTTGATATTTTGGCTCACTTCCATAGTTCCCAGGTAGGAACCATCTTGATTTCGGACAGCAAAATACTGAATCAAGGCATACACATCGCCCATTTCGATCCAAAATGATTCTTGATCTTTGTTCCCGGCCTTGAAGTCAGCCAGCAGCTTTTCGACTACATGAACACTAGCTGGCGGGTGACAATGTTGTACCTTACGGCCGATGACAGCTTTTGTTCGGGAAAATAACCGCTCCGGGCTTTGGGAGAAGTATTTGACCACGTCGTTGTTATCGATAAAGGTGATGTCCACTGGCAGGTGATTGAAGATGGCGTTAATTTCTTCGGCGGTAAGGGAGCCGGTTTCAAAAGAAATGGTGCCGGTTGGTGTTTGGTGGACGGTTTTTTCTTTGGGGGCATGTTTTGGCTGCCAAGTTTGTTTGGGATCATACAAGGTAAAACCGATTTCAGCACTTTCTTGGGCAATTGTAAACCATTCATCTTCAGTAAGTGTTTCCAGGGCCAAAGGGAACAATATGCTTTCTTCTTTAAAGATCATTTCTTCTACTTTGTTGCTAGCAGCTTGGGCCTTGGCGAGCAATTCGTCCGGCCTTGAGTCTGGATCGGACAGCAAAACCAATACTTCCTTAAGATCGTTCCTGATCTCATCATCCACGCCCCACATTACTTGAGGGGGAGCTGTGATGCCCGCCTGTTCGAGGTAGGGGAAAAGCAGGTTTTCCTTGCGCTGATAATGCTTGTCTATTTTGGCCAGAAGTTTAAAGTCCTGCTCCAAAAGGGCTGCATTTTGCTGGCTGGGTGTGATTTGATAAGTCTCTAAATGTGGCTTGATCCGTTCGTCAATCAACTGTTGTATTTTTTTGTTTTCTGCCCGAAAAGTATGGATGGGATGGCCGGGTTCCTGTTCTGGTTTTGTCGGCCGGTGGATTTCTTCAATAGACCCCTTGAATACTGCAGCATGAACATCGCACAGCCGCTGTACTTCTTCCACCGGCATTCCTTCATCGATCAGACTTTGCTCCATAGCTGATATTTCGGCAACTGAGATTCCTTCAATAGCATGGGCAAACTTTTCCTTAACCTCGTCCACACTTTTACCTTCGTGCAGTTCCATAATCAGTTCTTTTAGGATTTGCTGCCGGTATTTCCGGTTGTCGATAAGTTCACTCATTTTATCCACTCCTTCAATTTTTACCATTATATCAGGGATTGCCTTAACAGGGAAAATATATCCGACTAGGTAGTTTGGTGGAAGGTAAATTAGAACCGCCTCGGCTTGCGTGTCCTTGACATCCTATTTGTTTCCAACTATGATGCATTTTAGGGTAAGTTTTCTATCGATTTCTATCGATATTCTTGACTATTAAGATAAAGGCTGTGGTTGTCTGCCGGTATCTTATTTATATTTATCTAAAATGATCTATTCAAGCCAGTTGCCGTACTTAATATGAGTGAATAAAAGGAGGATGTTTTTTATGCCGACGATTGTTATTCTTGATGGCTACACCACTAATCCAGGTGATCTTTCCTGGGGTGAGCTCGAAGCTCTCGGCGATTTAACTGTCTATGATCGTACTCCGGCGGAATTAGTTGCCGATCGTATTGGTGCTGCTGATATAGTCTTTACTAATAAAACTCCGATTACCAGGGCTACTTTAGATTCTTGCCCTAATGTCCGTTTTATTGGAGTTTTGGCCACCGGCTATGATATTGTGGATATAAAGGCAGCAAAAGAGAAGGGGATCCCGGTCTGCAACATTCCTGCTTATGGTACGGCTGCTGTTGCTCAGATGGCTATCGCGTTGTTGCTGGAGATTTGCCATCATGTAGGCGCCCATAGCCAAGCGGTACGCGGTGGCGACTGGACTAACTCCCCTGACTGGTGCTTTTGGAATTATCCGCTGATTGAACTGGCCGGTAAAACGATGGGAATCATCGGTTATGGCCGAATCGGCCAAACCACAGGTAAAATTGCCACTGCATTGGGTATGCGGGTTATTGCTTCTGACGCCTTTGTCCGGGCACAAGAATGCGTTGATTTCGATACTTTACTGGCCGAAGCTGACGTGATCGTGCTTCATTGTCCGCTCCTGCCCGAAACCGAAGGCATTATAAACAAAAATACCATCGCCAAAATGAAAGACGGGGTTATTATTATAAACAATGCCCGCGGACCCTTGATTGTAGAGGAGGATCTGGCCCGGGCTTTAAACGAAGGCAAAGTATATGCTGCCGGGCTAGATGTGGTCTCGGTAGAACCGATTACGGCTGACAACCCTCTTCTTTCGGCCCGCAACTGTTTTATTACTCCTCATATATCTTGGGCTCCCTTGGAAAGCCGCCAGCGGCTGCTGGCTGTTGCGGTCGATAACTTGGTTCAGTTTCTAGCTGGGCAGCCGGTTAATGTGGTCAATGAGTGATGATTTAATGAAAAGATTTATATTAGCCCCTGATTCTTTCAAGGGTACTATGTCAGCCGGGGAAATTTGTACAATTATGGCGGCTGCTATCCGCAAGTATTTACCTTCAGCCCACATTACTTCGGTGCCGCTGGCAGATGGTGGTGAGGGAATGGTGGAGGCGCTGGTTACGATTAGCGGCGGCGATTATGCCCAGGCTGACGTGAGCGGGCCTTATGGGGAACTTCTTACCGCCACGTATGCATTGCTACCCGATCAGACTGCCGTAGTCGAGCTGGCTTCCTGCTGTGGCCTTCCGCTGGTCGGTGAAAATAAAAACCCAGCCCTAACCAGCACTGTAGGCCTGGGCGAATTAATATTGGCTGCCGCCCGCCGCGGGGCCAAAAAGATCATTGTCGGGCTTGGCGGAAGCGCCAGCAACGATTGTGGGTTGGGCCTGGCCACGGCCTTCGGTTACCGCTTTTTGGATAAAAACGGAAATGAAATAGAACCAATCGGCCAAAACATGGCTGCTGTAGAGAAGATCATGCCCCCGGCTGCGCTACCTGACTTGGATATCATTGCCGCCTGCGATGTGGATAATCCTCTGTTCGGCCCTCGCGGAGCAGCTTATACTTTCGCTCCCCAAAAAGGAGCCGATCCGGCTTTAGTTGAATTCCTTGACTTCGGACTTGAACATATGGCGAGGATTATTAAACAGGATTTAGGCCGAGATGTAGCTGCCCTTCCCGGTGCTGGGGCGGCCGGCGGACTGGGAGCGGCTGTAGTTGCTTTTTTGGGGGGTGCAATCCGTTCCGGGATCGATTTGGTACTCGATGCAGCTAATTTTGACCAACTACTGGTTGATGCGGATCTGGTATTTACCGGTGAAGGCCGGCTGGATTGGCAAAGTATATATGGAAAGGTACCCATCGGTGTCGCAACGAGAGCCAAGGCCAAGGGCGTTCCTGTCATCGCCCTTTGCGGCTCCTTAGGACCGGGAGCTGAAGCTGTTTATAAGCACGGGATTACGGCAGTATTTTCAGCCATCCGGACAGTCACCGATTTTGCTACTTTGCAGCAGACTTGCCGGGAGGATTTGCGGTTGCTGACAGAAGCTGTGGTACGGATGATTAAAGCAGGATGCTGCTAGGAATTATTACAAGGCATAGTAGCCTGAAAGGAAACTAAGATCAGATGTCAAAACGTGACTATACCAAAAACAAACTTATCATCTTCATGTCTTTTTATCGGGATCATCTGGGTATTTTCCTGCTCGATTTGTTTTGTGCCCTGATGATGGCCACCATTGACCTGGCTTTTCCTTTATTAAGCCGGTATGCTTTAAATACGCTGCTGCCGAAAGGCATGTTTTCTTTCTTTTTTGTCCTCGTAGCCAGTTTGATCGTTATGTTTATTTTCCGCTCAATATTTTCGTATATCGTTACTTATGTCGGACACAATCTCGGGGTATTGATCGAGGCTGATATGCGGCGAGAGGTCTTCAGCCATTTGCAAACCCTGTCCTTCAATTTTTATGACCAGGCTCGCACCGGCCAGTTGATGAGCCATGTAACGACCGACTTGTTCGACATAACCGAATTAGCCCATCACGGACCTGAGGACTTGTTTATTTCCGGCGTTACCATTATCGGCGCCCTGGTCATTTTGTTTCCGATCAACCCCTTGCTGACATCGGTGTTGATGATTCTTATTCCGCTGGCGCTGGTGTTTACTATTTTGCAGCGCCGGCGCATGAGCCGGGTATCGCGGGGCGTAAAAGACCAGATGGCCGGAATCAATGCCGCTATCGAATCCAGTATTGCGGGGATCAGGGTGGCCAAGGCGTTCGTTAACGAGCGCTACGAGGAACACAAGTTCGAACTAGGGAATGAGCGCTTTAAAACTGCAAAAAAAGAATATTATGCTGCTATGGCCCTGTTCCATAGCGGAATGGAGTTTTTTATCAATATCTTCGGCGTTGCAGTCATCGGAATCGGTGGCTACCTGATTATGGAAGGAAAGTTAAACACAGTTGATGTGCTTACATTTACACTCTATGTTAATGCTTTTTTGCAACCGATCCGCAAGCTTACACAGTTTGTAGAGCAATATACCAGCGGCATGGCCGGCTTTTCTCGCTTTGTGGAGATCATGAACATTAAACCCGACATCGTCGACAGCCCAGGGGCTGAAAGGCTCAAAGTTTCCCGGGGCGATATAGAATTTAAGAATGTCTCTTTTTCTTATGATGATGATACTGCCGTGTTGGAACAAATAAACCTTAGCGTCGAATCTGGGAAGACGCTAGCTATAGTGGGCCCCTCCGGTGGCGGTAAAACAACGCTGTGCCATTTGATTCCGCGCTTTTATGAAGTCAATGAGGGTCAAGTCCTTATCGATGGCCGCGACATCCGGTCGGTGACCTTAAACAGCTTGCGCCAAAACATCGGTATTGTTTCCCAGGATGTATTCTTATTTTCGGGTAGCATCAAAGAGAATATTCGCTACGGCAAGCTCGATGCTACTGATGACGAGGTCTATTGGGCAGCCAAGATGGCTCAAATATACGATGCGGTTATGGAAATGCCGCACGGTTTTGATACTGAGGTCGGGGAGCGCGGCATTATGCTCTCTGGCGGTCAAAAACAGCGCATTAGCATCGCTCGTATTTTTCTTAAAGATCCGCCGATACTCATTTTGGATGAAGCTACCAGCGCCCTGGATACAGTGACCGAGATTAAAATACAGGAATCCTTTGAGCAGCTGTCCAAAGGCAGAACGACTTTAGTAATTGCACACCGCCTGTCCACGGTCCAAAATGCGGATAAAATAATTTACCTCGATGAGACGGGCATTCGGGAGCAGGGTACTCACGAGGAGCTACTCCGCCGGGGCGGCTATTACGCTAGTTTATACAAGACTCAGTTTGGCCGACAGATTGGTTGATCTAAAACGGCCCCGGCCCAAAAGGGCAGGGGCCAAACCATCTTTATTGCCGGGATAGGTTAGAGGGCAAAATGGATTAAAGAAATAAGGGCTAAAATATAAGTGAACCAGTGTACTTCCTTTTTCCGGCCAGCCACCAGTTTGACAATGGGGTAGCTGAGGAAACCGGCTGCAATACCGTGGGCTATGCTGTAAGCCATAGGCATAAATAACATAGTGAGGAAAGCCGGCAGGGCTTCGGTAAAATCAGCAAAATCGATCCCGGTAACGGCGCCCATCATCATCACGCCGACAATTATCAGCGCCGGAGCAGTAGCGCCGCTCGGAACCAGGCCGGCTAGGGGGGCTAAAAACAACGAGGCTAAAAACAGTACACCGACAGTAACTGCCGTTAAACCACTGCGTCCTCCCTCGGAGACGCCGGCCGTGCTTTCCACATACGTGGTAACAGTACTGGTGCCGACGGCAGCTCCCAACACGGTGCCCACAGCATCGACAATCATAGCTTCTTTTATTTGGGGTAAAAGGCCGTTTTTATCTAGGAATCCGGCTCGGGCCCCGGTACCCATCAAAGTTCCCAAAGTATCAAAAATATCAACAAAGGCAAATGCAAATATGGTCATAAAACCGAGCCTAAACGCCCCGGCGAAATCAATCTGAAAGGCAATGGGGGCTAGGCTGGCCGGAGCACCAAAGATGTGGCCCAGTCTGCTGGGGAACGGCTGTATTCCCATAAAAAAACTCACCACCGTAGTGAGCAGAATCCCCAATAAAATGGAACCACGTACTTTTTTAGCCATCAAAACAGCCATAATTAAAAGACCGATAATAGCCAACAAAGTTTCCGGCTGCCGCAAATTACCCAAAGTAACGATAGTAGCCTCGTCCCCGACGATGATTCCGGCATTTTGAAGACCAATAAAAGCGATAAAAAGACCGATTCCGGCTGCTGTAGCCCGTTTGAGACTGGCGGGAATGGCTGCATCGATGTGATCGATGACGCCTAAAACAGCTAAAATAAAAAACAAAATTCCGGAAATAAAAACAACCCCTAAAGCTGCCTGCCAGCCGGCGATCGGGGCTACGGCAAAGGCAAACATAGCGTTAAGGCCCATACCGCTGGCCAAAGCAAAGGGGTAATTGGTGACCAAACCCATCAAGATAGTGGTCACACCGGCAGATAGGGCTGTAGCTGTCATAACCGGGCCAAAAGGCATTCCGGCCGCGCTCAAAATATCAGGATTAACAAAAAGAATGTAAGCCATGGTCATAAAAGTCGTCAGTCCGGCCATCAATTCTGTTTTAACATCAGTATTTTTCTCGCGCAAACGGAAAAAGTCTTCCACTTTAACTCCTCCTCGTTTATTATCCTACCTATTGTAAAGAGACTAAATACTGTTGACCGCCTCCTTAAAAATAATTTACCCAGACAGGGCAGTTTCGTTTGACATACTGTGAGCGAAACCTCCCCGCCTGGGCTTTTATCCCTTCGGTGTACCTTGCAACGCCGGACGCAATACGCCGCAAAGCTGTACCACTTGGACCGGATCCGGCCGCCAAGCCATGAACCGGAACCCTAGGTACACTTTCCCTCATAGTCGGACAGTTTGAGGCCGTCCGGTAGAAACTTCCGAGCCCTATTCCCGGAACTATATGAAGGCAACCTATTATATTTCGACTCAATCTTACCAAGCCCCGACCAGGGTGTCAAGGAGATACCAGCCCGGTGCTTTATGTTCGCGGCGGCCGCAAAATCCAGTTGGCGAAGGTGTGCAGCCTGACGGTCATCTTAAATCCCTAGAAAAAAGGGGTTGACTTAGTCACCCAGCCCGTTTAGCTTTACAGTTTGTGGAATGTATGCTAAAATCGTGACAGAAATAACAAGGTCGTTGGAGCAGGTTAGCTTAACAATCCGGACGGATCTTTACAAACCTAATCCTCAATGGTATTATAATTACTACTAATTGTTACAAGCACAACGAAGTTGGCGGTATTAAAAGCACAAAAATGCGGGCTGATATTGCAAGCGGATGAAGTAATCGACGATCAAGGGGGCTGACGCAATGCGAGATACCAAGGAAACTCGTGTTCCCATGGTGGTAATCAAGCGTTTACCCAAGTATTATCGGTACCTGGGCGAACTGGTAGAGCGCAAGGTGGAAAGGGTGTCGTCTCAAACACTGGCTAACATGATGGGTATTTCTGCTTCTCAACTTCGGCAAGATCTTAACCATTTTGGCGAATTTGGGCAGCAGGGATATGGATACCGCGTAGAGGGTTTATATCACGAAATCGGACGTATTATTGGCTTGGAACATGAATATAGTATGATTATAGTCGGTGCCGGGAACCTGGGACAGGCATTGGCCAACTACCCCAACTTCGCTAAACGAGGTTTTCTTTTAAAAGGCGTGTTTGATATCAACCCCAAACTAGTTGGTCTGCGCCTGCGTGATAACGAAATTATGGACATTGATAAATTAAAACCATTCATTGTTGACAAAAATATCGACATCGGGATTATAACTGTTCCCAAAGAAGCAGCCCAGGACGTAGCCGATTCTATGGTGGAGGCAGGGATCCGGGCCATTTGGAATTATGCTCCGGTGGATATCAAGGTACCGCCACAGGTATTTTTAGAAAACGAACATTTGGCCGACCGATTGATGGTTATTTCTTTCCGGCTGAAAGCATTGGGCTATGATGAAGATTAAAGCAATAAGCTGGATTTGGTAGCGGCAACTATGCTAGATAAAGTTTCTTTAAACAAACATGGGCCTTGGCGCAGCAGGAGCTGCCGGGCCCTTTTGTATAAACGGAAGCAGCAGTTAAAGGAGGTATAAGACTTATGGCCAATTTTTGGGTAGAAGAGGGGCTTACGTTTGACGATGTGCTGTTGGAGCCGGGCCGGTCTGAAATACTACCGCAGGAGGCCCAACTAGATACAGTATTTACCCGCAATATCCGGTTAAATATTCCCTTGGCCAGCTCTGCTATGGATACTGTGACCGAAGCTCGCCTGGCTATTGCTTTGGCTCGCGAAGGCGGTATTGGTATTATTCATAAAAACATGCCGCCAACCCGCCAGGCCGAAGAGGTAGATAAAGTAAAGCGCTCAGAAAGTGGCGTCATTGTCGATCCTATTTTTTTATCGCCGGAAAACCAAGTCCTGGCCGCGATAGAGATAATGGAACGCTACCATATTTCCGGCGTGCCCATCGTCGATCCGGATGGCCGCTTGATAGGTATCATCACCAACCGGGATGTAAGGTTTGAGGAAGATTACACCCAGCCTATTACTGATGTAATGACCAAAGATAATTTGATTACGGCTCCGGTGGGCACTACTCTCGAACGGGCCAAAGAAATTTTAAAGGAGCATAAAATCGAAAAGCTGCCCCTGGTAGACGATGATTTCCGACTACAAGGGCTTATTACCATCAAGGATATTGAAAAAGCCCGGCAGTATCCCAATGCGACTAAAGATGATATGGGACGCCTGCGGGTGGGGGCAGCGGTGGGAACTGACCCTGATACTCTTGACCGGGCCTTAGCTTTAGTGGACGCTGGTGTCGATGTGCTGGTAGTCGATACTGCCCATGGTCATCATCGGGATGCGTTGGCTATGGTAACCCGTCTCAAGAGTGAATTTTCCCAGGTCGATATTGTAGCTGGTAACGTGGCTACTACGGCTGGCACTGCCGATTTGATTGCTGCCGGCGCTGATGCAGTCAAGGTGGGTGTAGGGCCGGGCTCCATTTGCACGACCCGGATAGTTGCCGGTATCGGGGTGCCGCAGATTTCGGCCATCTTAAACGCCCGCAAAGCAGCTGAAAAACATGGTGTTCCTATTATCGCTGATGGCGGGATCAAGTTTTCAGGCGATATTGTCAAGGCCTTGGCGGCTGGCGCCACCTCGGTAATGATCGGTAATTTATTTGCCGGCACTGAGGAAAGCCCGGGTGAAACCATCATTTTTCAGGGTAGAAGTTACAAAGTATATCGGGGCATGGGCTCTTTAGGGGCGATGAAAGCTGGAAGTTCTGATAGATATTTTCAGGAAAATGTGGGAAAACTGGTACCGGAAGGAATTGAGGGCCGAATCCCTTACCGAGGTTTGCTGGCGGATACAGTTTTTCAACTAATCGGTGGGTTACGGGCTGGAATGGGCTATGTGGGAGCGGCTACACTGCTAGAGCTGCGCCAAAAAGCGCGTTTTGTCCGAATTACTGCCGCCGGACTGAGGGAAAGCCATGCTCATGATGTGGCTATAACCAAAGAAGCCCCCAACTACAGCATGGATCGCCAATAAAACGAGGCCAGCCAGACCGGTGGGGAAAAGGATAAATTTCCCGGTCACAAATTCACATTCAAGCAGGGAATCTCTAGAGCAGGTAGAATATAATAGTTATGTACCGTAAGGGTGAAGCGGGGTTCCAGGACGCTTAAGGAGTGAAGGCCCATGCTTCAGTTAGCTGCAAGATCCTTCAGCCAACATAGTTTTGCCCCAGTCGGATATACCGGCGGGCCGGACTATGTTGGCTTTTTTGATTCCATCCTCAACAGGCCGAATGACGGTTCGGTATTGTCGCTCCCGGCTAGGTGGTAAAATATAAGGAGGTGCTGCGTGGTGAAGTGCACCGTTATTGAGACCAGCGGCCCGAGGCAGGGGATCTGTGATTTGTGCGATCATCATTGTCGACGCGATATAGAAGGGATGGGGGGTCTGCTTCCGTGTGCGGATCAGCCCGGTGGTTGTATTTTTTATCAGCGGTCCTACTATATCAAACCGATCGAACCTAATCCAAGGTGGGTAGACATTAGCAGCCAAAGTGTGGGTTAAAGCTTCCGGGTTACCAGCATAAACCCAGGGCGAGTTTCGCTACAGACCGGAAACTCGCCTTTTTCTCGTTCAAAAGCTGTGCTATACTAAAACCAAATTATTTGTTTAATAATCTAACAATAATTCACCACTAGCAAATAGCTGGTTAAGGGGGCTGTAAAGGTGAACATCAAGATCGTGGCAGATTATGAAACTTTAAGCCGTGAGGCCGCAGCAATTGTTGCCAGCAAAATTGCGGCGGGTCCAAAAACAGTTTTAGCCTTGCCGACCGGTAACACGCCTATTGGTATGTATAAGCAGCTTGTACGCTTATACCGGGAGGGCAAAGTGGATTTGAGTCGGGTATGGGTTTTTGCTCTCGATGAATATGCCCGGGTTCCAGCTAGTGACCAGCACAGTTTCAGCTATTTTTTACGACAGCATTTGATTGACCCAGCCGGATTAGGGCCCCGGTTCGATCATTTGCGGGGCGAGGCTGCCTGCTTTGAAACCGAATGCAGGCGCTACGAACAGGCGATTGCAGCTCGGGGCGGATTAGATTTGGCAGTGTTGGGGCTGGGTGTAAACGGTCATATCGCTTTTAACGAGCCCGGAACCTCATTTGACAGCCGGACTCATGTGGTGGATTTGGCAGCGAGTACTCGGGAGGCAAATGCCAGCTATTTTCCGGATGGGTTTAAAATTCCCGCTCAGGGGCTGACTATGGGAATCGGCACTATTTTAGCGGCGAAAGAAATTTTACTCCTGGCTAGCGGGAAAAGCAAAGCGGCAATTATGGCCCATATCATGGCCGCCGAACCTGCACCAGCCATCCCGGCCTCAGCCCTAAAAACCCACCCCCGTACTACCTGGCTACTGGATCAAGAGGCGGCCGCCGGCTGCTAAAACTAATGTTCCAACCCCTGCACCAACCGGCAGATTCGGGTGCAGGGAATTTTTTTACCAAAAAAATACTCATTTATCTCTTCACAAATTAGAACCATTGATGTATAATAAAATCAAGAAAGGTCAAGGATAGTCAAGGGTGATAAGCATGTGGTCTCTAGCTGACAAAATGGAAAACTGGATCAAGCTCTTATTGGAAGAGACGGATGAAAGGTTTATAAAGATCAGGCGCAGCGAATTAGCCCGACATTTTTCTTGTGTGCCCTCGCAGGTGACCTATGTGTTATCGACTCGGTTTATACCAGAGCGCGGGTACCGAGTGATCAGCCGTCGGGGCGCCGGGGGTTATATTCGGATAGAGAGGCTGTCTGAGGCTGACCTGCTCGACCGGCTGGAACAACAAATCGGTGATACGATCTCCGCCCAAGAGGCGGCCGAGATAGTGGGCAATTTGCATAAGGCCGGCCTGTTAGGTGAAGATGTGGCCCAATATTTGGGCCTGCTGCTGTCTGATGAAGTTCTCCAACTGCCGGAGATAACAGCCAACCGGCTACGGGCTCGCATGGTAGTTGCCTTATTGACTAACATTTAAATCCGATTCACGGAGGCGAGTAAGCATGTTATGTGAATCTTGCAATAAAAATCCGGCTACAGTGTTTGTGCGCCGCACTGTAAACGGGGTTACCACTGAGGCCCATTTGTGCGAAGAATGCGCCAAAGAGCGTAGCGAGTGGAACATTGTGGTAGGTCCGACTTTAAGTTTTCCTGATTTTTCACTGGGGAATTTGTTTGCCAGTTTGCTTGAACAGCACCCGGCTTCAGCCGGTGTCTCAATTGGCGGCGGCATGGAGCCTTGTTCCGGCTGCGGCCTGACCTATGCTGATTTTCGCCAGCAGGGCCGGCTGGGCTGTGCTCGCTGCTATACCACATTTCGTGAACCGCTTCAACCGCTTATCCGCCGGCTGCAGGGGGATGTGCAGCATGTGGGTAAAGTGCCGCGGCGCCATAAAGGTCGGGCCCGGCTACGCCATAATCTGGATGCCCTCCGGCGACGGCTGAAAGAAGCTATAGCCCGGGAAGCGTTCGAAGAAGCAGCCCAACTTAGGGATCAGATAAAATTGGCTGAAGATAAGTTGAAGGAGGGGCAGCAATAAAATGCTCGATCCGGAACAGATCTTTACCCGGGCCGATTCGGCTTGGCTAAATGAAGGCCCTGATGGCGATGTCGTCATTTCGACCCGGATTCGTTTAGCCAGGAACCTGGCCGACCTACCCTTCCCATCCCGGGCCAGTGACGAGGAGCTGGAGCAAGCCCTGGTGCGCCTCAAGTCGGCGAGCGAATATTTACCCGAGGCCAAGCGCTACCGCTTGCTGGAGATGGGCCGCCTTTCGCCGTTGGAGCATCAGGTTTTGATCGAAAAACATTTAGTAAGCCGTGAACATGTGCAAAACCCTAAAAAACGGGCCTTGGTGCTCCGCGATGATGAAGCAGTCAGTATTATGATTAATGAAGAAGACCATGAGCGGCTGCAGGTGCTGCTTCCGGGGCTAAACCTGGATCAGGCCTGGCAGCTGGCCAACCGGCTGGACGATTCATTAGAACGCCGGTTGGAGTATGCTTTTGACGATGAGCTGGGTTTTTTAACCTGCTGCCCGACCAATTTGGGTTCGGGTCTTAGGGCTTCGGTAATGCTTCATCTGCCGGCGCTGGTGTTGTCCAAACAGGCTAACCAGGTGCTCGGGACCTTGGCCCAATTTGGTTTGGTGATACGGGGTCTCTACGGTGAGGGAACGCAGGCGCTGGGGAACTTTTTTCAGGTTTCAAATCAGTTGACCTTAAACCGGTCGGAAGAGGATTTAATTCACAACCTACATGCTCTTACCAGTCAAGTTATTGACCAAGAACGGGCAGCTCGGGGCCGTCTTTATGAAGAATTGGGCGACCGACTGCCGGACATGGTCTGGCGGGCTTATGGAATACTAACTAACGCCCGCCTGCTCAGTGGCGGCGAGGCTATGCAGCTTTTATCCAACGTGCGGCTAGGGGTGAACCTCAATCTGCTGCCGCCGATTAAATTGGCGAAATTAAACCGCCTGCTTGTGATTACCCAACCTGGGTTTATCCAGCGTGTAGCCGGCGGTTCACTCCAGTCGTCCGAACGGGACCGCAAACGAGCTTCATTGGTAAAAGAACAACTATTGACAAAGAATAACCATTCGGAGGTGGAATAAATGTTTGCACGCTTTACGCAACGGGCCCAACAGGTGATTATTTTGGCCCAGGAAGAAGCGAAGCGCTTAAACTATCCATATGTAGGTACTGAACATCTGCTCTTGGGGCTGATTCGGGAAGGTAGCGGGGTGGCTGCCCAAGCCCTAAATAATCTTGACATCAAATTGGAACAGGTTCGGGCGGAAGTTGAAAAAATAATCGGCCGCGGCTCCGGTACGCCCACTAAAGGGGAAGTTACACTAACTCCCCGGGCGAAACGGGTGATTGAACTGGCCCTGGCTGAAGGACATGGCATGGGAGTTAACTATATCGGCACCGAGCATCTGCTTTTGGGGCTGATCCGTGAAGGTGAAGGAGTTGCTGCCCGGGTACTGCAGAACCTAGGGGCCGATCTGGAGAAGGTCCGAGCCGAAGTATTAAAGCTGCTGGGCTCGGCTGGGCGCGGCGATGCCAAACGCGCTCCGGGGCGCTCGGCTGGCAGCCGGTCTTCTACGCCGACACTCGATGCTTTGGGCCGCGATCTTACTGTGCTGGCCCGAGAGGGCAAACTGGATCCGGTTATCGGGCGGATTAAAGAGATCGAACGCGTGATTCAGATTCTGTCCCGCCGGACTAAAAATAATCCGGCCATCATCGGTGAGCCGGGAGTGGGAAAAACGGCTATTGTTGAAGGTTTGGCTCAGCATATTGTGGAAGGTAAGGTTCCGGAACTGCTTAAAGATAAACGTGTACTGATATTGGATTTGGCTGGCGTAGTAGCCGGGACCAAGTATCGCGGTGAATTTGAAGAGCGGCTTAAACGGGTTGTGGATGAGGTGCGGCAAGCAGGGAATGTAATCTTGTTTATCGATGAGCTGCATACGGTAGTAGGGGCCGGCGCTGCCGAAGGCGCGATTGATGCCAGCAATATTTTAAAACCGGCCCTAGCCCGGGGGGAGCTGCAGTGCGTCGGCGCTACCACACTAAACGAGTACCGTAAATATATTGAAAAAGACGCTGCCTTAGAACGCCGCTTCCAGCCAATAATGGTAGGTGAGCCTACTGTAGATGAGAGCTTCGAGATCCTGCAGGGACTGCGCGACCGCTATGAAGCCCATCACCGGGTTAAATATACTGATGAAGCCTTAAAGGCGGCGGTAAGGCTGTCGAACCGCTATATCAGTGAACGATTTCTCCCGGATAAGGCCATCGATCTTATCGATGAGGCCGGTTCCCGCGTACGCCTGGCCACCTATGCTGCTCCGGCAGACGTAAAAGAACTGGAGGAGCAGATGGAAGAAGTGCGCAAGGAAAAGGAAGCTGCGGTAACAGCGCAGGAATTTGAGAAGGCAGCCCGCCTGCGGGACAAAGAACGGGAACTGCGCGAGAAATTGGAAGACAGCCGTCAGGAGTGGCTGGACGATAAGGATAAATCGGGCGTACAAGTAACCGCTGACGATATTGCTCAAGTGGTAGCCGATTGGACCGGCATTCCGGTACAGCGCTTGGCCGAAGAGGAATCGGAACGGCTGCTCAAATTGGAACAGACCTTGCATGGCCGGGTAATTGGCCAGGAAGAAGCAGTAGAAGCAGTGGCCCAAGCTGTTCGGCGAGCTCGAGCCGGGCTCAAAGATCCTAAACGGCCCATCGGTTCCTTCATTTTCCTCGGTCCTACCGGGGTTGGTAAAACAGAGCTGGCCCGGGCTTTGGCCGAGGCTATGTTTGGCGAAGAAGAGGCCATGATCCGGCTTGATATGTCAGAGTACATGGAACGCCATACTGTCTCTCGGTTGATCGGTGCCCCGCCGGGTTATGTAGGGTTTGAAGAAGCAGGCCAGTTGACAGAAGCAGTACGCCGGCGCCCTTATTCTGTGGTCTTGTTTGACGAAATCGAAAAGGCACATCCGGAAGTATTCAACGTCTTGTTACAGGTATTGGAAGACGGTCGTTTGACCGACGGCCAGGGTCGCACGGTCGATTTCCGCAATTCGGTAGTAATTATGACCTCAAACGTAGGGGCTGAACTTTTGCGCCGTGAACCTACTGTAGGTTTCCGCACGGGCGCAGGCAGCGAATATGAAGATATGAAAAGTAGGGTCCTGGACGATCTTAAGCGGACGTTCCGGCCGGAGTTTTTAAACCGTATTGATGAGACTATTGTCTTTCATGCCCTTAGCCAGGAGCATTTGCGCTCTATTGTTGACATCATGCTCGAAGAAGTTTACAATCGGCTGAAAGAGCACGGTTTAACCCTGAAAGTAAGTGTAGAGGCGAAGGATCTTCTTACCAAAGAAGGATTTGATCCTACCTTCGGTGCGCGTCCCTTACGCCGGGCTATCACCCGCTTGGTGGAAAACCCGCTGTCGGAAGAAATGCTGGCCGGTCGTTTCCGAGATGGGGATGAAATTCAAGTCAGCGCCGAAAACGGTAAACTAGTATTTAACAAACAAGAAAGCAGCCCTGGGGCTACGGCCGAAGAAGATGAAGCTGTAACCGAACCAGATGAAACAACGGCTGAAAAAACAGATGAATAGGTAATATCAGCCGGATAAAGGCGAAAGGAAGGAGCGAATACCTGTGGCGCGGGAAAAAACTGCTTTTCGTTGCCAACAATGCAGCTATGTTGCTTACCGCTGGTTGGGACGGTGTCCGGAATGTGGGGCATGGAACAGCCTGCGGGAAGAAAAGCAGGAAGTGGCAGGAACATCGTTACGGCAGCGGCAACCCGCGCCCGCTGTCCGGCTGGAATCCATCACCGCCATTTCTGGGGAGGATCTCGTACGTATCGATACCGGATCGGCCGAGCTTAATCGGGTACTGGGCGGAGGAATTGTTCCGTCTTCGCTGGTTTTGGTCGGCGGCGATCCGGGTATCGGTAAATCTACGTTGCTGCTGGCGTTGGCTGCCCGCCTAGCCCGCATGCAGGGCCCGGTGCTCTATGTATCGGGGGAAGAATCTGCGCGCCAAATCCGGATGCGGGCCGAGCGGATCGGAGCTGTGACCGAGCGTCTATTATTATTTTCGGAAACGGATCTGGAACAGGTTCAGCAGGCTGCAAGCCAAGCGAGTCCGGTTCTGATCGTAATTGATTCCATCCAAACGATGTCGATAGCATCCTCATCGTCACCGCCAGGAAGTGTGGCCCAAATCAGGGATTGCACGGCTGCACTGCTTAATTTGGCCAAAGGGCACGGTATTACGGTATTTATTGCCGGCCATGTAACCAAACAAGGATCTTTGGCCGGGCCGCGCCTCTTGGAACATATGGTGGACACGGTGCTATATTTCGAAGGCGAAGGCAAAAGCGCATATAGGATTTTAAGGGCAGTGAAGAACCGGTTCGGCTCTACCAATGAAATTGCAGTCTTTGCTATGCGTAGCAGCGGGCTGCTGGAGGTGAGCAACCCGTCGGAACTGTTTTTGAGCGATCGGCCCCAGCCGGTGCCGGGGGCTATGGTCGTGGCTACCACCCAGGGAACGAGGCCTTTATTGGTCGAGGTCCAAGCACTGGTAAGCCCGGCCGGAGGTGGCCCGCCGCGCCGTGTGGGCCGGGGCGTGGATTTAAACAGGTTGCTCACTTTGCTAGCGGTGCTGGAAAAACGGGCCGGACTGAGGCTAGCCGGATGCGATGTGTACGTAAATGTAGCCGGGGGCGTCCGCTTGGAAGATCCGGCGGCAGATTTAGGTTTGGCCTTGGCTGTTGCGTCCAGCTTCCGCAACCGGCCTTGTTTGGGCTCTTGTACTGCAGCTGGGGAGATCGGGCTGACCGGTGAAGTTTTGAACGTGTCTCATCTGAGAGCCCGGCTGAAAGAAAGTTTATCACTGGGCTTTACTAATATATTAGCCCCCAAAACCCAGTTAGCAAACATACCTACGATGGAAAAACCGGGGGTTTTGGGGGTCGAAAACATCTCCCAGGCCCTCGAGCAAGCGTTCAGCTAAAGTTAACCATAACCCTAACTGGAAAAGAGGACTGGCTATGCGGCAAATCGGAGTAGTGGTAAAGGACTGCGGGGAAAAAGTAAAAGTAAAAATAGCGCGCTCTTCTGCTTGCGAACAATGCGGACAGTGCTCAAATGCTGAGCGCCGAGTACAGAGTCTGCTGGCACCGCGCCAAGAAATCGAAGTCGAAGCGGTCAATAAAGCCCGGGCAGCTGTAGGTGAAACCGTGGAGCTGTCTGTTCCTGGCTCATCGGTGCTGAAGGCAGCAGTATGGGTTTATTTGCTCCCGTGGGCGGCTGTTATTGGCGGTGCGATAGCAGGTCATCGGCTCGGGCCTAGTCTAGGCCTGGGCCAGGAAGGTGGCAGTATTATCCTGGCTGCCCTTTGTCTGGCCGGTGGCTATGGGTTGCTGCGGTGGCAAAATAGGCGTTTGGAACAAGACCACAGCTATGTTTCTACGGTCGAGCGGATTTTACCCTGACTCAAATAAAAAGGCTACGGCTGCTGGTGATCCGTGGTCTTTTTGCTACCTAAAAGGCGCATGGCTGTATGTCTTACCCTGGGGAATTGGCGCATATATATAAATACCAGTGTGAAAATGCCGCTTACAATCCGGGGCGGCGCTGGGGAAAGTTTAAGGGCGGGATAAATATGCGCCTAAATAGGCCCAATTTGGCCGGAGGCGGTTTGGGCAAAGTTGTATTGGTCGGCTATCCTAATGTTGGCAAAAGCGTGGTCTTTAACCGTTTGACCGGCCTTTACGTGCTGGTATCCAACTATCCGGGTACAACAGTGGAGGTAGCCCGGGGGCGGGGAAAGTTTAAAGAACTGGTATTAGAGGTAATAGATACCCCCGGCCTGTACTCACTTTTGCCCTCCACCGTAGAAGAGAAAGTGGCCCGCCGGCTGCTGCTCGAAGAGAAGGCTGATGTGGTGGTCCACGTAGCTGACGCCTGCAATATAGAGCGGATGCTGCCACTTACCTTGCAGCTGTTGGAGGCGGGGATGCCGCTGGTTTTACTAGTAAATATGATAGATGAAGCAAAGCGGCGCGGATTAAAAATAAGGTGCGACCTGTTGAGCCAACGTTTACAAATACCGGTAATACCGGCAATTGCCATATCAAACTGGGGCCTGGGTAAGTTGAGAAAGAAGGTGGCAGAGCTTGTCCACACAGCCACCGCTTGAGTTACCATACCCCAAATGGTTGACTGCCAGGGTAGCTGAAATTGCCCGGTACATACAGGGCCGCTATAGCTTCTCACGCCGGTGTATAGCCCTACTGGCTTTGGCTGGTGACGAGGATGCACTGCAGCTGCTGCAACAACGGGAACATCCGACCAACTGGGAATCCATCCGGGCAATAGTCAATGAAACAAGGCGTTCTTGTCCCCAACCTGTAACTTACATCATGGCCGCCAGCAGGCAAAAAGCAGCTGCAGCTTTGCTAGATGGTGTTCTTCAAACGCATCGTCCCCAACCTGAAACCTGGCTTGATGTTTTGGGCCGTCTGACCATGCAGCCGCCGGCAGGGATCCCGATTCTGATTTTAGTCCTGTACTTTGCTTTGTACCGTTTCGTCGGCGTACTGGGGGCCGGCACTTTGGTAGATTATATTGAGGGTACGATCTTTCAAACTTACCTAAATCCTTGGTTTACCGATCTTGTTTGTCAGCTAGTGCCCTGGCCGCTGATTCAGGATTTGCTGGTGCATGAATACGGGATTATCACTTTAGGTCTGCGCTATGCTATCGCTATAATACTTCCAATCGTAGGTTGCTTTTTCCTCGCATTTTCCCTGATCGAAGATAGCGGCTATTTGCCGCGGCTGGCGCTTCTTACTGACCGGGCTTTTAAGTTTTTGGGCCTCTCGGGCCGGGCAATAATCCCTTTCACCTTGGGGCTGGGTTGCACCACCGTGGGTACCCTGGTAACGCGGACTTTGGAAACAGCTCGCGAACGGGTGATTGCCACCATGCTGCTGGCTTTGGCGATCCCTTGCTCAGCCCAGTTGGGGCTGATTTTATCGTTGCTATCAGGAAATCGTACTGCTTTAATTATTTGGGCCGGATTCGTGCTGCTGGTCTTTGTGTTGGTGGGTAGCTTGCTGGCTCGAATATTGCCCGGTGAGGGGCCGTTGTTTTATCTGGAGGTGCCCCCGCTTAGAATACCGCAGCTGGAAAATGTGCTGACTAAAACCATTACCCGCATGCAGTGGTACTTTTTTGAAGTGGTTCCGCTGTTTGTATTAGCTAGCGTGGTTATTTGGCTGGGTACTCACACAGGCTTGTTTAAGTCAGTGGCAGCCAGATCAGAATTTCTAGCTGTGTGCCTGGGACTGCCGGCTGAGGTTGGGGCTGTTTTTTTGCTCGGGTTTTTTCGACGGGACTACGGGGCGGCCGGGCTTTATGATTTGATCGCCCAGGGCCTGTTATCTACCCGCCAGCTTACCGTAGCAGCAGTTGCGTTGACTTTGTTTGTTCCTTGTTTGGCCCAGTTTGCGGTTATGGTAAAAGAACACGGCTTTTATACCGCTTTTGCTATGGCAGCATTTACTGTGCTGTGCGCATTTAGCGCCGGAGTGTGTTTAAATCGGGTTTTAATCTTGTTGGGCTTGGTATAAAAATGGCAGGGGGGATTGGGTGTGTTAAGCTGTTATAAGAAAAAGCGAGGGCGAAACCTGTCCTCGGATACAGCACTGACAGCGGCCCACCTGAGACCCGGGGATAAAGCGATGATCATCGCACTGGACACTACGGCTTTAGGCCAGCATGCGAACAAACTTATGGCCTTAGGCCTACTGCCGGGAGCCGAAATTAGGCTAGAGCAGCGGTTTCCTACTCTGGTGCTGAAATTGGGCCAGACCACGTTAGCGGTAGATGAAGCGGTAGGCCAGCTGCTAAAGGTAAAACCAAAAACATAAAGCCCGCGCCCAACGCAGGCCAAATATAAAACAGCCTGGACTTGTAATCCAGGCTGGAAGGTAATTATCAGCTTAAAGTAAAAGGCCCAAGCGAATACAGCTTTTTTTGTTCTTGCAGCAGCACATCATACAGGCTGATATCCATCAAGTTACACAAACCGGCTAAGTAGAACATCAGGCAGCCAATCTCTTCTTCTATCTGTTCACGACATTGGGGACACAAATTCCCTTTTAGATGGGTGGATAAAAAACGATCCGCTTCATCTAAAGTAGCTTCAGCTGGGACGCGCTGCTTGTTACCTTCAATTTCGATGCATCCACAGCAGGTCACACTTTTGGCTACGGCCCGGTTGATCCGGGCGCTGGCCTCTTGTAGCTTGGATAATACATCTAAGACACTACGGTGCCGCCAGAGGCATTTTTCCACGGAGGATTGGAATTCCGTGCAGATGAGATCCTTCATGTCTAAGGCCCCACCCCCCTCTTTGGCTTAATTATATCTTCGGCCCGCTCAAGTGTCAACGTTGGTTTTTAGCGGCTTAAAATATGTGAAAACTACAATTTATGCAAGATTTTGCAGTTCATTGACACCCCATAAGCCCTGTGATACAATGTAAGTCTTGACATGAAGGGACTCCTATGCTACCATTTAACCGTATAAAAAAAGGAGGCGGATCTATGTTCAATGTAGGTGACAAAGTGGTCTACCCTATGCATGGAGCGGGTATAATCGAAGCTATTGAAGAGCGGGAGTTTTTAGGTGAAAAGCGTCGGTATTATATTATGCGGATGCCGATCGGCGACATGAGGGTAATGGTTCCCACAGATGCTACCGGGGAAGTTGGGTTGAGGCAAGTGATGTCACCCGAAGATGTCGAGCAAGTACTGGCTATTTTACGTAGCAAAAGCACTAAAATGTCCAGCAACTGGAACCGTCGCTACCGGGCCAATATGGAAAAGATCAAAAGCGGGGATGCGTTTGAAGTAGCAGGGGTCGTTCGGAACCTGATCCACCGTGATAAAGAAAAAGGCTTATCCAGCGGGGAAAAGAAAATGCTCGATAGTGCCCGGCAAATTTTGGTAAGCGAGCTAGTGCTAGCGCAGGATATCGGTGAGGAAGAGGCAGAAGATCTTGTGGATCGTTTAGCTGCTATCTAGTCCGGTGGTCAGAAAACCGCTGACCGCCTTTTGCTTTTCTCCCGTTCTAGGGTAGTAAGCGGATATAGCTTAAAGCGCTTAGATTAAAAATAGTCAAGAAAAGAGGGAGAGCCAATGTTGCGAGGAGCCCGCGGGTACGTTATACTGTAATAGCCGGAAGGGAGGTGTTACTATGATGAACAGGCTTATGCAGATTCTAATTACCTTATTAGGTGTCTTTATCGGATACGAACTAGCACTTATCGGAGCCCCGGTTTTGTGTACACTTCTCGGATTCACCCTAGGTGCATCAGCTTTTATGACCCTATTGGTGATTGGCGGGTTGGCCGGTGGACTTATTTTTTATTTTATGGCCCCCTTAATAACTGGACGGCTAACCCGGCTTATGTACTGGGTCGAATGTCAGCTACAAAAGATGCCAACCACAGATATTATCATCGGGATTATGGGATTGCTGGCCGGGCTCTTGATTGCAAACTTACTTAGCTTACCTTTTGGCCGTTTGCCGGTAGTAGGACCGTTTATCCCGGTTTTAGCTAATATTATCTTGGGTTATATTGGGATGAGCGTGGCTGTAAAAAAGAAGGACGACCTTGGCGGCATTCTGGCCTTGATACCTCGCCTTGGCCGCGACAAAGACAAGGAACCGGCTCCGCGCCTGGCGAAACAAGCCTCGGCCGCGTGTGCCCCCAAGGTTTTGGATACCAGCGTTATTATCGATGGGCGAATTGCCGATGTCGCCGAAAGCGGGTTTTTGGAAGGCCCGTTGGTAATTCCCACCTTTGTATTGCAAGAGCTGCGCCATATTGCTGATTCCTCGGATATTCTAAAGCGGAACCGGGGGCGGCGTGGCTTGGATATACTAAACCGGATTCAAAAGGAATTGGATGTCGAGGTTATTATTTCCGACCGGGATTATGATGACCTGGCCGAAGTCGATTCCAAACTGCTGCGTTTGAGTCAAGATATCGGAGGAAAGATTCTGACCAACGATTTTAACCTAAATAAAGTAGCTGAACTACGGGGCGTGCAGGTATTGAATGTAAACGAACTGGCCAATGCTGTAAAACCCGTAGTTTTGCCTGGGGAAGAAATGACAGTACATGTGGTTAAAGACGGAAAAGAATCCGGCCAAGGGGTGGCCTATCTAGATGATGGCACCATGATTGTGGTCGATGGCGGACGCCGGCATATCGGCGAAAGCGTGGGTGTGATGGTTACTAGCGTGCTGCAGACGGCGGCAGGAAGAATGATTTTTGCTAAACCGAAAACAGCGGTTGGAAAAGCAATGTGATTTGATGGTTCGAGGGCGGCGTACAGCCGCCTCTTTGCTACCGGGTAAATATTTGGTCCAGGGTGATAAATAAACATGGATAAGACTTATGCTCTGCTGGCTGCGGCTGGAACGGGATCCCGGCTGGGGGCTGAGATACCAAAGCAATACCTGCCGCTGGCTGGTAAGCCGGTGTTAAGCTACTCGCTGTCGGTATTCGGTCATCATCCGGAAATAGACGGCCTTATTGTAGTAGTCGGCGCTGGGTGGGAGAAGAAGGGCCGGCGCTTGGTCGAACAGGCTCGGATAAACAAGCCGGCGGTGGTAGTGACCGGTGGTGCTGAGCGGCAAGAATCAGTTTACCGCGGTTTGCTGGCCGTCCCTGAGCAGGCCCAGCTGGTTCTTATTCATGATGCTGCCCGCCCGCTCGTTACAGAGGCTCTTATCAGCCGGGTGATTAAGGCTGCCCGACGCACCGGCGCGGTTGTACCGGGGGTGCCGCTAAAAGATACAATCAAACAAATTGACGAGGACTGCTTGGTAGCCAAGTCGCTTCCGCGTGACCGCTTGGTTGCCGTACAAACCCCGCAGGCGTTTAGGCACCGCCTCATATTAAAAGCACATGCCAAGGCTGCGGTCGACCAGTTCCGCGCTACTGACGATGCCATGCTGGTCGAGCAGCTGGGTTTACCGGTAGAAACCGTTTTAGGGGACGAATGCAATTTTAAAATTACCACCGGCTTAGATTTAGAATTGGCCCGGCTACTGCTGATAGGGGATGGTAATCGATGAAAATAGGAATTGGATTTGATGCCCATGCTTTTACCCCGGGCCGACCGTTACTTTTGGGCGGAGTAGAAATTCCATTCGAGCTGGGCTTGGCCGGCCATTCCGACGCCGATGTACTTCTTCATGCTATAGCCGATGCACTGTTGGGGGCAGCCGGAAAACGTGATCTGGGCTGTTATTTTCCTGATACTGATCCCAAATGGGCTGGTGCTTCCAGTATAAACATTTTGGCTCAAGTGGGCCAGATGGTAAAAGGCGGGGGATACCGGATAATAAACATTGACAGTGTACTGATAGCCCAGCGGCCGCGCCTTAGCCCGTACATAGACCGTATGCGGGCGGCAATTGCAACAGCCTTAGCTGTAAAGCCCGAACAGATAACGGTAAAGGCAACAAGCACTGAAAAACTCGGGTTTACCGGCCGGGAAGAAGGAATAGCAGCCCAGGCTATCTGTTTACTTTGTCGCTCCTCTTGACCAAATGTATAAAAATCAATACAGAGGTTATACTAACGATGTAGGACTTTGCGTCCTACATTTTTACATTGGCAGTGCGCCAATGCCCATATTTTTACTAGCCCCTGCAATAAGAAGGAGGTAAAAATGAATACCAAGGTGTGCCTTGGACTGACAGCGGCTATTTTAACAGCAGCGTTATCCCAGAGCGGCTCCCTGGTTTGCCCAAAAGAGGAGCAGGCACCGGCTGAGCCGTCTTATGATCCGGTAAAAATAAACTGGACTAAAAGCCAAGGCCAACTTTTAGCGGAAATTTTGTTAAACGGGAAAGTGGTGCTCAGGATCAGGTCGGCCGCGGGCAGATACACGCTCAGGCAGCGGGGGGAGATTGTGGCCCAAAGATTGCGTTCTATTCTGGCCGCCGGGGCTGATCCCGAGGCTATAGAGTTAGGAATCAAAGCGGGCGAAATTGTCGTGCGGCTGGAGGATACTATTTTAATCACAGTAGACCGGGAAAATGCGAAAGCAAACAAAATACCGGCACCGTATCTTGCTTTAGTCTGGGCCAATAATCTTCGTTCCAGCCTCGGTGCCGACCCATTGAACCCGGCTGAAGCGTTCTATAATTTAGGTCGGGGACAGGCAGTTACTGCCCGGGCTTCTTGGTATGGTCCCCGCTTTCACGGCCGCCCGACCGCTAGCGGCGAGATCTACGACCAAAACGTGCATACGGCGGCTCACCGCACTTTGCCATTTGGCACCTTGGTTGTGGTCACCAACCCGGCTAGTGGCAAAACCGTGCTTGTGCGCATAAATGACCGCGGCCCCTTCATCGCCGGACGCAGCATCGACTTGTCCCGAGCCGCAGCCCGGGAACTGGGGATGGAAGCTGCCGGCGTGGCCGATGTGCAGATGACTGTGCTAGGGCCCTGATAAAAACCAGCTACTGGGCGGGTACCATTGGTACTCGCCCTTTTGTGAGCGAAACGCTGTTGGCTCTTTTTGGCTGTGGCCAGTACTGTGCTTGTTATTGGGTTAAATTGCATGGTATAATAGTAGGAACTAGAGCCAAGGGAGGCCTCTATTTTTATGGATAAAGTGCGGGTTAGAATTGCCCCCAGCCCT
>JAAZKX010000087.1 GCA_012799605.1 Bacillota bacterium | reverse complement strand
TCTTATCAGATATTGCCAACCATAATATTCTATCAGTAATCTTGTTTGAAAATAAATCTACATTTTCCACGAAGTTATCTCCTATAAAAATATCTGGGTTATTACTTAAATAATGTATTTGATAATTGAACTTGATTATTTCCCTCGCATCTTTTTTAAGGTTTTTAATTCCGAGACTTAATAGTTCTCGGGAAAAACTAGTAAATGTATTTATCGGCAATAAGTCTGGATTATAGCTTCCGTTAGAGACCCAAGCACTTTTTATATCTATTTCACAATCGAACACTTCTCCTTTGTCGTTTGTATAAAGAACTGTTTTCTTGTTTTCCTCTTTAGGTCCTACTCTTTGATAACCTGCGACACTATTATGTTCAAAACCAAATGATAATAAAGAAGAATTACTTAACTCAAAGTAATTTATAGGTTTTAGGTATTCTTTGTTGTTTACTCCTATTATTGCCATCGGAGGTCTTGTTATCCTTCTATTTCCATAATTAGTAACTGCTTCCATTATTGCTCTTTTAGCATCTTGTTTTAGATCACCTTCATTGCTTTTGTTATCTTTATCTAAGAAACAAAATGTTTCTAAATGAATAATTCTTTCTGATACATGGTTGTCATTTGGTATGTTAAATAACCTTAATTGACTATCTATTCCAACGCTATCTGCTATTTTGTGATTATGTTTAGTCAATTCTAATTTTATTTTATTGTGAGTTTTGTAAAGTTCTAAATCAACTACACTTATATAGTAATCGCCTATCTTTTCGCCTGTTGTAGGGATCACATTGCTTTTATCAGTAAATGCTATTGATAAACCATCATTCCCTATTTTTTCTATTGTTTTTCTTAAGTTTTTTCCATAGTGCTCTATGTCAACTATATTAGCAGATTGATTATAAATTAGTGTGTTAGTTCTCATCTCTGCTGATTTATGTTTGTCTTTATAGGTTTTAATTAAAACATTATCTAGAGGTATATATTCAACGATGAACTCTAAATTTTTGTAATTTTCATTTGTGGTATCTAGTCTGTATATATTTATTATTTCATCAGCGGGGAATGGCGTTCCCGGTGTGTTCAAAATATTGGCAAATAGATAATTCCAATCGCCATATCTAATCGCATATAATAAAACCTGCATTATTGAGGTTCCACCTTTTTGAACCCAGTTATCGTGGTACTTAAATATATTTTTAATTGACCTTTGCCCACGGGTGTAGTACAAACTACCATAAGAACCTATTTGTAAACCACCGTATGTCGGGAAATTATCAGTAGTATCTTCCTTTGGTAATAAATCCCATTCGCTCTTTTCGAAAACGAAGTTAGTTATATCTATTTTTTGCGTTGGTCTTAAATCTCTGCCACCCAATGTAGTATCGGCATTAACTGTTGTTTCTGCTGTATTCTTTAACCACACCCTTTTTATCTCGTGTATAGGCTTATCCAAGAATATTTCTGCTGAGTCTTCAACTATTCTGACACTTTCACTTCTTATTGTAGTTCCGTGTTCATCAGTTAATAAATATGATGGAGTTTTAGTATTGACTGCATTGCTTACTTTACTTTCTAATGAGTTAGCATACATGTTTATATCATTGCTTAATTGTTCATAAAATACATTATTCTCATTTAGGTTATATTGTTCTGTGTTATCAAAAAAGTCAAAACTGATAACACTTTTATTTCCTGTAGAATATGGCTTGTTTCCAAATGTTTTAAGTCTTGGAAAAGCATTCATTGACTTACCAATACTTTCTAGTGCCTCGAATAAAGTTGTTTGTTCTGGGAAGAAATATTCTTTTGCTTTTTGGTTAAAAGCTCGGTTTTCTGTTCCTGGTAAAAAAAACTCAAAAAGCGGATTTTGTTCTCCGAATGTATCGCTCGCTCTTGTCGGGTAGCAAGTTTCTAATATCAATCTTATCAGCTCTTTATTTGTTTCAAAATAACTAGAACCACTAGAGAATGTTCTTGTTCCAAGAATATATCTTTCCAATATCTTTGTTGGCTCAATTAAATAAACATCGTGCTTATAAGTGCCTTTTTTTGAGTTAAGAACAGTAGCAGTACTATTTGCAAACCAATAACTTTCTTTCCCATTAATAACTAACTTTGATTTTGTGAATGGTTTAATTTGCTCACTATCAGTCGTTATCATTTGAAAGTGTCCGCTGTCTAAAGTTTCATCTAACGTTTCTTTTATTGATATTGGCATTATT
>JAAZKX010000066.1 GCA_012799605.1 Bacillota bacterium | reverse complement strand
CGCCGCATTTTGGGGATTGACAATTTATAATATAATTGTTAAGTTATTAACAAGCAGCTATTGCAACCCCCGGCTGGCTATTATTGCCTATACACCAACGGGGTTCTGCTAATAAAAATTTTCATCCCCATTTCTCCCGTTTTTTTGTTATAATAATGTTTGATTCGTTATCTAAGTTTATTTTATCAAGCTTATTTCGTTGGCGCTGGGTTTTTTCTATTGAACACGCTTATGTAGGGGAGGTTTGTAGTTTGTACCGCATCACACAAAAAAAAGAACTTTCACCGACTATCCACCTTATGGTTGTCGAAGCCCCCGATGTCGCTGCCAAGGCTAAAGCTGGCCAATTCATTATTTTAAAGGTCGATGATAAAGGGGAACGGGTTCCGCTCACTATCGCTGATTATGATTCAAAGGCAGGGACGATCACCTGTATCTTTCAAGAAGTTGGTTACACGACCAAGCAGCTGGCCTGCTTGCAACAAGGCGATGCCTTGTCTTCTTTCGTCGGGCCTTTGGGCCGGCCGACTGAGATCAAAAATTACGGCCGCGTCGTTATAATCGGGGGAGGGGTGGGTATAGCCCCGGCTTTCCCCATCGCGCGCTCGCTGAAGGCTGCCGGTAATTCCATCATCTCTATCATCGGTGCCCGCTCTAAGGAAATTTTGTTCTGGGAGGACCGGCTGCAACAATACAGCGACCGCCTCCTGGTTTCGACCGATGACGGCTCTTACGGTCATCATGGTTTTGTCACCGATCTGCTCCAGCAAGTACTGGCCCAAGAAAAAATCGACCGGGTATGGGCTATTGGCCCGACTGTAATGATGCGTTATGTTGCCCAAATTACCAAGACAGATAATATTCCTACCATAGTAAGTATGAATCCTATTATGGTCGATGGAACCGGGATGTGCGGCGCCTGCAGGGTAAGTGTTAATGGAGAAACTAAGTTCGCTTGTATTGACGGGCCCGAGTTCGATGCTCATTCGATCGATTGGGATCTGGCCTGCTCCCGTCTCAACACTTATAAAGAACAAGAACAGGAAGCCCTAGCCCGCATCGAGGAAGGGGGTCGTTGCCGGTGCCACTCAAACTAACTAAAACGCCGGTCCCGGTGCAAGATCCGGAACAACGGATAAGAAATTTCAATGAGGTCGCTTTAGGCTACACTAAAAGTCAAGCTCTTCAAGAAGCAGCTCGCTGTCTTCAATGTAAGCATTCTCCCTGCATGTCGGGCTGCCCGGTGGAAATTAATATCCCGGCCTTCATCGCTAAAATCAAAGAGGAAGATTTCAGCGGTGCTATCCAAACAATTAAAAATAAAAATAATCTTCCGGCTATTTGTGGCCGCGTCTGTCCCCAGGAAAGTCAATGCGAACTTCATTGTGTCCTGGCTAAACGGGGGGAGCCGGTGGGTATTGGCAGATTAGAGCGTTATGTTGCTGACCTTGATTTAGCCTGCAGTCAGGGACATACCCCCAGGCTACCGGAACCGAACGGGTTTCGGGTAGCTGTGGTCGGATCTGGGCCGGCCGGTCTTACCGCCGCTGCCGATTTGGCCCGGCTAGGTCACCGGGTAACTATTTTAGAGGCTTTACACGCCCCCGGCGGTGTTCTAATTTACGGTATCCCGGAATTTAGGCTACCAGAAAAAATCGTACGGCAGGAAATAGATTATATCCGCCGGCTGGGGGTGGAGATTAAAACCGATTTTGTGGTCGGGGAAACAGCCACTATCGATGAGCTCTTCCAGCGCGGCTATGATGCGGTTTTTGTTTCCGCTGGGGCCGGGCTACCATACTTTATGGGCATCCCGGGAGAAAACCTGCTCAATATCTATTCGGCCAATGAGTTTCTCACCCGAATTAACCTTATGAAGGCTTACCTTTTCCCGGAATACGGAACCCCGATCAGGGTCGGTAAACGTGTAGCTGTAATCGGCGGCGGCAATGTGGCTATGGATTCAGCCCGGACAGCCCTGCGCCTTGGGGCAGAACAGGTCACCGTGATTTACAGGCGTTCGCGCACAGAGCTGCCGGCCCGCCAGGAAGAAGTAGCCCACGCCGAACAAGAAGGCGTTGAGTTTCTTTTTCTAGCCTGCCCAATTGCTTACACCGGTGATGATCAAGCCCGGGTTACCTCGATGACCTGCATTCGCTATGAACTAGGGGAGCCTGATGCTAGTGGCCGGAGAAGACCGGTAGCTATACCCGGCTCCGACTTTAATCTGCCGGTGGATACGGTTATTGTGGCTATCGGTCAAGGTCCTAATCCCTTGGTCACCAGGGCGACCCCCGGTTTGAAAACTACCAGCAAAGGTACTATCGAGGCCGATAGTAATACCGGGGCTACCTCCCGGCCTGGCATCTTTGCCGGCGGGGATATTGTTACCGGAGCAGCTACCGTTATCTCGGCTATGGGTGCAGGGAAAAACACAGCCCGCGCTATCCACGAATATTTACAGACCTTGCCCAAAAAGAACTAGTAGCTTAAAAAGGCTATCCCGGCCGGGGTAGCCTTTTTGCTAACGCTATAATCTGTTAAACTGACACTGAATCTCATTTTTTTGCGGAAACTTAACCGCCTGATTTGTTTCTATTGTGGCTCGCCGCTGCCACGGATTCTAATTTATAAAGCAGGTGTTGTAGTGGATCATCCCGGGCACACTCACCGCCAATTTAATACCGGCCTTATCCTGGCCCTTATCTCCGGGCTGGCATATAGCAGCGAAGCGGTTGTGGCCAAGCTTCTTTTTACCCAGGGCTTCGAACCGTTAGCTATCCTTAGTTGGCGTTATTTTTTAGCGGCCATAATATTAGCTCTTTGGAGTCGTAGTCGCTATCCGGCTCTAGAGAAGGCTGTCCCTTTGCATCTTATGGCAGTACTCGGATTATCCCAAGCTGCCACTGCCTTGTTTCTTTATTATGCCTTCAGCTATATTCCTGTCGGGCTGGCTGTCTTTTGCTTTTTTCTTTATCCGG
>JAAZKX010000065.1 GCA_012799605.1 Bacillota bacterium | reverse complement strand
GATCCCAATCTGGGAGGCCGTGGATAAAGCATGTATTGCGTGGTATCGCTGAAGCAGGTTTGGTTGGTTAATAACCTTGAATAAATATTTTTATGGGTGTCTTGCCTACTAGATGTTGACACAGACCCCTTATTTTCTTGATTTAGAAATTGGCTGAAATCGTGGTATAATGAATGCAGGTTGGGTTTTCTTCTTTTGTTTTTAGGGCTAAGGCTTTATTTAAGGATGTGATAATAAATGGCGCGTCCCAAAAAGGTGCGGTTTGTGGAATTTGTACCGCCGGTTCAAGTGTTTAAACCAGTGGGGGTTCCACGTTATGATTTAGAAGAAATTGTTTTGTCTCTGGAGGAGCTGGAGGCTATCCGCTTGCGAAATTTGGAAGATCTTGAGCAGGAAGAATGTGCTCAGCGGATGTCTATCTCCCGGCCTACCTTTCAGCGTATATTAAACCAGGCGTATGAAAAAGTAGCCCGGATGTTGACTGAGGGGCTGGCATTGCGGGTTGAAGGCGGGACTTATAAATTAATTGAACGCCGCCGGTGCAGTGCATGCCAGCAAAAATTTGCTTTACCGTTAGGATCGGGACCGGAAACAAAGGAGGATTTACTTTGCCCTAAGTGCTACGATGCGCTTAGGCCGGGGCGGCGCCGCCGGCGCCGGGGACGGCATTCTGGGCGGGAAAGATAAAGGCGGCTCAATTATTTGAAAAGGTGGCGGGGACATGGACATACCAGAACTTAAGATTGCAGACCTGACCGCAAAGTTTCCTTTAGTTCAAGGCGGTATGGGGGTAGGCATTTCTATGGCTAATTTAGCTGCAGCGGTGGCCAACTGCGGTGGCGTAGGGGTAATATCCGGGGTAGAGGCTGGATTTTACCGGCCTGATTATCGCTCGAACAAACGACAGGCTAACCTCGAAGCCTTGGCCGAACAGATAAAAAAAGCCAGACAACTGAGCCCCAGCGGGGTGCTGGGGGTTAATATTATGGTGGCCATCAATGATTTTGCCGCAACTGTACAGACAGTTATAGAGGCTGGTATCGATATTATCTTCTCCGGGGCTGGGTTGCCGCTTCAGTTGCCAGCCTTGGCCAAAAATTACCGGGTAAAACTGGCCCCTATTGTATCTTCGCCTCGGGCAGCTGCACTAATTTGTAAGCATTGGGGGCGCAAGCATGGTCGCTATCCGGATGCTATTGTTCTGGAAGGGCCGGAAGCCGGTGGACACTTGGGCTTTAGCGAGCAAGAGTTACGGCAGCCGGATGCTTATTCCTTGGAGAAGCTGGTCCCGGCTACGGTCGCAGCGATAGAACCATTTGAAGATAAAAGTCAGCGCCCTATCCCCGTTATTGCTGCCGGTGGTCTTTGGACCGGTCAAGATATGGCCCGTATGTTTAAGCTGGGGGCTATGGGGGTTCAGATGGCGACCAGGTTTGTGCCTACCCATGAATGTGATGCTTCATTGGCGTTTAAAAAAGCCTATTTAGATGCGCAGCCGGACGATATTGTACTTATTAAAAGCCCAGTTGGAATGATCGGACGGGCGATCAAAAACGGTTTTTTGGCTCGGGTGGCGGCTGGAGAGCGTAAACCGATACGCTGTGTTTACAATTGTCTTCGACCCTGTAATCCTGCCGAGGCACCATATTGCATCGCTGAAGCCTTGATTCAGGCCCGACGGGGCAATATGGGGCACGGCTTTGCTTTCGCCGGGGTCAATGCCTGGCGGGCCAACAAGCTGCAGTCGGTATCAGAGATAATAGCAGAGCTTAAAAAGCAACTGCTTATGGCCCTGGGCTCGGCTTAGACCTCGCGGTTTTTATCTTTTCGCCTATCTATGGCGGTACGCACTGCTGAATGAAGCTGGTGCTCTTGGGTGAGTATGTTGATCAGGACCGATTTTAAAGTGTCGTCGCTGGTTTCTAAAGCAGCTGTATTATATGAAGAAGCCAGCTCTTTTTGCATGGTAAGACAATCGGCCATGATTTCTTGTTCAAACTCTGGCGCGGATTCGTGGGCCATGCTATTGCTCCTTTCGTTTCTTACTGCATCGATCTGGCTTTAAAATGGCGCATAAGGGTGCTATAGTGTTCTTGGTGCTTTTCTTTCATAGAGCCGATTATTTTTTTAAGATCGGCATCCTGCACCTGATGTTGGTAGGTCTTAAGTTTTTGGATTGCCAGTTCTTCTTGGGAAATTTGGTGTTCCAAAGCCTTGAGTTCATCGCTGAACGTTGGTGTTTTTTGCCCTTGATTCATACTGTCGCCTCCGGATAAGGAAGTATTTACTGCTAGTATGTGTTCAGCCAGTAACATTAATGCGTTTGTAACAGGCCTGACATAGGTTTATAATGACCGGATGCTATACTATCGCTAAGCTATCCTATACCCCCTTTTTCATATTTATAGATCTGGGCCTTAGGGCCCAAATTTTTTTTGTATGGCATAATTAGGAACAGGGGATAATAAAGGTGAAGGGTCTATAGTGGCTGAGCCCAGACTGCAGTAGGGGGAGGCCTTTGCTGTGGTCGGCCAAAGGTTGTTGTCGGGTGCCAGCCCGGCAATGGCCGGCGGGAAGACCAGCTAGCGTCTCTTACGTTCTCTTGGGTCCGGGAGCGGCCGGGATGTTATTTGGTCGAGCTAAGAGCGGCAGTGGTACCGCAGGCTTTTTTAGCTGGGGGTCTTGCAGCAAGCCGGGCTCCTAAGGCGCTGCTGTCGGTCGAGCTAAGGTTGCTTAAGGTTGTGCAGCTGCTTGCGAGTGGCGTAGGGATCTTAAGCAGCTGGAGCGTAGGTCACTATAGGCTCTTTCTTTTGTTTACGGCAGGTATTTGCCCGTAGATGTCGAAAAATAACTTATAGCTTGTACTATAATTTTTATAAGAGGTGCTGGCCAGTGAATATTAACCAATTACGCACCCTAAAGGAGTTGGCTCAGTGTAAAAGTTTTTCTTTAGCGGCGGAAAAATTACATCTTACTCAACCGGCGGTTAGTTTTCAAATTCATTCGCTGGAGGAACATTTTGGGGCCCGGTTAGTGAACCGCTCCAGCCGTCGTAAGGCTGAACTCACGGAGGAAGGCCGGCTGGTGTTGGATTTTGCTCAAAAGGCATTAGCCGGGCTGGCGCGCACTGAATATCAAATCAATGAAATGACGCAAAAGGTGCGGGGTTCGCTGCGGGTGGGGGCCAGTACAGTCCCCGGGGAGTATATTTTACCTTTTCTTATTGGTGCTTTTCGTGACCGGTACCCAAAGGTGAAGATAAGCCTTGAAATCGGCGGATCAGATGAAATTCGCCGCAAAGTTAGCGATCAATGTGTTGATCTGGGCATAGTAGGCGCGATCGACAACCGGCCTCAATTAGTGGCTACCAAAGTGTTAGAGGAAGAGCTGATTCTGATTGTACCTCAAAATCATCGCTGGCCATCCGGATTTACAGTTTGTGTTAATGATTTAAGTGAAGAAGATTTTATTTTGCGTGAACAAGGGTCGGGCACACGCCAGGTCTTTGTTGACCAACTGAAGGAACATGGGTTAAACGAAAGTTTTTTACACGTTGTAATGGAACTTGGCAGTACCGAAGCAATTCTTACGGCAGTAGAGGCTAATTTGGGTATCTCTGTCGTCTCATCTTGGGCTGCGGACAGAGCATTGGCTTTAGGTCAAGTGCGTAAAATCAAGGTCAAGGATTTGAATCTCAAACGAGATCTTTATCTTATTGTTCACCGCCAGGCTATGCCCAACCGTGCTCAGGAAGAATTTCAAAATTTTGTTAGCAATTTTCAGCTTAAACCTTTTACTTGTGCTATAGCTTAGATGCTTTAAGGGGGAACGATGTGCATGGACGAACCGGTGCGGTTGACCGAGCTGACTGCAGCGGCTGGCTGAGGGGCCAAATTGGGTCCGGAGACCCTCTCGCAGGTCCTGCGGGATTTACCTTTGCAGTCGGATCCCTGTTTGCTGGTAGGGCATGAACTCAGTGACGATGCTGCTGTCTATCAGTTAAAACCGGATCTGGCTTTAATTCAGACTGTTGATTTTTTTACTCCGGTAGTGGACGATCCTTTTGTATATGGGCAGATCGCTGCCACTAATGCTCTCAGTGATGTTTATGCCATGGGTGGCCGGCCACTGCTGGCGTTAAATATTGTTTGCTTTCCTTCTTGTCTTGATCCGGGGATTTTGCGCGATATTCTTCGCGGCGGCGCTGACAAAGTGAAAGAGGCGGAGGCTCTATTGGTAGGTGGACACAGCTTGGACGATAATGAGCCCAAGTATGGCCTGTCTGTGGTGGGAACAGTGCATCCTGACGAAGTTTGGACCAATGGTGGTGCTTTACCCGGTGATGTGCTGCTACTGACTAAACCTATTGGAACCAGCCTTTTCCTGACAGCTTATAAGGTTGATTTTGTTTCTGCGGCCGAATTTGCCCCGGTCTGCGAGAGTATGGCTACCCTCAACGCTGCTGCAGCGGCAACAGCACGTGAAGTGGGAATTTCAGCCTGTACCGATATAACAGGATTCGGTTTATTAGGGCATGCCTACGAGTTGGCAGCGGCTAGCGAGGTTAAGCTACGCATCTACGCCGATGCCGTGCCCGCGTTTTCTGGGGCTGTAGATTTGGCCCGGCAAGGTTTGATACCGGCCGGTACCTATCGTAACCGCGACCATCTGACAGGTAAGGTGGCATTGCCACCAAAACTGCCCGAACATAGTTCAGATTTATTATTTGGGCCTGAAACGAGCGGTGGTCTGCTATTGGCCGTACCGTCCGGGTGCAGTCGCAAATTACAAGAAGCCTTGGCCAAGCGGGGAATTGAAGCTGCGTCCATTGGTGAGGTAGTGGCGGTGACAGAAGGCGAACCGTTGCTAGAAGTGCTATAGGGGGCTAATGTAATGGGAAAGGGTACTACTTTTGGGACGGAGGAAGTGCGGGTAGATGCCAGAGGGTTGGCTTGCCCGCTACCGGTGGTAAAAACCAAACGGGCAATTGAAAAACTGGCAGCCGGTAAAGTTATCACCATTGTAGACAACCCGATAGCGCGTGACAATGTGATAAAATTGGCGCAAAGTCTGGATCTACCGGTGAACGTTGTTGCTGAAGGAACGGATTTTATTATGAGTATTCTAAAAGGCGGCGGTGTAACGGTAACCGAGCCGGAGATTAAGGATAAGGCTGCAACTTTACCGGAACCTTCTGGAGATCGGGTAGCGGTGTTGGTGCTGGGGGATAAAATTGGCCGCCCAGAAGAAGAACTGGGAGAGGCTTTGATGAAGTCGTTCTTTTATGCCCTGACTGAATGTTCGCCGCTGCCGGGTACAGTAATATTAATGAATGGAGCTGTTCGGTTGGCGTGTGCCGGATCGGATGTTGTCGGCAGTTTAAGAACCTTGCTTCACCTTGGAGTGGAGATTTTGGCCTGTGGAACCTGTTTGGATTATCTGAACCTTAAAGATGAGCTTGAGGTCGGGGATATCTCCAATATGTTTAGCATTGTAGAAAAACTGCTGGCGGCCGATAAAGTGATTTCTATCGCTTAGGGGGATAAACATGCTGGAGGGGTTGCGCCCGGGTTGGTCATCTGGATTGGTATTGGGATGGTGGACAAATTTATTTATGCACGGAGGCCGCTTTCTTATCGCTTTGGCAGTAGTCCTGGTCGGGGGAAAACTAATTCTCCGGCTAGGGCAATCGTTTATCGAACGAACTTTACGACAAATGCCGGAGAAAAAAGGAGTGCCCGCGGATAATCGCCGGTTGCAGACTATGCAGTCGCTTCTGAACAGTATTTTACGTTACACCGTTTTTTTCATCGGTGCCCTGGTGGTGTTGGATGCAGCGGGGGTGCCGATAACATCGCTCATTGCCGGGGCTGGTATTGTTGGTTTGGCTGTAGGTTTTGGGGCTCAGAATCTTGTCCGCGACGTAATGACCGGGTTTTTTATTTTACTCGAAGATCAGTATGGTATCGGTGATTATGTAAACGTGGCCGGGGAAGACGGGATCGTGGAAAGTGTAGGGTTAAGGACGACCCGCCTGCGCGATTTTTCTGGAGATCTGCACACAATTCCTAATGGAGAAATCGGTCGCGTGACCAACAGAAGCCGGGGGCCCCGCCGGGCTTTGATTCAAGTGGCTGTATCTTATGAGGCCGATCTTCTGGCTGCGGAAAAGGCGCTGCAACAGATGGCGGCCGAGGCCAAAATTGAACTGGCAGAAATCATCGATGGGCCATCGCTACTTGGTATTACCGATCTAGGGAACGCCCGTGTTACCTTTTCTATTTGGGCCCGGACTGAGCCCATGGCTGAATGGAAAATAGAACGCGAGCTGCGCCGGCGGGCTAAACTGGCCCTGGATCAGGCTGGTATTTTACCGCCCTATCCGCGTGCTGTTCAAACTGTGACTATGGAGCCGAACTGAAGGGGGTCACCATCGATTATGGAATTTCAGGTGGGCGATATTGTGCGCCTGAAAAAGACGCATCCTTGCGGCAGCGACCAATGGGAAGTTATCCGGGTCGGGGCAGATTTTAGAATTAAATGCTGCGGCTGTAGCCGGCGGGTGATGCTGCCGCGATCTAAATTCGAGCGGGCGGTTAAAGCCATTGTTGAGCCGGATAAAGATACACTTTGACCAGTGACCAGGCCTGTGATATAATCCGATCGTGGTGGTGCTTTGGCACTATCTCCCTGCTCTGGGCGAAACAGAGCCGCAGGGTTTAGCCCTGTAGTCCGAAGGGAGGAGGTGAATACGTGGCCAGTTATGAATTGATGTACACGCTTGTTCCTGACCTAGAAGACGAAGAATATGAGGCCGCAAACGAACGGCTGTCTGCGATTATTACTGACCAGGGTGGCAAAATCGAAAAACTCGATGTTTGGGGCAAACGGCGTCTGGCCTACGAGATCAAAAAGTGGCGGGAAGGGTACTATACCCTGATGCACTTTGAGGCTCCGGCGGAAGCTGTGAAGGAACTTGACCGGGTGCTCAGAATCAATGAAAAAGTGCTTCGCCATTTGATTGTGAAACGCGAGATCCTGGAATCTTCTGCAAACGAAAAAAAGGGGGCGGGAGTGAAGGATGTTTAATAAGGTTATTCTTATTGGCCGGCTTACTCGTGATCCTGAATTGCGCTATACCGCTTCCGGTATTCCTGTTGGCCGTTTTACTCTGGCAGTGGACCGTCCGTTTACCAATCAGCTGGGGGAGCGCGAAACTGATTTCATCGATATCGTAGTTTGGCGTAAATTAGCCGAGGTCTGTGCCAACAATCTTGGCAAAGGCCGGTTGGTAGCCGTGGAGGGCCGGCTGCAAATACGTTCCTATGAAACTCAGGATGGGCAAAGACGGCGAGTGGCGGAAGTAGTGGCTGAAAATGTACGGTTTTTGGATTGGCCTAGAGACCGAAGCGATTCGGCGGGTACTGTCGGCGAAAGCGAGGCTGAATTTGGCACTGAAGTAGCTTACAACCCGGACGATGTTCCCTTCTAACGAAGAAAATATAAGGAGGGAAAAAGAAAATGGCACGCTATGATCGGCGGCGGGGTAGGAAGCGTGTATGTAGTTTTTGTGTTGACAAGGTTGATAACATCGACTACAAAGATATAGCTCGGCTCAGACGGTATATTACCGAGCGGGCTAAAATTTTACCCCGACGTATCACCGGCAATTGTGCCCGGCACCAGCGCCAGCTTACAGTAGCTATCAAACGCGCCCGCGCCATGGCACTGTTACCGTTTAGCACAGAATAATCAAAGGCGCCCAGGGGCGCCTTTTTTGCCCGTTGGCCACCGGAAGGATTTCCAGCCGGGCAGACAGAATACAGTAGAGGCTGGATTCTAACTAGGGGGTAGCGCCATGAAACCTCGGGGCACAGAACTTGATATCACCAAAAGCCTGCGCGCCATCGAGTGGTTAAAGACAGAACTTTTGGGGGCTGTTACTTTGGTTTTTAGGGCGCTGACCAAAAACCGGGATGATATTATTGCTGATGCTCTAGCTCAAGTCATATTGATTGTCTACCTTTTGGGGGGCCGATTGGGGATCGGGTTTGAAACTTTGGCTAACAAACTTTCCCACATGGTGCAGCAGAGCATCGCTGATGGACATGAGCTAGAGGTATGGTATGGAGATTTGACGGCGCTAAAGGAGTACTTGAATAAGAGGTGAAATAAGTGGCCCCTAAAAAACCAACGCGTTCCTTGGTTGAAGCAGCTTTTTTGTCTGCTCTTACGGTAGTTTTTTGTTTGGCAACTCTTTACCTTCCTATGCTGGGGCTGATCACCAGTGTTCTTTGGCCCATTCCCATTGTGCTATTGGGTGTCCGCCACGACTTACGGTTGTCGATTCTGGCCACTTTTGTAGCTGGGATCATAGTAGCTATTTTGGCTGGCCCTTTGGTAGCGATACATATGTTCTTGGGCTTAGGCGTTTTAGGGCTGGTCTTGGGAACAGCTATGCGACATCGCCTTACGCCGCTAAAAGTGGTAGGCCTGGGGACGATTGCGCTGCTGGTTTCTTTTCTACTACTATTTAGCCTTTCTTTGTTTGTGATGGGGATTAATCCCTGGGAGAGTTATTTTAGTATTTATCAAGATTCGCTGGAATCGACCATCAGCTTGTATGAACGGCTGGGAATAAACCCTGATACCATCGCGCAAATGGAAGCCACCTTAGGTCAGAGCCTAAGTATGATTCGCTATCTGATGCCGATGGCTATGGTGGCCGGCAGTGTTGTTTTAGCTGTGGTTAACTTTTTATTATCCCGGTCGATCTTGGCCCGTCTGGGGGTGGCATATCCCGGGTTTCCGCCATTTGCCAGCTGGCGGCTACCGCGAACGGCTGCCTTGGGTTATTTGGCCGGGATAGCTCTCATTGTAATATCTGATCAGACTGCCTATGAGGTTTTGCGCCATATCGGGATTAATATTCAAGCCATTTTTCAGCTCGCTCTGTTAATACATGGATTGGCTGTTGCCTGGCATTTTATGGAGGAATACCGGCTGTCTAAGGGTTTAAAGATATTGGCAGTTGCGCTCGCCTTTATTACTCCTGTGCTCGGGCAGATACTGTTTTTTGTCGGTTTACTGGATCTATTTTTTGATTTTCGTCGTCTCGGTTCATAAGGAGAGATAATTATGGTCTCCCAAAACCCTTCGGGCCAAGCCGCAGGGGGTTTTTACCGCAGGTTGATCTTGCAAGCGATTCTGCTTGTAATGCTGGGGCGCTACAACCTGTCCTTGGCGCTGCTGGGGGCAGCCATTACTGTTGGCTTGCTATGGCACGAGCTGCGGCACCAGGGCTTACCTCCACAGCCAACTGCGATGTCTGATTTAGTAACTGAAGGCGAGAGCGAGGGTATTGCTAGAAAAGCTCTGCTTCGTTCCCCCGTACCTATAGCTTTGATCAGCAAAACCGGGCGGCTACTGTTGGCTAACAAACCATTTGCGGCGTTGTTTCCTAAGTTGCAACGGGGGCGCAAATTTCCCGACGGTCTGCCAGTAGGGCCTCAAAATAAAACCGGACAGTTTATCGAGGTGAACGGGACGCCATATGAGGTGATTTGCGAACAATATGATACTTTTGCAGGACTGATTCAAGCGCTGTATCTTCTTGACCGAGGTGAAATAAAGCAATTACAGCAGGCAGTCAAGGAGCAATCCCCGGTTCTGGGTTTGCTACAGGTGGACAATTATGAGGAGGTCCTGGCCCGGACGCCAGAATCACAGCAGCCCCTGCTAAAGGGGGCCATCGACAAACTTCTTACTGATTGGGCCCAAAATGCGGATGCCTATATACACCGTTATGCTCCGGACCGTTACATATTGGTGCTAAATGGACGGGGCTTGGCCCAAAACCAGGAAAATAAATTTGACTTGTTGGATCGGGTCAAAGAAATCGATTTCGGCAACATTATTCCCGTTACCATCAGCATTGGCCTCGGGGCTGAAGCCGACAACCTGGCTGAGTTATCAAGTTATGCCCGGCTGGCGCTGGATTTGGCCCTAGGCCGCGGCGGGGATCAGGTTGTTATAAAAACTGCGCATGATTTTACCTATTATGGTGGCAAAACTATGGCCCCTGAAAAGCGAACTAAAGTACGGGCCCGGGTTATAGCCCAAGCGTTAAAAGAACTTATCGCTGCTGCTGATCGGGTTGTGGTCATGGGCCATGCTAGTGCTGATGCTGATTCTTTGGGCGCGGCAGTAGCTTTAGCCCGCGCGGCCCGTGCTTTTGGCAAGGCAGGCTATGTTGTACTAGATAAGGTCACCCCGGCCATTGAGATTGTGTATAATTATCTACATGAGCATGAAACATACCGGGAAATCTTTGTTGAACCTGGGGTAGCAACACAGCTGGTTTCCGATAAAACATTGTTAATTGTGGTGGATACCCATAAACCCTCATTGGTAGTGGCACCACGCCTTTTAAAGCGGACCCGAAAGATAGTTGTCATCGACCATCATCGCCGAGCTGAAGAATTTATTTCTGACCCCACTTTAATTTATCTGGAAAGCTATGCCTCCTCGACCTCGGAGCTGGTAACGGAAATATTGCAGTATCTCGACGGTGTACAGATCACTTCATTGGAGGCTACCGCCCTGCTGGCTGGTATTACCGTAGATACAAAGAATTTTGCCTTTCAAACTGGCGTGCGTACGTTTGAGGCTGCGGCTTATCTCAGGCGAAGTGGAGCTGATGCCCGTCTGATCCAAAGGCTGTTCCAAGATAGTTGGGGGACCTTTATCCGGCGAGCTCAGGTGATAGAAGCAACTGCTTTGCTGCCCGGCGGCATAGCCATGACTATGGTCAACGATGATGGCGCCAAAGACAATCAACTTTTGGCGGCGCAGGTAGCTAACGAACTACTCCATATAGAAGGGGTTAGAGCTTCTTTTGTTCTATATTCAATCAAAGACGGAGCAGCTGTAAGTGCTCGTTCATTAGGGGACGTAAATGTGCAAATACTGATGGAAAAACTAGGCGGCGGCGGCCATTTAAATATTGCCGGGGCGCAGCTTAGAGGTTTATCATTGGCTACAGCCAAAGACAAACTTGAGCAGGTACTAAATGACTATCTAACAGAGGAAGGTGAAGCCAAATGAAAGTGATTTTAGAGCAAGATGTCGAACGGCTGGGTAAGCAGGGTGATGTAGTTGAGGTGAGCCGCGGCTATGCTCGCAATTATTTGTTACCGCGTGGTTTGGCCAAAGAGGCTACTGCCGGCAGCTTGAAGGAAGTAAAACAGCGTCGCCGGGCCGAAGCAGCTAAAAGAGCCCGAGCCGAACAAGAGGCCCGAGCTCTGGCCGAGAAGTTATCGGGCCAGACGGTGACCATTATGGCCCGGGCCGGCGAAGGGGGACGCCTGTTTGGCTCGGTTACCAATCAGGATATTGCCAGTGCCATCAACAAACAACTGCGGGTAGCTGTGGATAAGCGGCGGATTGAAATCAAAGAACCGCTAAAATCATTGGGTGATCATAATCTTACTATTCGTTTGTTTCCTGACATAACAGCCGAGCTCATCATCCGACTGGTGTCCGAATAAAGTCTGGGGAGAGAGAAACCAATATGGCCCTTGGTCTGACTGATCGTATACCACCTTGTAATATCGAGGCGGAACAATCGGTGTTGGGCTCAATGCTTTTAGATGCTGAAGCGGTGATAACTGCGGTCGAAATTCTTCGGGGGGAGGATTTTTACCAAGATAATCACCGGCAGATATATGAAACCATGATGGATTTATCCAACCGCGGAGTTGCTTGTGATTTAGTTACCGTCAGTGAGGCTCTAAACCAAAACGGCAAGCTTGAACTTGTCGGCGGGGTAGGTTATTTATCTGACTTGGCTTCGGCAGTTCCTAGCACAGCTAATGTGGAGTATTATGCCCGTATTGTCAGTGAAAAGTCGTTATTGCGTCAGCTTATCCGCGAGGCAAACCGGATTATTGAAAAAAGCTATGCTGCCGGTGATGAAGCCGCTGCTATTTTGGACCAGGCGGAAACCGCTATTTTAGAAGTAGCACAAAGGCGCAGCGGACAAGATTTTTATCCGATTCGTGATGCGCTGGTGGAGGCTTTTGACCGGATTGAATACTTATATCAACACCGGGGAGCAATTCCGGGAATCCCGACTGGATTTCGAGATTTGGATCGCCTCACCAGCGGCTTGCAGCCATCCGATTTTATTGTAGTAGCCGGCCGGCCGTCTATGGGTAAAACAAGCTTATGTCTAAATATTGCCCAGCATGTAGCGGTTGAGCAGGGAAAGCCGGTGGCTTTGTTTAGCTTAGAGATGTCCAAGGAGCAGCTGGTACAGCGCCTGCTGTCAACAGAAGCCCGCATCCCTGGGCAAAAATTGAGAACCGGGGATCTGGATGAGGAAGATTGGCCCCGGCTAGTTCAGGCTATGGCTAAATTATCAGATGTGCCTATTTTTATTGATGACAGCCCTGTTTTAACGGCTATGGAAATCAGGGCCAAAACCCGGCGCTTAGTCCAGGAGCATGGCCCGGGATTAGTTATTATAGATTATCTACAGCTTATTACCGGCCATACCCGCGGCGATAGCCGCCAGCAGGAAATTAGCGAAATATCGCGTTCGCTAAAAGCGTTGGCCCGCGAAGTAAAGTGTCCGGTGATTGCTTTATCCCAGTTGTCCCGGGCAGTGGAACAGCGGCAAAACAAACGCCCGGTGTTATCCGACCTAAGGGAATCGGGGGCGATCGAGCAGGATGCGGATTTAGTGGCCTTTATCTACCGAGATGAATACTATGATCCGGATTCCGATCAAAAAGGTGTGGCTGAAATAGTTATAGCTAAACAGCGCAATGGGCCGACTGGCGATGTAAAGCTAGCCTTTTTATCCGACTATACGATGTTCCATGATCTGGCCTTAGATCTGGTACCGGATTAATATAAATTTTAACCGGGTGCTGCCAAGCGAGGTGATGCCTATGCATAAGCTTGAGAAGCAAGCAGTGCAGCTGATTTCCCGGTTTGTGACCGAGAAGCTGGGCCGGCTTAGCCCTCTGTGGTACGAGCGGCTGTACAGCCTACCTTCCGAAGCGACCAACGAGCGGGAGTTCAAAATGCTGATCTTAGCCATTTACTATGCTTTGCTGCGTGATGTCCGCTCGGTACGTTATGTAGAAAACTTGTTTTTCAACTGGCGGGAATGCGGTGTGCCTCAATGGGCGTTAAGACGTCTGGCCGCCGCCGACCCGCCGATAGAGAGCGAGCTGCTGAAGGAGTTTGGTTACTATGGAAAAACTGACCGGCCTTTTGACGTCCGCGACGACGAATATTACCGATTCTACCGGCCCTCTACCCTGGGAGATGAATAAAAAAGATATTCAATCCCGGGTGGAACAAATCAAACGGGAACGGTGGGCCTGGCAGTCCGGTAAGACTCCTGATCCCCGTCCCGGCCATCATGTCCGGTTTTCAGCCGGTAAAGATAGTTATTGGCGCTATTATCCGCCGGGTAGCTATTATTGCCGCCACTGTTTGGATCTAGGAAAACTCTATCAGGAGCAAGACGGATCTATTGTGGTCTCTCCCTGTGCTTGTGTGGCCAAAAGGCAACAAGAGGCCAGGCGAAAAAAACTGCAAGCAGGGTTGGTAGCAACCGGCCTGAGAAAAAAATTTCTAAGTCGCACTTTTGAAAACTTTAATGTTACCAAATTAAACCGTCCGGCCTACAAAGCGGCTAGGTCCTATGCCCAAAATTTTGCATCCCACCGCCAAAATGGCCGTAGCCTATTTTTAGTTGGGGATACCGGGCGAGGCAAAACACATCTGGCGGCGGCAATCGTACGGGATGTCGTCAGCCAAGGATATACGGCTGCATTTGTGGTCACTATAGAACTGCTGAGCGATATCCGGGCGACCTACCATACTGAAACAAAGACAGAATGGCAAGTGTTGGGCTCACTTAAAAATGTGGATCTTTTAGTGCTGGATGACATTTCGGCCCTAGATCAATATTCTGATTGGGAAAAGGGTAAAATTTATGAGCTGATCAATATGCGCTATGAAGCGGAAAAACCTTTGGTAATCACCTGCAGCAAGATGGTAGGTTGGGTCAAAGAACGTCTAGGGCAAAAGGTAGTAGACCGCTTGCTAGAAATGTGCGGTGACTTAGTGCAGGTTGATGGGGAAAATTACCGCAAAAGGATAGCCGACCAAACGAGGCGGCAGGATGATTAACTGGATGACCGCACTGCTAGCCGCCCTCGACTGCTTTAACCCGGATGCGGGACTGCCGGTCCCAACCCAAGTGAAGGAGTGATCGTGTGCAGCCAAACTACGATGTAATTATAGTGGGAGCAGGCCCAGCGGGTATTTTCGCTGCTTTGGAGCTTGGTGCTGCTACTGATTTAAAAATTCTGATGCTGGAAAAAGGGCCGGATATTTCAGACCGCAGTTGCCCTATGAAAAGCCGAGGCATTTGTGCCCGCTGTAATCCCTGCTCGATAGTATCCGGTTGGGGCGGGGCCGGGGCCTTTAGCGACGGAAAACTTACCTTAACCACGGAGTTTGGCGGTTGGCTGGATGAATTTATGGAACGGAGCCGGGTTGCCAACCTGATAAAGAATGTGGATAATGTTTATTTGCGATATGGGGCGCCAGAACATGTTTTTGGCACTGACGATGAACAGATAAAAAAAATCCAACGTCAAGCAGCCAAAGCAGACCTTAATCTGGTACCAGCACAGATTCGTCATTTAGGCACAGAACAATGTTTTGCTATTTTACGTGATATGCGTGACCGGATCGGCGAGCGGGTAGAGATAAGGTTTAGAACCCCGGTGCAGAAAATTCTGGTGGCTGATGGCCGAGTCATTGGGGTAGAAACGGAACGGGGAGAAACTTTGACTGCTCGTTATATAATTGTGGCCCCGGGGCGCGATGGATCTGATTGGTTTTCAAAAGAAGCAACTCGCCTGGGTTTAGAAATGGAAGTAAACCCAGTGGATATTGGGGTGCGGGTTGAAGTTCCTGGGGTAATCATGGAGCATTTGACCGATGTAGTCTATGAATCCAAATTTATTTTTTTCTCCAAAGCGTTTGACGACCGGGTTCGCACTTTCTGTATGAATCCGTTTGGCGAAGTGGTACTGGAGAACAATAGCGGCTTACTTACGGTAAACGGTCATTCTTATTCTGAAAAACAAACCGAAAATACTAATTTCGCGATCTTGGTCAGCAAAACGTTTACCAAGCCATTTAAGGAACCGATTTCCTACGGAAAATATATAGCCGGTTTGGCCAATCTATTAGGCGATGGGGTTTTAGTACAGCGGCTAGGGGATTTTCTGTCCGGCCGGCGCAGCACTGAAGAACGCCTGCGTCGTGGTATGGTAGAACCTACCCTAAAAGCAGCCACTCCGGGTGATTTAAGCTTAGTTTTGCCCTATCGCCACATGGTCAGCATCGTCGAGATGCTAAAAGCTTTGGACGTAGTTGCCCCGGGCGTTTATTCGCGTCATACCCTTCTTTATGGTATAGAGGTCAAATTCTTCTCTTCAAGATTAGAACTATCACCTGAGCTGGAGACCGGAATCGAAAACCTTTTTGCTGCCGGTGACGGGGCCGGGGTTTCGCGTAGCTTGATCCAAGCGTCAGCTTGCGGTTTAGTCTGTGCCCGGGCGATTCAAGACCGCGAACATTAAAGCTGAGGTACCAATACCCAGTTGACATGCAAGCAGATTTATTATAAGATATTGACGTCGAGTGGGCCATTAGCTCAGATGGCAGAGCACCTGACTTTTAATCAGGGAGTCCGGCGTTCGAATCGCCGATGGCCCACCAGGCACGTTAACTATATGTAATTACATAGATTACCACAAAAGCCACAGGCTACAGCCTGCGGCTTTTGTTGCTGTTGGACCATAAAAATCACCAAGATGCCGCTCGATTCTAGTCAAAGTGTTGGTTTTAATGCATTGTTTACTATAATCTCAGTACCGGCATGGCTACCGTATAAGCATTATCCGGTAGCCGCATATGTTGGGGCTTTAGCAATATTTTTAAAG